>JAITNG010000126.1 GCA_031290595.1 Oscillospiraceae bacterium
GAACGGCTTCACCGGGCGAAAGCCCCCAGCACGACTGCGAATACGCTCAAAAACATCAGCCCTGCCAGCACCAGGGCGACGATGCGTATGTGTTTGGAACGGTTCATTGTGCAGCACCCCCTTCTTGCTTTTTTGCCGCTGCTGCGGCTTCGACCTGCTGAATCAGCGGCAGCATCCCGGTTTTGCCGGGCGTGTGGGCGGGCATCTGGGTGATGTCATGCCCCGGGAAGGTGTTGGCTTCCACCAACACGGGGCCGGCGGGGGTCAGCGCAACATCCCAGCCGATGTAGCGCACCGTGGGTTCCACCCGCGCAGCGCGTTGCACCAGCGCAAGGCACTCCGGCCAAAACGGCACCTGGAACCCCAGGATCGCCTTGCCGCTGAAGGGGTGCATTTCATAAAGAACGCCGTTTTTATCCGTCGCGGGATGCGCAACCACGCCGGTTTCGATTTCCACCGGGGCGGCGAACCCGCCTGCGTTGAGGTTATCCACATCCTTGCCGTTGCCCATGCGCAAAAACACCGCCAGCAGATGCACGCCGTCTTCCAGCGCAAGCGTGACCATGCGCAGCGTGTTGACCGCCTTGGGGCAGAGCGCCGCCATTTCCGCATGTTGGCGGATGGCCTCCTCCCAGAGCGTAAAGCCCTCCGCTGCCAACTGCTGTTGCAGCGTGGCCGGCGAAAAATCCGCGCTGTTGATGCGGCGCACGCCGCTGCCGCACATGCCTTCGGGGGTTTTGGCGAAGAAGACCGGGTGCTTTGCGCGGAACACGGCGACCGCAGCTTCCCCGGCGGTGGAAATATCCAGCCAATCCCGGCCAAGGTAATCGCCGAAAAGATCGCAGAACGCACGCTTGTTTTCCACCAGCGTTGCCCGTTCGGCGTTGTTGTATTTCGCAATCATGGCGTTGCTTTTGCCGCGCGTAAGGTAACTCGCCCGCTGCGCCGCCGTGCGGTCATAGAATTCAAAAAGGCGGTAATCCAAATACCCCGCGCCATAACGGAAGCCGCAAAGCACCATATCCGCAAAGAGGTAGGCGGCGGGCTTATGCGCCTTCCCGCTGAGTTCATGCGCGGTTTTACGCATCTTTGCGGTATCCATTTTGCGGATGCGGGAGAGGATGTAGGATAACTGTGACATGTTTTGGATGCTCCTTCCTAGACTTTTCCAAAATAGATATTCAATGTAACCACGCCGCCGCACAGCAGCGCCATCGTGGCAAGCGCGGCAAAATCCCCGGCGTGTAGGCGCAGCTGCTTCATGCTTGTGCGTGCGTTGGCGCCGGTGTAGCAGCGGCTTTCCATCGCGTTGGCCAGCTCCGCCGCCCGGCGGAAGGCTGAAATGAACAGCGGCACCAGCACCGGCACAAACGCCCGCACCCGCTGGAGCAGGCTCCCGGTTTCAAGGTTTGAGCCGCGGGATTTTTGCGCGTTCATGATGCGGTCGGTTTCTTCCACCAGGGTGGGGACGAAGCGCAGGGCGAGGGTCATCATCATCGCAAAAGCGGAAACCGGGACGTGCAGCTTTGCCAGGGGGGCAAGCAGCCGTTCCAACCCGGTGGTGAGCATGGAAGGCGTTGTGGTGTAAGTCAAAAGCGAGCTGGCCAGAATCAGGCAGAGGATGCGCACGGTGGTGAAGATTGCGAGGAAGGCGCCTTCCCGGCTCACGGTCAGCGCCCAGCCGTGGAAGTGCAGCGGGATTGTGAACAGCGGCGTGGCGTTTGCGCCCGTGGTATAAAAGAGGTTCAGCAAGCTGGTGAACACCACCAGCACGATGATCGGGCGCAGCGAGCGCAGCAGCATCCCCACGGGGACGCGGGAAAGCAGCGCCAGTGCCAGGGTGGCCAGCGCCAGCAGCCCCAGCGAAAGAAAGTTTTGGCAAACAAACAGCAGAATCATAAAGCCGAAGGTCAGCGCCAATTTCATCCGCGCATCCATGCGGTGGAGCAGCGACTGCCCGGCATAATACTGCCCAATGGTGATGTTACGCATCCTGCCGCCCCCCCTCTGCCCCGCGCAGGCGCAGGAGTGCATCCACGGCCTGTTCCATCGTAAGCACATCTGCACGCACGCCAACGCCCAGTGCGCGGAGCATCAAAAAGATGCGGGTAACGGTCGGGACGTCCAAATCCATGGCGGTCAGTTCCTCTGCGCGGGCAAACACCTGCGCGGGGGCGCCGTGCAGGGCGGCTTTGCCCTGGTGCATCACCAGCACCCGGTCGGCCAGCTCCGCCACGTCTTCCATGCTGTGGCTGATGAGCAGCACGGTGCGGCCGGTTTCCTGCCGGTAGCGGCGGATCATTCGGATCATCTGCGCCCGGCCACGCGGGTCAAGGCCAGCGGTGGGTTCATCCAGCACAAGGACGTGCGGCTCCATCGCAATCACCCCGGCCACGGCGGCGCGCCGCTTTTCGCCGCCGGAAAGATCGAGCGGCGACTTGGCCAGCAAGGATTCTTCCAGCCCAACCAGGGCGGCGGCACGCAGCACTCGTTCCCGGATTTCCGCAGCGCCCAGCCCCATGTTCTTGGGGCCGTAGGCGACGTCTTTTTCGGTGGTTTCCTCAAAGAGCTGGTATTCGGGATACTGGAAGCAAAGCCCCACCCGGAAGCGGGCTTCGCGGATTGATTTTTTATTTGCCCAGATGTTTTTGCCCTCCACAAAAACGCTGCCCTGCGTGGGCTTGAGCAGCGCGTTGAGGTGCTGCACCAGTGTGCTTTTGCCCGAACCCGTGTGGCCGATGATCGCCAGCAGTTCCCCCGGCGCAACCGAAAGATCCACGCCTTCCAGGGCATGGGGCGCACCCTTCCCGCTGTTGGGGTAACGAAAGTGCAGCCCCTCCAGCCTGATCACAGCAGTTTCGATGGCTTTTTCGATGGCTTTTTCGATGGCTTGTGGCGGCACGGCTTCTGAATTTTCGATGGCGTCTTTGATGACGTCTTCTGAAGGACATCTAAATTCGCCCGGCGTAAAAATTTGCTGCGCGATGGCGGCGGCGCACGCCTCTTCGGTCAAAATCCCTTGGGGGAGGCCGGGGAAGTGTGGGCGTAGCGCCGCAGCCAGGCGGGCGGGGGCGGGGAGCGCCACGCCCGCCTGGTGCAAGACCGCTTCCTGCGCAAACACCTCGCGCGGGGCGCCGCTGAGCAACAGGCGGCCTTCATCCAGCACCAGCACGCGGTCGGCCAGGGCGGCTTCTTCCATGAAGTGGGTGATCAGCAGCACGGTGATCCCTTTTTCCCGGTGCAGCCGCAGCGCGGCTTCCATCACCTCGCGCCGTCCGCGGGGGTCCAGCATGGCGGTGGCTTCATCCAACACAATGCACTCGTTTTGCATCGCGAGGACGCCCGCAATGGCCACCCGCTGCTTTTGCCCGCCGGATAGCTTGTGCGGCTCGGCCAGGCGGTGTTCAAACATCCCCACCGCTTGCAGGGCTTTATCAACCCGCTGGCGGATTTCTTCCGGCGGCAGGCAAAGATTTTCCGGCCCAAAGGCCACGTCGTCTTCCACAATCGCCGCAATGATCTGGTTATCCGGGTTCTGGAAGACCATGCCCACCCGGCGGCGGATCTCAAACAGATTTTCCTCATCGGCAGTATCCAGCCCGTCCACCAGCACCTTGCCCTCCCCGGGCAGCAACAGGCCGTTGCAGAGCTTGGCGGCGGTGGATTTGCCCGAACCGTTATGCCCAAGCATAGCAACAAACTCCCCCCGCCCCAGGGCAAAGGAAAGCTCCCGCACGGCGGGCTGTTCCTCACCTTCCCCGGCGTAGGTGAAGCTGACGTTCTGGAAGTCAATGAGAGGTGTTGGCATGGCAATTCCTTTTGATCAA
>JAITNG010000007.1 GCA_031290595.1 Oscillospiraceae bacterium
CGTACTGGCATTTTCGTTCACACCTCTCTTAAACTTCAACAATTTAAATCAAAACGCGCTGGACTTATATAATATACCATCCAATAGAAAAAGCCTGTCGAAGGGCGTAGAGGCAAAAAAATTCCCGGCGGTGATGTTGCACCGCCGGGGGGATTTTTGTTGTGTTGTGGTTTTTTATCTTTTCACGCTTATACAGTTCCTCGATAAAAAGACTTCTTTCGTTCAAACTTGCGCATCCCTCACGCCCCGCCTACCTTGACCGCCTTAAAATCTTCCCTTGTCACCGAGCCGATCAAATAGAGCGCCACGAAGTAGAATACCGCGCCGCCGCCCAGTGCGAGCACCAGGCGCAGCGTTGAGCTGCCCAGGCCGCCCGGGGCGGCGGCGTTGCTGAGACCCAGCGGGATCAGTGCCGCACAGGCCGTGCATAGCAGGGGTTTGGCGATTTCCGCCAGGCGCGGGCGCGGCACGCCCGTCACCACCAACAGGCGGCGTAAGCTGAAGAAGAAGTTGTAAATCTCGCTGATGAATAGCACGATGATGTAGCCCTTGATGGCAAGGCGCGGCAGCAGGATGGATACCAGCACCACGCACATGCCGGAATCGATGATGTTGTAGCGCATCGAATATTTTTGCTGATCCAGCCCCTTGAGCATCCCGTCCACGCTCATGTCCACATACATCACCGGCACCAGGGGCGAGAGCAGCTGCAAATATTTTGCGGCAATATCGCTGCCATAGATGCGCTGCGAAAGCGGCGCGGCGAAGGCGTAGAACATCCCGCCGATGAACACGCCATAAAAGAGCGAGAGCCGGAGGATTTTGCGCACGGCGGTTTCAATCTGCCGGTGCCGCCCGTCGATGCGCAAAAGCGAGAATTCCGGCACCAGCAGCCCCGCCAGGGATGAAAGCACCGCCGAAGGATACAGCAGCACAGGCAGCGACATGCCATGGATCACGCCATAGATGCGCGTAGCGTCTTCCGCCGAACGCCCCGCCGCCTGGAACCCGCGGGGGATCAGGAGGTGTTCCACCGTCAGCAAAACGCTGCGGACGCAGGTACCTGCGGCTTCCGGCCCGGCGATGTGCAGCAGCGCCCGCAGTTTGACCTGCGCCTGCCCCGGGGCGTCCCGGCGGCGCATGGAATGCGCACTGCGCAGCAACAGAGCGGAAAACACCAGCGCGACCACCTCCCCGGCGCACATGCCATAGACGATGGCCAGGCAAGCGTATTCCATCCCCATGGGGAGCATTCGCCCCAAAAAGAACACCACGGCAGCGATTTTCACCGCCTGTTCCACCCCCTGCGCCGCCGCACTCTTGAAGACCGTGCGCACGGCGGTGAAATACCCCTGCATGGCGGCTGTGACGGAAACGAACGGCAGCCCCAGCGCAAGCCAGCGCAGCGCCTGGGTTGCGCGGGGGTCACTGAGCCACTGCGTGGCGGCCAGCGGCGCGGCAAGGAACAGCGCAACCCCCATCGTGCAGCTGAGGACGAACGCGTAGCCCAGGCATAGCCGCATCGCGCCGCGCGAAGAGGCTTCCGGCTGCTTTGCCAGCAGATCGATGTTCAGCCGCGTCGCGCCCAGGCGCACCCCGGCACAGGCGAAGGTCGCCGCCATGCCATAGACGGTCATGGTCAGTTGAAACAGCCCGATGCCAAGTTCGCCGATGCGGTTGGTCAAATAGACGTTGAACGCGACCGAAACCGTCTGCATCAAAAAGGAAGCCGCCGTCAGCAGCGCCGTGTTGAGGATCAGCTTGCTCGTGGTTCTCATCCCGCACCCCATGTTTTCATTGGCTTATACTCCCATTGATATGTGAAGGACGGGGAAAATAGTCAAGCCAATCCTGCACCTGCGAACTTTTCTTTTAAAAGCGGCGCAGTCGCCCAAAATAGTGCTTGCAAATCCCGGTAATATCCGTTATAATACAAAGTAGAGGGACGCATAAAACTTTTTTGTTATTTTTGAAGGGAGTGCATTTACTTATGAAGCAAACCATCCGCTGGGCAGCCTTGCTGCTGGCAGGGGCGCTGATCTTCGCCTTCGCCGCCTGTGGCGAAAAGGACAACGACCCCGGTGCATCCGTTTCTTCTTCCGTCAATGGCGGCGAAGCGGCATACACCGAACCCACCGAACCCACCGTACTGCCCGTCGTGAACGACCCCAATGCCTGGCGGCTTGAGGTGCGCGGCGGCAACATCAGCGAATTCACCAGCAACGACGCAAAATACCAGACGCTTTACCAGAACCTTTCCATGACCGTCACCGACGTCAACTACGGCGTCACCACCACCCACCAATACACAGGGATCACGCTCAAATCCATCCTGGAATTTGTCGGCGTCCCACCCTACCGGGTGCAGAGCGTCACCGTCACATCCGTGACCGGCAAAAGTGTAAATTATTCCGCCGCGCTGGCGCTGGATGAAACCACGCTGCTGGCCTGGGAAGAGGACGGTGCGCCGATCCAAACCAACCCGCCGCTGAAGATGTGCCCCAAAAACGGATCGCTGGAAAATTATGTGGATCTGTGCGCGTCCATCACGATTCAAACGCTTGCGCCGGGGCAGACCTTGCCCGGCCAACAACCGGCTGAAGATGATCCGCTCCAGCCCACATCGCCCACCACCACCACCCGCAACCGCTGGACGCTTGGAACGGTGGCCTACCCCACGCTGAGTAGCCAA
The DNA here is from genome assembly GCA_031290595.1 of Oscillospiraceae bacterium. Lineage (GTDB taxonomy): Bacteria > Bacillota > Clostridia > Oscillospirales > Acutalibacteraceae > WRMQ01. Next base: position 2,693 of record JAITNG010000007.1, read on the forward strand.
TATAGCCCCATAACAACGAAAAAGACCACCACACGCACCACAGCGGCCACCACGCGCACCACCGGCGTCGGCACCACGCTGCCGGGCAACAGCGTTTCCACCACCCAGCCCAGCGGCACCACCGTGCCGACGACTTCCGGCGCCACCGGCAGCGGCAGCAGCAGTTCCTCCTCCACCGCTTCCAGTTCCAGCAGCACAACCAGCAGCACCGGCACCACAAAGTATACCTACACCACCCGGCCGACGACGACCAAAGCGCCCACCACCACAACCGCGCCGCCCACCACAGCGGCTCCCACAACATCGGCCAAAACCACCCACACCTACCCCCCGGGGTATGACGACGAGCAAAAATCCCGCTACGACGAAGCAAACGGCTTAAAGCCCAACGGCCAATAAACCGCCGGATCACACAACAACCATCCCCGCCAGCCAGGTGCCGGCGGGGATTTGGATTTGCTTGCCTTTTCCTGAAAAATATGCTATACTGAAGGCCATAACTACGATTACGAAAGAATCGAGGCCGCACTATGAAGTTGCTTATCACCGGCGCTGCCGGGTTCATTGGCAGCAATTTTGTTTATTATTGGCGGGAACATTCCCCCGGCGACAGACTTGTTTGCCTGGATGCGCTGACCTATGCGGGGAACCTGAACACCCTGCTCCCCGCGCTGGCGCAGCCGCACGTCCGCTTTGTGCAGGGGGATATTACGAACACCGCACTGGTGGACGCGCTGTTTGCTGCGGAAGACTTTGACGCGGTGATCAACTTTGCCGCCGAGAGCTTCGTTGACCGCTCCATCACCCACCCGGATATTTTCCTGCGCAGCAATGTTTTGGGGACGCAGGTGCTGCTCGATGCTTGCCGGACGCACGGCGGCGTGCGCTTCCACCAGGTTTCGACGGACGAGGTCTACGGCGATCTCCCGCTGGACCGGCCGGAGCTGCTCTTCACGGAAGAAACGCCGATCCGCTGCTCCAGCCCCTATTCGGCTTCCAAGGCGGGCGCCGATTTGCTGGCGCTGGCGTATCACCGCACCTACGGCCTGGCGGTGACGGTTTCGCGCTGTTCCAACAACTACGGGCCGTTCCAGTTCCCTGAAAAGCTGATCCCGCTCATGATCCTCAAAGCCCTGGATGATGCGCCGCTGCCGGTCTACGGGCGCGGGGCAAACATCCGGGATTGGCTGCATGTGCGGGATCATTGCGCGGCGCTGGCGCTGATTTTGCAAAAAGGAACGCCCGGCGAAGTTTACAACATCGGCGGGCGCAATGAGCGGGATAATATGACGGTCGTGCGCAGCATCCTGCACGAACTTGGGAAGCCGGAAAGCCTGATCAGTTACGTCACCGACCGGGCGGGGCATGATCTGCGCTACGGCATTGACCCGGCAAAAATGCACCGGGAGCTGGGCTGGCTGCCGGAAACCGGCTTTGCGGAAGGCATCGCGGCAACCGTGCGTTGGTATGTGGAAAACCAAAGCTGGTGGGCTGCGATTCTGGACGGGAGCTATCGCCTCACAGCCATTCCAGCATGACTTCCGGGTGGGCAAAAACGCCGTCAAGGTATTCCATGAAGTGCACCGTGTCCTCATAATCCAGGGCGCGGTGGTCAAACATGATGCAAAATGACATGTATTTGCGGATCGACATGGCCTTGACCCCATCGGAACCCGCAGCGACGCCGGGGCGTTCCGTCATGCCGCCGATGGCGATGGCGCAAATTTGCGGCGGGATGATCTCCAGCATCAACGGCGTGACATAGGATGCGCGGTACACCGAACCGAAGTTGGAAACCGTGATCGTCCCCTGCTCAATATCCCGCTTGGTGAGCCGCTCGCTTTCCGGGATCGCCAAATATGCCTTCTTTTCGCCCCGGTTGAGCCGGGGCATTTTGCCTTTGCCGACTGTGTTGCCGATGAGCCTGCGGGCAATCACGTCAATCTTCCCCTTGGCAAGCAGACGAACCGTGTTTTCGAGTGCGGCGGAAAACATCGCTTCGTTGAAGTCGGTTTTCTCCATCCGCCGGCGCACGTCGCCGATGTATGCCGAAAGCTCGCGCAGACGCATCCGCTCGCAGTTGTGGATGTTGATCGTCATCATGCCGCCGATGGGCAGCGCCATGGGGATCGAAATATCAATATCCGAAATGGTTTCCACCCGCCCGTTGGCGGATTTGCGCCGGAAGGAAATGTGCCCGTTGAGCGCCGGGCAAGCCTTCAGCCCTTGGGTGATGACATAGAGCATCAGCGTGTTGATGGTGATGCCGCTCCACTCCGGCTCCTTGCGCAGCGACTGGAACAGGTTCCAGAACTCCGTGACGTCGGGTTCATAATTCGCCCCCGCGTGGGGGATGGTTTCCCAGGATTCGGTGGTCATGTTGGCCACAATCTTGCGTTGGATTCCGAAATGCTCCACCCCTGTGCGGCGGAGTTTTCGATTGCTCTTTTGTGACATGCATTGCCTTTCTAGATGTTATCAATATACCTGCGCAGATTTTCACAGCCGATGCGCAGTGCGGCCTGGCAGTCTTCCATGCCTTCAAATTCGATGCTGACGTAGCCTTCGTACCCGGCGGCGGCCAGGACGCCGAGGCACTGGCGCACCGGCACTTCGCCGTGGCCGATGATCGCCCCGCGCAGCCAGTTGCCGCCCCGGGAGCGGAACCAGCCTTCGCCGGGGGCGTCCCCCGCGCCGGATTTCACGTGGAAATCCTTTGCGTGGACGTGCTTGGCAAAGGCGGCGACATTGCCAACGGCCTGGTTGGGCGCTTCATCGGCGCACAGGAAGTTGCCCAGATCCACCAGCGTGCCAAAATTCGGGTGGCCGACTTCGCCCACCAGCGCGGCCACGCGGGCGCTATCCTGGCAAAAGTAGCCGTGGTTTTCCACCATCGTGCCGATGCCCAGCGGGGCGGCGTATTCGGTCACCAAACGGCAGCCCTGCGCCAAAACCGGCAGCGCCTGCGCAAAGTGACTGTACTTCGCCGCAGACCCGCCGAATCCCCTGGTGGCGTCGTGGCGCATGGTGGGTGCGCCCAGGATTTTCGCGATTTCCACCTGCTCAAAAAGGCGCTGCGCCTCCTGTTCGACGGAAGCGGCGTTCAAAAAATCCGCCCCGACGGTGTAACAGATGATCGGCAGCCCCTGCTTCTCGCTCTCCTCGCGGAGCAGCGCGGCGTTTTCCCGCGCCGTGCGGCCGTCGCTTGGCGCAATATCAGTGTATTCAATCGCCTCAAAACCTATGCCTTTGGCAAGGCCGATCAGTTCCAGGGGCGAAGCCGCCCCCTTGCCGCGCAACTGCGAAAAGCTATAACTACTGACGCTAACTTTCATGTTTTCACCCACACCTCTCTTTTTGATACCGGCCACATGCGGCCTGAAATTGACGCAACTTTTTTCCTATATCCTTGCCCGCAAAAACTGCACGGCGTGGGTAATATCGCCATAGGGGTCTTCACCCACTTCGCGCTCAATGGTCAAAAAGCCGTTGTAACCAATCGCCCGCAGCGCGGCAAGGTAGGCCTCCCAATCCACCTGCCCCTGCCCCAGCGGCACTTCCAAGAAGGAGGGCGAAGTGACAAGCTCGCTTTCCACCATCCCGTAGACCTGCTCCGGGTCGCGGTAATAGTTCTGCTTGCCGTCTTTGGCGTGGGTGTGGACGATGTACTCCCGCAGCGTCAGCGCCGCCTGTGCGGGGTCGTCCCCCGTGACCATGACGAAGTTCGCCGGGTCAAGGTTCACCGCAACGCCGCGCGAACCCAGGGAATCCAGGAAGCCCTTGAGCGTGGCCGCCGTTTCGGGGCCGGTTTCGATGGCGAAGTGCGCCCCTACGGAATCCGCATATTCTGCCAGTGCGCCACAGGCCGCCTGCAAAATGCCGTAGCGCGGGTGCGCCGCATCCCCCGGCACAACGCCGATGTGGGTGGTGACGACGTCCGTTTCCAGATCCTTGGCCAGATCCAGAATACGCTTGGAGCGTTCGATTTTTTCGGCATTGCGTTCCGGCTTTGTGAAACCGCCCTCGCCCAAATCGCCGCACAGGGCGGAAACCACCAGCCCGTGGCTGTGGATGCGGTCCAGCAGCTCGCGGCGCTTTTGCGCCGTCAGGGCTTCGGGCGCCATTTCGCCCTGCGTGGAATAAATTTGAATCCCTTTGGCGCCGACTTTTTCAGCCAGCCCCAGTGCCGTGGGCAGCTCCGCCCGGAAGCCGTCGAGCAGCACGCCAATTTGAAAATCTGCCATCCATTTTTCTCCTCTTGAAATTATACTATACAGCTCAATACGTGGCCAGTACGCCCCAATCGTCGATGATTTCGCCAAAGGTGGCGGGTCTTCACGCTGATCTGCCCGCCGCTGAAGGTGGCGAGCGAACCCGCAGCCGTTCCGCCGTCTTCAAAGATCACCATGCCGGATTCCGCATCACTGAACACCTTGTTGGTGTGGCCGTGGCCGGTCAGGGTCAACGGAATCCCCAGCGCCCGGACGGGGATCGCCCAGTTCTCGCCGCTCTGCTGTGCAGGTACATTGAAATTGTACTTGTGGGCGTAGCAAACTTTATATTCATATGCATCAAATGTATCGCTGCGCAGCCCCTTGATCCAGTTCAGGTGCTGCTTGCGGTAAGCGTCAAAATCCGCAAGGCCGCCGTATTGCGGGTCGTCGTCGTCCTTATCCTCGCCGGTATCCAGCACCAGTGCGCCGATGGGGCCGTAGGACGTGGTGAAGTAAAGTTCCCCGGTGGGGGTGGGGAAGTAATTGCGCATCTGCGTTGCCCAGGCGCCACGGCATTCGTGGTTGCCGCGGACGTAAACCACAGGGATCCCGCTGCCGCTCATATGGACGGCCAGGTCAAGGATTTCATCCACAAAGGTCTTTTGCGTCAACAGCCAGTCGCGGGCAATGTCGCCCCCCAGCACCACAAAATCGGCCGGGGCGTCCTGCGTCAGCAGCGCGGTGTTCTGGTATGCCATTTCCTTTTGGCCGTGCACATCGGCAAAGAAGAGGCCGCGTATGGTTTCCTGCCCCTCGTAGCCACGGAAGTCGTAGGCCTGGCTGACGGCTTCCGCCCCCCGGAAGGTTATATAGCCGAAGTTGAAGAGAATATAAGCCGAATGCACCCGGTAACTCCCGGCCTGGTCAAACAAATCCTTATCGACCTTGACCGCGTGCAGCGTTTCATCCGTTCTGATGGTGCCGCTGGCGGAATCGTAGACCGTGTATTCCTTGCCGTCCACTTCAAACGTCACCCAAGCCATGCCCTTTTTATCGGTCGCCCACATGACCGCATAGCCGTCGCCGACGTCGAATACCGCCGGTGCGGTGACGAATTTGGTGTTGATTGGCAGCGGAACCACTCCGCCGATGGAAGCGTGCCAGGCAAGTAGCGATGCAACAATGGTAGCGAGTAGTCCTTTGAAATACACACTGATCTGATCCATAAAACACAGCCCCTGTTCAATATTCAATTTGCACCTGCCTATTATATTGTTTTTCATCGGACTTGTCAAGCCCGAACGCATAATTTTCCTACGACGGGCAATGCTAGCCATGGGTTTCCCAATTTAATTTGCTGGATTTTCATCGGAAAGGATGCATGAACCATGAACAACCGTAAGCGCAACATCATAGCCCTGCTCGCGCTCACCCTTTGCATCGCGCTGCTGTGCGGCCTACTGGCCGCATGTGGCATGACGAACAAAGCGGGAGAATCTTCCACCCTCCCCCCCAGCTCTTCCCCCGCCGCAGTGGAGGGCGAACTGAGCGTCCGCGTCTATCAGCCGGATACCGCCCAGGAACCCCTTTGGCAAGCGCTGGCCGCGGATTACAAATCCCTGACCGGCGTGACCATTGCACTGGAAAAACCGCCGGAAGCCACCGTGCCGCTGGAACACCTGAAGGAGCGGCTCAAAGCGGAGAAGCCGCCCGCCGTGATCCTCTTCACCAACCCCAGCGAACATGCCGCCTGGAAGGAAAACGCAGCCGACCTTGCCGGCACCGAGGCCTACAAACGTCTGCTTGATCCGCTCCTGGCGCTGCACGCCGATGGCAAGCCGGTCGCCGTCCCCCTGGGCGTCCAGGCCTTCGGCGTCGTCTATAACAAACCGATCCTGGAGGCCTACTTTGCCCTGCCGGGCAAGGCCACGGCTTTCACCAAAGCGGATGACGTCACCGATTTTGCCAAGCTGGAAGCGCTGGTGAAGGACATCACCAAGAACAAAACGGAACTTGGGATTGACGGCGTTTTTGCCGCCGCCGCGCTCAAGGAAGGCGAATCCGCCGCGGTGAGCCACCGCCTGCTGAGTCTGCCGCTGAGCTACGAATTCCGCAAAGCCAACACGGAGCTGACCGGCACGGCCATCAACGAAATCAGCTTCCGCTACGCCGAACCCTACCACGCCTTTGTTGACCTGCTGCTGGCCAACGCCACCGCCGCGCCGAACGCCCTGGATGCCCGCACGCAGGAAGCCGCCGCCGCCGAATTCACCGATGGCAAGGCGGCCATGCTGCTGGGCGGCACCGAGCTTTGGGGCAAGCTCAACACCGCCGCTGCGCAGACGCTCCGCGCGGAAGACATCGGCATCCTGCCCGCCTTCATGCAGTTCACCGAAGGCGAAAGAACCGGCCTGGCGCTGGAACCCCAGCTCTACGCCGCCATCAATGCCAAGGGCAGCAACGAAGAGCGGCTTGCCGCCGAAGCCTTTTTGGAATGGCTGGTCAGTTCCGACCGCGGCCTTGATTTCCTTGGCCGCCAGTTGAACCTGCTCGCGCCCTACAGCACCCTGACCGAAGCGCTCCTGCCCAGCAACCCGCTGAGCGCCGACGCCTTCCGCCAGCTCAAGGCGGGGGATGCGACTGTCATTCACCTCGTGAGCGCAACCGCGCTTTCCCCGGGGGAAGAATTCCGCGAAAAGACTGTCGGCATGGGTCTGGCCTCCTACGCCAAGGGCGAATCCGCCTGGGATGATTTTAAAAGCAGCGTATCCACCAAATGGAAAGAATTCCGCGAAAAGCTCACGTTTTGATGTGCTTTGGCATGGCCGCCAAAATCCCCGCAGGGTGCGCTTTCGCTGCACCTTGCGGGGAGTTTATTAGCCCATCCTGTCAGCCCAACAATGTTGCCACGTCAAGCTCTTCGCCGTATTCCATTACGTAGGTCTTCAGCCCCCTGGCTGCGGCGGCACGTGTAAAATCCGCCGGGTCTGCCGTGTTTTCGGCAAACATGCCGTAATGGTTGGGGATCGCCACTTTTGCGCCGGAGCGCAGCGCAACTTCCACGGCTTCTTTTGCGTCCATGTTGCCCCAGCGGCCGTTGATGCAGCAGCAAATCACATCTGCGCGGGCGTTTGCGCCGACTTCCGCTTCAAAAAGCGTATCGCCGGTGATGTAAAGGCGTATACCTTCACAGATGATGCATAAGCCCACGCTATCCGGCGTGTGGCTGGCATAGAGCGCTTCGAGCGTAAAATCGCCGCAATCCAGTGTATCGCCCTTGTGCAGCGCCGTGATCTGCTCTTCCGTGATCCCCTTGCCCAGCCCCAGCAGCGCGGTTTTGCTGCTCTGCGTGCAAAGGAAGCGCACACCCGCGCAGGGCATTTCGCGGATCATGTCGGTATCCAGATGATCCATATGGTCGTGGGTCGCGAGGAAGTAATCCGGCTTCGCATCCTGCGCGGCAAAGGGCGGCGGAACCAGGCGCTTCAAGCCCTCCACGCGCTCCACCATATCGGAAAAATACGGGTCAACCAAAAGCGCACTGCCGCCGCAGCGCAGGGCGTAGCCCCCCTGCCCGATCCAGCGGATCGAAAACTGTGCCATCTTCGCATCCTCCACAAAGTTAGTTGTATGTTTGTTCCAGCAACGCCATGTGCGCCAGATAAAACGCCTTGAGATCCTCCGGCGCATTGTTGTTTATGTCGGCTCCGCAAAAATAGCCGTGGTCTTTGCCGTAAAGCGTCGGCATCACGTTCCAAATGCCGGGGGCGGGCTTTGCGCCGGGGGCAAACGCCAGGTGCGGTTCGCCGAAGGGGTAGCGCGCCGAGGCCACCGGCACCGCGCCGTCATTTTCCAGCCAAAGCGGGTCGTCCCCGGTTTCCGCCAGGCTGGTCTTGCCTATGCGCAGCCCCATTTGGGCGGCAAACAGCGCGAGGACGGGATCCTTCCATTCACGGAGGGGCGGCAGCTGCTTGTCATCCCGCAACAGCGGCTGCGGTTCGGTGATGCAGGCGTTGTAGGAAAAATAATACACACCCGGCTGGGTTTGCACCTGGTCGTTGATCCGCCGCGCACCGGCAATCGAAAGATCGCTAAGCGCGTTATCCCCGCTTTGGGCAAAGGCGGTGATCTGTTGCAGCGACGGCATTTTGCCATCCCCTTTGCCGGGCGGCAGGGAAAGCCCGAATTGATCCAGTTGCACGTCATAAATACCGTTGACGTGCTTGGCCGAACCGAGGGCGGCAAAAATGGCCAGCACGCCGGTGTAGCTCCAGGCGTCGTCGCCGCGCATGGCGACGTCCGCCGTGGTACCGTTGAAGGGCGCTGCCAGGGCGGTGACGGAGTGGATGCGGTCAATCAGCCCGCCGTCAAAAAGCGGGGAACGCTCCGCCGCCGGGGTGGCTGCGCGTTCTTCGGCGCTGCCCTGCGCACAGAGCTGCGTGAACAAATCCACCGTGGGGCCGCCAAAGCTGTGCCCCCAAAGGTTGATGGGTCGCGCCGCGCTCCAGCCCGCAAACAGGGGTTTTTCGTAGGTGCGCCCAAAGCGGGCGTGGCCGCATTTTTCTGCGTGCGCCGCGCCGTAATCCACTGTGCCGCCGCAGAGTTGGGCATAGAGTTCGCAGGCGCGGTCCCATGCGCTCGAAAGCGGCCCCACGCTGGCGGCGTAGCTCTCGTAGCCCTCTTCTTCAAGCATCTTGGGCAGATTGCTGCCCACGCCCCAGTAGGGGACGACAAAGTTGACCGCCGTCATTTCACCAAAGCCCATCAAACCCGCGACGAAGACGTTGACCGGCTTGCTTTGCGCTTCAATATGCGTTGGCCGCAGGGGAACCCCCGCCGAAGCCAACAGCAGCTGCACCAACCCAAGCACGAGCGCCGTGATTTTTGCAAGCATCGTTGCAACACACCCCTTTCTGGAATTGAAGGCAAGGAGCGTTCCGGCTCCCCGCCTCCAAAAAATATAAATTGTTATATGTCGCTTATTT
>JAITNG010000009.1 GCA_031290595.1 Oscillospiraceae bacterium
CGGGGGGCAGAATATCATACAGTGGGAGGCAGGCCGTGCGTCTGCCCCCGCTTCCCCGTTATCTTGGGTATACTATTATTATGTTACAAAAGAAAGGGTGCGGCACATGGCAGAATTTACTTACGCAATCGTGGAGGAGCTTGGCGTGCTTTCCGAAACATCCCGGGGGTGGACGAAGGAACTGAACCTGATCAGTTGGAACGGGCGCGAGCCGAAGTACGACATCAGGGAATGGGCGCCGGAACACGAAAAAATGGGTAAGGGCGTCACGCTCAGCAACGAAGAGGTCGCGGAACTGCAACGGCTGCTGGGCGGGCTTGATTTGGGGGCATCTGAATTTTGACGCAAGGCACCGCAGCAAAGGCAAAAAGAAAACGGCCACAATGGCTTCGCCCGTCGAAGCTGGCTACGATTGGCATCATGGTGATCATGCTCGGCATCTTTTTGCTGGACATCCTCACCGTGCTGCTGTTCAATCAATACGAAAAGCGCTACACCTTGGTGGCGGAAAACTTTGCCTTTGCCGGTAGCGGGCAGGGCAGCCGCATCCATTTTTTGAACACCGAAAATTCCGACGCGATCCTGCTGGAAAGCGACGGGCATTTTGCGCTGGTGGATAGCGGCTGGGGCAGCGATAACCCCAACCTGAAGGCGCGCCGCCCCGGGTATGAGGCGCAGGTGTTGGCCTACCTCAAACGCGTGGCTGCTGATGCAGACGGCAAGGTGGCGCTGGATTTCATCCTGTGCACCCATTACCATTATGACCACGCGGGCGGGTTTGCGTTCCTCATGGCGGATCCCGCCGTCGAGATCCGCCAGGCGTATTTCCGTTCGCTGGAAGCGGGTTGCGGGAACCAATACAGCTTTGAATCCACGAGCTGGCAGCTGGAAGAAATCCACGGGCAGCTGGTGGAAGCCGCGCAGCAAAGGGGAATCCCCGTGGTGGAAACCGCGCCAACGGAACCCTTTGCCCTGGGCGCGATGCAGGTGCAGTTCTTCAACACAGATAGCTGTGCAAACCCCAAGCTCAGGGGGGAAAACGACAATTCTGTGATTACGCTGGTAAACGTCCACGGCACGCGCACGCTGCTCACGGCGGATGCGACAAACCTCCACGGCCTGGAAGACCAGCTGGCGGAACAGATTGGCGCGGTCGATCTGCTGAAGCTCTGCCACCACGGTTATGCGATGAGCAATTCGGCGGGCTTTTTGCGGGCGCTGCAACCCAAGCTGGCCATCGTCACCAACGGGTTGGGGCAGGTTTACCCCAACGTGAAGTGGAACCTAATCATGGTGGCGCACTGCCCCTACTATTCCACGGTGCGTGAAGGCGGCATCATTGCAAATTATGCGGAAAATGGCGAAATTACGCTGACCAAGGAGCTATATTGAGCCGGATTTGCGCCACGGCACCGCACGTAAATTCTTGGCAAATTGCCTGTGTTTTTCTCCCAGTCGATGGGAAATTGACAGATTACGGTGGATAACTTGGTGGATAATGTGGATAACAAAGCCGGGAAACCGCCATTTTCTTTGCCATCGCCGGTGTAAAATGCGGTGAAAACAATATTTGGAGGAATTGCCATGTGCAAATGTTTACGCTGTGCGGAACTGGCCTCTGCGCTTTTTCCCATTGATACGCCCAGCCCGGAGGAGATGGAGACCAGGTACCCGCCGCGTACTTTGCCGGAAGGTGCGACAGTCACCCGCTTTTCGCCCAGCCCCACGGGGTTTTTGCACCTGGGCGGCCTGTTTGGCGTGCTGACGGATCAATTGATGGCGCAGCGCAGCGGCGGGGTGTATTACATACGCATGGAAGACACCGATAAAAAGCGCGAGGTGGCAAACGGCGTGCGCGGCCTGGTGGATGACCTTGCCGCCTACGGCCTGTTGCCGCAGGAAGGCGTCACCGGCGCGGAAACCGAAGCGGGCGCATACGGCCCCTACACCCAGAGCAAGCGGGCGGAAATCTATCACGCGTTCGCCAAACGCCTGGTGGAAGAGGGCAAGGCATACCCCTGCTTCTGCACGGCGGAAGAACTGGACGCGCAGCGCGAAACGCAGGCCGCCGAAGGAGCCAACAAGGGCTATTACGGCGCATGGGCGCGGTGCCGCGATTTGCCGCCCGCAGAGCAACTGCGCCGCCTGGCGGCGGGGGAACCCCACACCCTGCGTCTGCGCTCCCCCGGCGAAGAGGGGCGCAAGTTCACCGTCACAGACCAAATCAAGGGCAAGCTGGAACTGACGGAAAATACGATGGACGTTGTGCTGCTCAAGGCCAACGGCATCCCGACCTATCACTTTGCCCATGCGGTGGATGACCACCTGATGCGCACCACCCACGTTGTGCGCGGGGATGAATGGATCGCCAGCCTGCCGCTGCACGTGCAGTTGTTTGCGCAGCTGGGCTTCACTCTGCCAAAATATTGCCACACGCCCACCCTGATGAAGGAAGAGGACGGCAGCAAGCGCAAAATCAGCAAGCGCAAGGATCCCGAAGCGGCGGTGCGCTGGTTTGTGGAACAGGGGTACCCTGGGGAAAGCGTGCTGGAATACCTGTTGACGCTGATGAATTCCAACTTTGAAGATTGGCGCAGAGCCAACCCCGCTGCGGCGCAGGGGGAATTCCCCTTCTCGCTCAAAAAAATGAGCGTGAGCGGTGCGCTCTTTGATTTGGTGAAGCTGGAGGACGTGAGCAAAAACGTGATTTCACGCATGGCGGCCGAAGACGTTTTTGCCGGCGCCCTGGCCTGGGCGAAAGCATATGACCCCACGCTGGCAGAACTGCTCGGCGGCGACCGCAGCGCAGCCATTGCGATGTTTTCCATCGACCGGGGCGGCAAAAAGCCGCGCAAGGATCTTGCCCGGTGGAACCAGGTGCGCGATACCTATGCTTATTTTTACGATGCGCTTTACCGGCCGGACTTTGCGCTGCCCGAAGGGATCGCCCCAACGGATGCGGCGGCGCTGCTGGAAGACTACCTGGCCGTTTATGATGCACAGGATGACAAGGACGCATGGTTCGCAAAAATCAAGGGCATTTGCGCGGCGCAGGGCTTTTGCCCCGATGTGAAGGCCTACAAGGCCGACCCCGCCAGTTGGAAGGGCCACGTGGGCGACGTTTCAACGGTGATCCGCCTGGCGGTGACGTCGCGCCTCAACACGCCCGACCTGTGGGCGGTGATGCGCGTGACCGGCGCAGAGCGGGTACGCGGAAGGATAGAAGCGGCACGGCGGGCGTATGCTGCGCAAAAATAGATTTGCATAATTTTCCTGTTCGTGCTATACTGAACATATCCCCAGCAAACATAAATATTTTAAGGAGATGTTGGCATGAAAACAACCAAACGCATCCTATCTGCCTTGTTGTGCCTGGCTTTGGCGCTGGCGCTGGTCATCCCCGCCTTTGCGGCGGGGGGCGGCGAAACGCCCCAAGCGCCCGTTATCACCAAGCAGCCGCTGGTGCGTAAAATGATTTTAACCGGCGATACCTTAACGCTAACGGTGGAAGCCAAGCTGCCCGAAGGCGCAGTGGGCGAGCTGCAATATCAATGGTATGAGGGAACGCGGGAATTCGCTAAAGAACAGCCTTTCCAATATGCGCCGATTGCAGACGCTACGCAGGCGACGCTGATGGTGACGCCCGCAGTTAAATTAACGGGTGCGTTTTCGGTAGAGGAACATTCCTTTTATGTTGCGGTGTTTTACACTGTGCAGACGGGTGAAGCGGACGAGGTCACCTTGCTGACAAAGAGTAACACTACGTATCTAGTGTATTATCCCACTGTGGAAGATCTTGCGCAGATTGGTCTGACTGCGATAGGCGGAGATCCGAATGATCTCCTGCTTCAAGGCTTTGTTTTGCTGTTTGTGGTGCCATTCCTGTTTCTTCTTTCTTTCCCGATGGCAGTCGCTTTGTATACAGTAAATATTGCAGCTATTTGAAAGGGGTAAAATCCATGGACGAAGCCACCAAAGCACCTTCCAACTTCATCTACGACTTCATTGAGGCAGACCTTGCTGCGGGCGTAAACACCCGGGTGCAGACGCGCTTCCCGCCCGAACCCAACGGGTATTTGCACATCGGCCACGCCAAGGCGATTTCCATCAGTTATGTTGCTGCCCAAAAATACGGCGGCGAATTCAACCTGCGGCTCGACGACACCAACCCCTCCAAGGAAGAAGTGGAATACGTTGACGCCATCCAGGCGGACATGCTCTGGCTGGGGTTCCCCTGGAAGGAATGCTATTATGCTTCCAGCTACTTTGATTTTTTGCACGAATGCGCCTTCAAGCTCATCGAAAAAGGCCTGGCGTATGTTTGCGACTTGACGGCGGAGGAGGTGCGTACATACCGCGGCACGCTGACCGAGCCAGGACAAAACAGCCCCTACCGCGAGCGGCGCATCGACGAAAACCGTGATCTCTTCACGCGCATGACGGCGGGGGAATTCCCCGACGGCGCGCGCACCCTGCGGGCGAAAATCGACATGCGCAGCCCCAATCTGAACATGCGCGACCCGGTGATCTATCGCATCGCCCACGTGCCGCACCACCGGACCGGGGATACATGGTGCGTCTACCCCATGTATGATTTTGCGCACCCGCTTTCGGATGCTGCGGAGAACGTGACGTATTCGCTCTGTTCGCTGGAGTTCGAGAACCACCGCCCGCTCTACGACTGGTTCCTTCAGGCCATCGGCTTTGCGGAGCCGCCCCGGCAGATTGAGTTTGCCCGGCTGAACCTCAACTATTGCCTGACCAGCAAGCGCAAATGCCTGCACCTGGTCAACACGGGCGTTGTGCGGGGGTGGGACGACCCGCGCATGGCGACGCTTTGCGGGATGCGCCGCCGGGGCTATCCGCCCGAAGCGATCCTGGATTTTGTGGAAAAAGTCGGCGTGGCCAAGGCCTACAGCGTCGTGGATTTCGGCTTGCTGGAATCCTGCGTGCGCGACCGCCTGGGGGCAACCGCGCCCCGCGCCATGGCGGTGCTGCGCCCGCTGCGGGTGATCATCGAAAATTACCCGGAAGGCAAAACCGAAGAAATCGAGATTGAGCGCCACCCGGATCACCCGGAATGGGGAACCCAAAAGGTGCGTTTTTCGCGCGAAATCTTTGTGGAGCAGGACGACTTTTTGATGGAAGCGCCCAAAAAGTATTTCCGCCTGTACCCCGGCAACGAGGTGCGGCTCAAGGGCGCGTATTACATCCGCTGCACGGGCTACGAAACGGATGCAACCGGCGCAGTGACGCTGTTGCGCTGCACCTATGACCCGGAAAGCTACGGCGGCACATCGCCGGACGGGCGCAAGGTGCGCGGCACGCTGCACTGGGTGGAAGCCACCACGGCGCTGCATGCGGAGGTGCGGCTCTACGACCGCCTCTTCACAACTGAAAACCCTTCGGTGGACGACTACCTGAAATACATCAACCCAAAATCCCTGGAAATCCTGCAAAACTGCAAAATCGACCCGGCAGTTCTGGCGGAATTGACAAAGAACCCGGCGGCGACTGCGGCACAGCCGACCAGCTCGCCGCAGGCGCAGTTTATACGGTTGGGGTATTTTTGCCTGGATGCGGATTCCACGCCGGAACAGCCGGTCTTCAACCGGGTGGTGGCGCTGAATTCCTCCTGGTCGCCGCCTGCGGCGGGCTAGGCGGCTGTGCCGCTTTCAAATTTTGGTGCATCTTTATTGAAGGAAGTGTTTTTCTGTATGAGCAAAGCTACCCGCATATTTTCCCGCATTGTGACGGTGCTGTTGGCGTTGACGGTGCTGCCCAACCTCTATTTCAACGCGCTGATTTACTTTCGGATTGACCCCGGCGTTGGCGAAACCCTTTGGGGCGACGAACTGAGCATTTCCATGTTCGGTCCCGGCGGCCTTTATAACGGCCTGTTGGATACCATCAAGAGCGGCAGCGGCGGGTCGCTGCAATCGTTCCTGCCATTGCTGCGCCCGGCGATTATTGCGGGCATCCTGCTGGCACTGGCGGCGCTGACGCTGGTGGCCATTGCCGTCATTGCGGCGGTGAGCAACAAAAAAATCCCCATCCTGGCGCTTTGCGCGGTGGGCGTGGCGTTCGTGATTGGCGCATACGCCAGCTTTGGGAACTTTGCCGAAGCCGTGACCGACCCCAGCTTTAGCATCATCAACCTGTTGGGCGAAGGCTTCCTGGTTTCCCTGATCGGCTCTTTTTTGCAGCCGGAGGTCTTGATGTTGCGCCTTGTGGGCGCGGTTTCCATGACCCTGGTGATTTTTGGGGCGGTGGCCGTTTGGACGGGCGCTTTCCTGCTGACCACGCCAAAATCAGAAAAACCAGTGAAAAAGGAGAAAAAGCGCCCATGAACCGTCATGAACTCAAGGCGGCATTTGTGCGCGGGGAGCGGGTCTATGGCACGCTTGTGGCTTCACCCTCGCCCAAGTGGGCGGCGGAACTCCCCAAAGCCGGCCTGGATTTTGTCTTCCTGGATTCCGAACATATCCCCCTGGATCCGCAGACCCGGGGCTGGATGCTGCGCTGCTACAGCGCCATGGGGCTTGCGCCCATCGTGCGCATCCCCTCCTGCTCGGCGCAGGAAGCCTTTCAGGCGGTGGAACACGGCGCGGAAGGCGTGATAGCACCCTACATGGAAACGGTGGAAGAGGTCAAAACCCTGCTCGGCGCAGTGAAATACCGCCCCCTGAAGGGCGAGCGCTTGCGCGGGGTACTCGACGGCTCCGTTGCGCTTTCGCCAAAGGAACAGGAATACCTTGCCAACTACAACAACGGCAACCTGGTGCTGCTGAACATCGAAAGCCGCTACGCCGCCGATCACCTGGAAGACCTGCTCCTGCCCGGCGTGGATGCGGTGCTGATTGGCCCGCATGATCTTTCCATCAACCTGGGTGTGCCGGAAGAATATGAACATCCGCTGTTTGCGGCCTATGTTGAAAAGATCATCAAAACTTGCCGCGCAAAAGGCGTGGCCGTGGGCAACCACAGCAGCTGGGATTTGAACCAGCAACTGCACTGGGCGGAGCTTGGCATGAACATCCACCTGTGGAATTCCGACGTAGGCCGTTTCGTGCAAGGTATCCGCGAAGATTTCCGGCAGCTGCGGTGCGGCTCCCCGGCTGTGCCGCTTGCAGACGACGGCGCTGCTGCGCATATTACGATTTAGGCGGATAATAATGCCCGGTTGACCTTGGGGGGCAACCGGGTTTTTTGTTGTGCTGTGGTGTGGGTTGTGCGGTTCCTTGGGTGAAAAGCGCTTTTGGCGCGGTGCGTTTTAAGCCCGGGCGCGCGCCTACAAAGCCACACAAAAATAGACCTGGCTAAACTGTTCCAGCGTCAGTTCCTCTGCCCTGGCGGTGGGCGCAATCCCCGCCCGCTCCAGCGCGGCCTGGATTTCTTCCTTCGGGCGTGAAAGCCCTGCGCTCAATGCGTTGACCAGTTGCTTGCGCCGCTGGCCGAACGCTGCGCGGATCACCCGGAAGAAGGCCGCTTCATCCGCCACCTGCACCGGGGGTTCGCTGCGCAGTTGCAGGCGGATCACGGCGCTATCCACTTTGGGCGCGGGCAAAAAAGAGCCGCGGCTCACCCGGAACAGCAGCTCTGCGCGGGCATAGTAGGCCACGGCGGCGGTCACCGCACCGGCGGCGCGGCTGCCCAGGGGGGCGCAAAGCCGCTCGGCAGCTTCCTGCTGCACCATGACGGTGATGCTTTCCAGCGGCAAGCGTTCTTCCAGCAAACGTAGGATCACCGGGGTGGTGATGTAATACGGCAAATTTGCACAGGCCAGCACGGGCATCCCGGCGAATTCTTCGGCCAGCAGCCCGTGCAGGTCCAGCTTTAGTATATCGCCCTGTATGACCTTCACATTCCCGCAGCCCGCAAGGCTTTCGCCCAGCACCGGCAACAGGCGGCTGTCGAGTTCCACGGCAACGACCTTGCCCGCCGTCTGGCACAGCGCACGGGTCAGCACGCCCGCGCCGGGGCCGATTTCCAGCACGCCGTGCGCCTTCGTTGCGCCGCAAGCGGCGGCCATGCGGGGGCAAATGCCGGGGTTGATCAAAAAATTTTGCCCCATCGCCTTTGAAAACGTGAAGCCATGGCGCTGCAAGATAGCCTGCAAGGGTTCGTCGCTCATGATGTGTGTTTTCCCAATCGTTTTGATTTTTTTGATGTGCTGCATGCACCGGGATATATTACAGCTTGCATTTTTCGGCATTTAATGGTATACTTGTGCCAGTGATAAACTTAAATGAGGTGACTGCTTATGAATCGAAAAATATCGTTTGGTGCGGCGCTTGCC
>JAITNG010000036.1 GCA_031290595.1 Oscillospiraceae bacterium
TTGAGGATGGTTTCCTTCAGCTTAATGGATTCCACGCGCTCGCCGTTGATATATTTATCCTGATAGACAGTTTCTTTTTTGCCCTTTTCGCCTGTTTGGTCAATGCGCACCTTGCCAAGGTCGAGCGAAGCGGATTTCTTGGTCACGATTTCATAATCAAGGGTGGTTTCCACCGTGCGCTCGCGGTAACTGACGCGGTTGACGTGGATGGTCAGGCCGGGTTCCAGCGGGGTCAGGGGACCGGGGGTGACGAAGTCGTCGCCTTCCAGCGTGAGTTCGCAAAGCGCCAGCGCCTGGGCGACGGTGCCTTCGGTCAGGGTCAGGCTGTGGGTGTTTTCGCCATCCAGCACGGCAACATCAAATGCGCGGCCAATGATGATGCGCATTCCATCCACCAAAGGGTCGGTGCGCAAACAGCTGAGGGTGTCGCGCTCCTTGAGTTCCACGCCGTTTAGTTCAAGCAGACGCTGCACATTCCCCGCCGCGCGGAGCCGCCGCACCTGGCCGTCGTCTTCCAGATAGATCTCTTTGGCGCGATAGATGCGGATGATGCAGTCGCCTTCTTCCGCAAAATCGCTGAGGTCAAGGTAATCGTCGTTTTGCAGACGGATTTCCTTCGCCCGCAGAATCTCGTTCGCATCGGTCCTGGTGGTGTTATAGGTGACGGTCGTTTCGTCATCCCGGATGATAACGGTGCGGGAATTCATGGCGTAAGCCGTGATCGTGACTGAGCAAATGAGCATCAGCGCCAGCACTGCCGTGGTGATCACCATTCTTTTTCGGTGCGGCTGTCCTTGATCCGTCATGCAAAGCAGACCTCCGTAACTTCAATTGGGTAAAACCATTCTTCTGGCTGCAAGGGTATACGCTGTATTATATTGCCCAAATTTTCCGTTGTCAAGTTTTTTGCTTTTGCTGAATTGTTTAAAATGCACGACAAAACGGGGCGTATTCTTCTTTTTAAGAATTAAAAACCGGCGTTGCAGTCGATTTTTAGGAAAATATAGCAGATTTTTTGTAGGGAACATAGAAAGTTACAAGTTGAATCAAAAAAGAAACATTTCGCACGGTGAATTGTAACCATTTTCCCGTATTTGCCCAATACGGGCCTGTTTGTTCCCAGGGTTTGGCTTGACTTCCCGGCGCATCCGTTGTATAATAAACACCTAAAGATGAAAGGTAGGTTCAGCACATGAAAAAGCCGACTTTGCTCTGTATTATGGATGGCTTCGGTCTGCGTGCGCAGGGGGAGGGCAACGCCATCACCGCCGCGCGCACCCCGCAGCTTGACGCTCTTTTCGCCCGTTACCCGCACACCTCCATCGGCGCATCCGGCATGGACGTCGGCTTGCCCGACGGGCAGATGGGCAACAGCGAGGTGGGGCATACCAACATCGGCGCGGGGCGCGTGGTCTATCAGGAACTGACGCGCATCACCAAATCAATTGCGGACGGCGATTTTTATGAAAACCCCGCGTTGCTCGCCGCCGTCGAAAACTGCAAGGCGCGGGGTTCCGCGCTGCATTTGATGGGGCTGCTCTCCGACGGCGGGGTGCATAGCCACATCACGCACCTCTACGCCCTGCTGGAACTCGCCAAGCGCCACGGCCTGCATGAAGTCTACGTCCACGCCCTGCTCGATGGCCGCGACGTGCCGCCGACCAGCGGCATCGAATTTATCCGTGAACTTTACGCAACGATGGATAAACTGGGCGTAGGCGCCCTTGCCACCGTCGCCGGGCGCTATTATGGCATGGATCGCGAAAAAAAGTGGGATCGGGTTGCCAGGCTCTATAACGCCATCACCAAAGGCGAGGGGAATTCCTTCGGCTGCGGCGAGGCTTACGCGCAGCAAAGCTACGACAGCGGCGTGACGGATGAATTCGTCCTCCCGGGCGTGGCGGAGGATGCGCAGCCGCTCAAGGACGGCGATAGCTTTATCTTCTTCAACTTCCGCCCCGACCGTGCGCGTGAAATCACCCGCGCCTTTGTGGATCCGGCATTCGACGGCTTTGCCCGGGGGATTCCGTTGGATTTGACCTACGTCTGCATGACGCAGTATGACGCGACGATGCCGAACGTGCAGGTGGCCTACCACCCGCAATCCCTGGCGCTGCCCCTGGGCGAGGTGCTGAGCAGCCGCGGTCTGACCCAGCTGCGCATTGCGGAATACACAAAATACGCCCACGTGACCTTCTTTCTCAACGGCGGCAGCGAGGTGGTTTACCCCGGCGAAGACCGCGTACTGATCGATTCCCCGGATGTTGCGACCTATGATTTGCAGCCGGAAATGAGCGCCTACGAAGTGGCGCAAAAAGTCGCCGCCGCCGTGCAAAGCGGCAGCTATGACGCGATTATGCTCAACTTTGCCAACTGCGATATGGTCGGCCACACCGGCATTTTTGCCGCCGCCGTCGCCGCCGTGGAAGCCGTGGACGCCTGCGTCGGCCAGGTGTGGGCGGCCATCGAAAAAGCGGGCGGCACGATGCTCTTAACGGCTGACCATGGCAACGCCGACCAGATGGCGGAGCCGGACGGCTCCCCCTTCACGGCGCACACCACCAACCCGGTGCCGTTCCTGGTGGCAGGGTACCCCTGCCAATTGCGGGCAGGCGGCCGCCTGAGCGACATCGCCCCCACAATGCTGCAAATCATGGGCATCGCGCAGCCGGAGGAGATGACGGGGGTTTCTTTGATTGAGCGGTGAGGGATAATACGATCCCGCATCTAAAAGCCGACCTCGCTGCGCTCCGCGCTACCACCCCGCCGCTGCGCGGCACCCCTCCCATGAGGGGAATTTCCGTAGCCGTTGGGTTCGTGGGACACTTCCCCTCCGTGGGAGGGGTGGCGCGGAGCGGCGGGGTGGTGGCGCGGAGCGCAGCATGATCTGATTTAGATGAAGAATAGTAATAGTTAAGGAGCTTTTATGCGTTATTTCAAAAAAATAGCCGGCGAGCGG
>JAITNG010000055.1 GCA_031290595.1 Oscillospiraceae bacterium
AACATAAAATTAGTATTGCATTTTTTATACAGATGCCCTATAATGGACGTGACCTTAAATTTGATAAGGAGGCGTTTCTTATGGACTGGACAGCTGTTTTGGGTTGGCTGGAAGGCGCGGGGATTTCTATCCTCAATGTGTTTGTGGCTTTGCTGGCGTTTGTCGTCAACCCGTTCCTCAGCCTTTGCAACCCGCCGTTGCAGGCGTTCGTCCCCCTCCCCGTTGCACCGCCCGCAACAATCGAAAAGCATTCCATTGCGGATTACCAAATCCTTTATGGCGCGGACGCGACCCCGGCGGAAATCACCGCCGCCAATACCCTGGCCGATACCCTCCGGCAGATCACCGGCGTGAATTACGCCGCCCGGCAGGGAGCGCCCACCGGCGCAAAAGAGATCCTGGTGGGGCAGCTCGGCGGCGCGGATGTTGCGGCCTTGGGCGACGAGGGTTATTTGATCAAGCCCCAGGGCGATTCGATTATTATCACCGGCGGCCGACCCCGGGGGACGCTCTATGGCGTCTATCGCTTTTTGGAAGAATATTTTGATTGCCATTGGTATACGGCGGAGCTGAAAGTGATCCCCACCGGCGCGGCGGAAATCGCCGACGTGCGGGAAGAGAGCTACGTGCCGCCCCTGGAATACCGCGAAACCGACTGGATCAGCCCGCACGACACGACCTATAGCATCGCCAACCGGCTCAACGCCAACAGTTACCGCCAGCTCAGCGCCGCCGACGGCGGCACCATGGGCTATGCAAACAGCTTTGCCCACACCTTCATCAACGCGATTTTGCGCCCGGCGGAATACTTCGATGCGCACCCGGAATACTACGCATACCGCGACAGCGAAAAGACCCGCGTGCCAAAGCAGCTCTGCCTGACCAACCCGGATGTGCTGCGCCTGGTGATCGACCAGGTGAAGGCCTATTGGGCGCAGCCCGGCCACGCGCAAATCGTCTGCCTGACCCAGGATGACAACCAGAGCTATTGCGAGTGCGCCAACTGCAAGGCGGTGGACGCCGCGGAAGGTTCGCACGCCGGCACGATGATCCGCTTTGTCAACGCCGTTTCGGAAGCCCTGGCGGACGACCCGGTCTATGACGACCTGCTGCTGGATACTTTCGCCTATCAATACACCCGCACGCCGCCCCAGCTGGTCAAGCCCCGCGCCAACGTGATCGTGCGGCTTTGCTCCATCGAATGCTGCTTTGCGCACCCGCTGGACGACCCCAATTGCCCCGATAACGCGGTCTTTGCGGCGGATCTCAAAAAGTGGAGCGAAATCTGCGAACGGCTCTATGTTTGGGATTACACCACGAACTATTCGCACTACAACGCGCCCTTCCCCAACTTCCAGGTTTTGCAGCCCAACATGCAGTTCTTCGTCCAATACAACGTCAAGGGCGTCTATGAAGAGGGCAACTACTCTGCATCTGAATGCAATTCCGAATTTGCCGAACTGCGCGCTTACATGCTCACCCGGCTGATGTGGGACCCCGCCCTGGATTATGAGGCCGAAATGGCCGGGTTCATGGCGGCCTACTACGGCGAAGGCTGGCAGTATATCCGCGAATTCATCCGGCTGATTGGCGACAACACCGGCGTGCCGGATCTCTTTGGCCAGCACCGCCGCCTGAGCATCGGCCGCCGCCCCATAGAAAAAGAACTGATGGTTTTGAACCAAAGCCAGGTGCGCTACGCGGATCAGCTTTGGGCAAAGGCCATTGCACTGGCCGGGGCGGAAACCGCCAGGCAAAACGTGCTGCGCTCGCAGCTGTGCTGGCGCTTTTGGAAGGGCTGCAACCGGGTGGAAGAATTCAGCTGGCTGCTCCCCATCGGGCAATGGCAGGCCGCCAACAAGGCGCTTTACGCCGACTTCCAGGCTTTCGGCATCGTCCGCTACGCCGAAGGCTCCGGCATGATCACGGATACCCCAAACTACTGGCAAACGCCGATGGAATGGCGCAAAGGCTAAGAAAGGCAACTGCAACACATGAAAAAATTTTTGCAAAAGCACCGGGAACTGCTGCTCTACATCCTCTTTGGCGTGCTGACCACCATCGTCAACATGGTGGTGTTCCAGCTGATGGAAATCCCGGGGCGGCGCTTGCTGGGCAACCACAGCTTTTGGTTGAGCAACCCCGTGGCCTGGGTGGCGGCGGTGGCGTTCGCTTACCTCACCAACAAGCTCTTTGTCTTTGGCCAAAAAAGCTGGCAGCCCCGCGTTATCGCACGCGAGCTTTCCGCCTTTGTTGCGGCAAGGCTGCTTTCGCTGGCGATGGAACAGGGCTTGATGGCGCTGCTGTTTGATTACCTCCAGCCCAAGGTGCTGCCCCGGCTGACGGAATCCTGGCTATGGCCGCTGTGGCACGAAAGCCTGCACCTGCCCGGCGAGCCGGAAAGCGTCTATCGCTTCTGCATAAAGCTCGTGTTCATCCAGGCGCTGGTGGTGATCCTGAACTATATTTTCAGCAAGCTGTTTATTTTCAAGAAGAAGCCGGAGGCGCAGGGGTAAGGCTGCTTCTGCGATGAGAGCCGTTATTTTACTGCATATAATACGATTCCGCATCTAAAACCCCAACCGCCCGGGCGGCCAATCAAGGCTGCCCGGGCGGTTGTTCATCAAGTTATTCTTCTTCAATGGCGCCGTGCGGATCCTCTTCGCCCAGCCCGGCGAAGAGCGCGGGGTCGTATGCTATGCCGCTGCGGTCATAGTAATCCTTCACCGCGGCCTTGACGGCTTCTTCGGCCAGCACGGAGCAGTGCAGCTTGACCGGCGGCAAGCCGTCCAGGGCTTCCACCACCGCACGGTTGGTCAGTTCCAGCACCTGCGCAACGGGCTTGCCCTTGATCAGCTCCGTCGCCATGGAACTGGTGGCGATGGCCGAAGCGCAGCCGAAGGTCTTGAACTTCACATCCGTCAGGACGCCGTCATCCACCTTCAAATACACCTTCATGATGTCGCCGCAACGGGCGTTGCCGACTTCCCCAATGCCATCCGCATTTTCGATTTCCCCGACGTTCCGGGGGTTGATGAAGTGATCCATCACTTTCTCACTATATCCCATAGCCACTTAAATTCACACCTTCCTTTGTTCTAAGTAATATATTACTTCTATTACTTCAGATTACTTGCTTTCATGATGTTTTCCCAAACCGGCGACATTTCGCGCAAATACTGCACCACGCGGGGGATTTCCCGCAGCGCGTGGTCGATTTCCGCCTGCGTTGTGTAGCGCGAAAGGCTCAGGCGCAGGGAACCGTGGGCGATTTCGTGCGGCCGCCCGATGGCCAGCAGCACGTGGCTGGGTTCCAGCGAACCCGATGTGCAAGCTGAACCCGACGAGGCCGCGATACCCTTGGAATCCAACAGCAGCAGAAGGGATTCCCCTTCCAGCCCCTCAAAGCAGAAATTCACATTGCCCGGCAGCCGGTTTTGGCGTGCGCCGTTGAGGTGCGAGCGCTCAATTTGTTCCAGCCCCGCGATCAGTTGATCCCGGTAACCCGCTACGCGCTGCCCGGCCTCCGCCAGTTCCGCAGTCGCTTCTTCCAGCGCGGCGGCCATGCCGATCACGGCGGGGATGTTCTCCGTCCCGGCGCGGCGGTTGCGTTCCTGCGCCCCGCCCAGCAGCAGCGCCCGCAGCGGAACCCCCTTGCGGCAATAGAGTGCGCCGGTTCCCTTGGGGCCGTGGAACTTATGCCCCGAAAGGCTGAGCATGTCCACATTTAAGGCGCGTACATCCACCGGGATATGCCCGACGGCTTGCACGGCGTCCGTGTGGAATACAATTTTACGCGCACGCAGCAGAGCGCCGATTTCTGCTATGGGCTGCACCGTGCCGATTTCGTTGTTGGCGGTCATGACCGTCACCAGGGCGGTGTCGCTGCGCAGGGCGGCTTCCAGGTCGGCCAGGCGCACCAGGCCGGTTTCGGCTTCCACCGGCAGCACCGTCACATCAAAACCGTCTTTCGCCAGGGCTTCCACCGTGTGCAGCACGGCGTGGTGTTCCACAGCGCCGGTGATGATATGTTTCTTCCCCTTGGCCGCGCCCAGCCAGGCGGCGCTTTGAATCGCCTGGTTATCGGCTTCACTGCCGCCGGATGTAAAATAAATCTCTTTGGGGTCTGCGCCAAGGCAAACCGCCACGCGCTCGCGTGCATCCTGTAGCGCGGCCGAAGCCGCTTGCCCCCAGCCGTGCAAGCTGGAAGGATTGCCGTAGATTTCGTCGTAATACGGCTCCATCGCCCGCCGGGCGGTTTCGCTCAACCGGGTGGTCGCCGCATTATCCATATATGCTTTCAATCCAATATACCTCCCGTTTGCCAAGTGCCATCTAAAAACTGATAGCTTTGTGGTATCACTATTGTATCACATATTCCGCAGAATTTCCATGCTTTTTTATATTTTTCCCATCTGTATAAGAATTTTGTTGTTAGGCGGTGCTAACTGGTGTTTTTTCACCCCATCGGCGGGATTTCCAACAGAACGAAGCCCGCGCATTGGAACGCGAAGCACAGCGCCGCCAGGATTGGCGCACCCCGGCGCAACAGGCGGGTGCGCCGGGAATCCGCTGCGCAGCAGCCAAACAGCAGCGCGGCGGCCAGCAGCAAAAAAAGATCAGAAAAGAAGAAGATGCGCTGGCCGGAGGCATAGACGGAGCCGGAAAGCCCCGGCGCAACCCCGCAGCCCACGGCAACAGCGCAGCAAAGCCCGGCGCCGCGCGCCGCCGCCTTGTTTTTGCGCAGGAGCAAAAGCAGCAAACCGACAACCGAAAGAAAAAACAAACCGCACAGCGCCAGCAGCGCATACGCAAACAAGCCGCCCTCCCCCCGTGTGAACAGCAGCGTAAAGAGCTGATCGGGGATTTTGCGCCGGGCGAGGAGGCAGACGAGATTCCCGCCGATGCACAGGCCGCCCCAGGCGACCCCGTGCGCGGTGGTCAGCGCCCGGCACCTGCGCCCGGGGTAACTCTGCCGCAGCGCCTGGTGCAGCGCCAGCAGCAAGAGCGTCATCGCCGGAATGGAGAGGAAAAACGCATACGCAAAATAGTTGGAAGCCCCCAAAAGCAGCTTTTCCGCCAAGTGCATGTTCAAGAAATCGGGGAAACCACCGGCGGCTTCGCCGAGGCTGCGCAGCTGCGCCCCCGGCGAGCGGAACAAAAACCACGCCCCCACAGCCGCGGGCAGCAAGGGCAGCAGAAAGCGCCAGCGCCAGCGTTTTTGGGCAAGCAAAAGCAGGTTCAGGCAAAGCAGCAGAGCCAGCACGGTGGCAGCGGCCTGTTCCTGCGCGGCGGCAAGCGGCGCGGCCAGGCAAGCGAGCGCGTGCAGCCACCATGCGCCGCTGCGCTGCGCTTGCAGCAAGGCGCGTGCTGCGGGCAGCGCGGCCAGCAAAACCGCCGCCGCCGGCCAAAGGTAGGTGAACGAACCCGCGAACCAGAACGCCCCCGCGCTCATGCAGGTGGGCAGAACCAGCCAAACACAGGCGCTGCCAAAGCGCAGCCGGTCGGCTTTGCTGCCGGAACCGGGGCGCGCCAGCGCCAGGCGGCAAAAACACCAGGCGACAAAGCAAAGCAGCGCGGCGGAGGCCAGCTTCCAGGCCAGGGGATTCAGCCGCAGGAAGGTCATCATAAGGGCTTCGCCAACCGTTCTGCCGGAAAGCGTGGCGTAGCGTTCCGCCAGCCAATCCCGCAGCCGGAAGCCGGGGCTGTTCAAAATCCCCAGGAAGTGGCCGTCGTCGGTTTTGACCAGCAACCGGGCAAAGGCCAAATAAAAGCAGAACACCCCGGCGCATGTGACGCCAAAAGAGCGCCAGGGCGAAGATTTCAGGCGGCGGAACACAAAAAGCCCCCTTTCGACGGATCCCCTGCCAGCAACACCGTTGCCGTGCGCAGACGCAGCAGGGGGCAAACGCCGTTCATGCCATCGGTTGCCAGGGATTTGTAGAACGTCCCCTTGCCCGTGACCGCGCAGATGCTGCACGCGTTGGTGGCAATCGCGTCACGCGTCCAATACCAGCCGGTGCTGCGCAAAAAGAGGAAGGGCGAGCGATCCCCCGCCAGGGCGGATGGCGTGGGGCTGCGTTTACGCGCGGCAATTGACAGGGGTTCCAGTTGCTTGCGCGTTGGCAAGCTGACCGCGTCGCCGTTTTCCGAAGAATCCAACAACGCCAGTTGCGCCGCATCAAAGTTGCCGGGGGATAAAAAGCCCGGCTCTTGCGCATAGGGGTTGTAGCCGCCCCAGATGTTTGCCTTCACCGGCGCAGCGCCCTGCCATTCCACGGCGGCTTCCGCGCTGTTGAGCCATTGCCGCAGGGCGCTGCCGCCCCAGGCGGAAGAACCCGCCGCGGGCGCCGCGCACGCCGCAAAGGCCTTGAAGCAGAGGATGCGCTCGGCCAAAAGCAAGGGCTTCCCGTCCTCCAGCGCAAGCACGCGCCAAAGAATGGGTTCACCGGCATATTGGCCAAAGTAGACGAAATCGCCCGGCTGCAACGTCACCGGCACAGCCTCTTCCGCTTTTTGCAGGGCTGGCTCCGCAGAAAACATAGCCCTGCCCAACGCGGCCTTGAGGGGCGTTCTGCCAACACAAAGCAGCAACGCCGCAAGGGCAAGCGAGAGGGCGCAAAACAGCGTTTTGCGGGGACACGGCTTATATCTATTCATAAACAGTAGTATAACATAGCCGCCGGGAAAGGTCAAGTAATTGGTGCGGCGAACCACGCAAACAAGAAATATTTCTGTTGCTATGATAAAAACAACTGTGTTTTTTAAATCACACATCAAATATTGGGGATTTAGTAAATTTTTTAAGGAATATTCTTCCGCCCCGCGACTAAAGAGTGACACAGCAACCGAACACACAAAATTTGAACTGGAGGAAAGAAAGATGAAAAAACTCGGCAAGCGAATTTTATCAATGGTGCTGGTAGCGCTGATGGTGGTCGGGGTCGCAGGGGCAGGGGCGGTGGAAGCGGGAGCGGTGACAACCTCTACTTCTTCTACGGCTACAACTGAAGTATCGGGGATTTACACCTATGAGGCTATAACTACGGTTACGACTACGACATATTCTCAAAATGATTGGGAGGCCTGGGTAGGGGGGCTGCTTCTTGTCGCTGGGATTTTTACAGCGGCACTTATTCCTAAAATAACAGAGCCGTCACACAGTTACGCATATACGGCTACCATTACAGAGGGAACCGGGGCGAGTGGGGAGATTACGATTCCTAAGAGTTTTGACAAATTCACAGTGAAGGGAATTGGTTCGTCCGCCTTTTCGGGGTGTACTGGTTTAACCGGCGTCACCGTTCCGTCCAGCGTAACATACATTGGCGCAGGTGCGTTTGAGAATTGCAGCAATCTGCGCAGTATTACTTTGGGAAACAGCGTGGAAACACTGGGCGCTGATTTTCTTTCGGGGACGAAAGTTTCCAGTATCACCGTTCCCGCCAGCGTCACAACAAGTGCGAACGGCGGCGTTAGCCCATTCTATGGCGCTGCCAATCTGCGCACAGTCATTTTTGAGAGCGGCAAAATTCCGGATAAAATTTTGTATGAATGTTCGCAAATCACCAACGTCACCATCCCGGCTTATGTGACGAGTATTGGAGCCTCTGCGTTTTTCGGCTGCACAGGCCTAACCAAGGTCATCATCCCCAACAGTGTAGCGAGCATTGGGAGCAGCGCATTCTCCGACTGCACGGGTTTGACCATTTATTGCCCTGAAAATTCATACGCCCACAAATATGCTGTTGCAAACGGGATTCCTTACTCATTCGACGGCGTGCCTGTGGATCACGCTGTTACACTTGAGAAAAACACTGGGAGTAAGAGTGCCGATTCTTCCACGGTCGTCGTGTATAATGGCGAAACTTACGCTGCGCTTCCCACGCCAAGCCGCAGCAACTATGTTTTTGACGGCTGGTACACAGAGGCCGACGGCGGTGTGAAAGTCAAGCAGACCGACATAGTGAACCTAACGGAGAACACCACACTTTACGCCCACTGGACGATAGCGCCGCCAGCCGCCAGCGGCACCAACATAACAGTCGAATACGTCGGCAGCACACAAATCTCCGTCGATTCTGCCGAAACTCTCACCTGGAGCGGCGGCAACCAGTATGTTTCTGTTGACCAAAGCGGTCGTGTCACTTCCCTGAAAAACTTCACCAAGACCGGCAGCGCGACTATTACCGCCACCAACAGCGCGGGGTCGGTTTCGTTCAACGTGAATGTTGCGCCTTCTTCGACGCAATGGTTTTTGATTGTTGTGCTGTTCGGGTGGATTTGGATGTAGCCCGCCCCGCAAAAACGAAAAATAAGCATTGCAAGAAAGGTGCAAACACCATGAAACACATCAAACAATCGGCGGCTGTTTTGCTCTGCGTGTGCCTGTTGCTGGGGAGCCTTGGCGGGGCTTCGGCGGGGGCGGCTTTTTGGCCGCGCAGCCGGCCTGCCGATGGCAGCCTCAACGCCTACCGGCTTCCGCTTGACCCTGTGGATGTGACCCTGGGCGGCGAAAGCTATAACCTGGTCAACCCCTTTGCGGCGCTGGGGGCTTGGGTCGCCGCTGCGTGCGGGGGCGAAAATGCGCTCAAATATGTCGGCCTGACCTATCTGGAATGGCTGTTCACGGATGTTCTCAGCCTTTTGGCCGCAGTCCTCCCGGCCAGCGAAAAGATTTTGACCGAAGCGGCGTTCCGCGCCGGGGATGTGACCGCCGGGTTCCTGCC
Organism: Oscillospiraceae bacterium; assembly: GCA_031290595.1. Lineage (GTDB taxonomy): Bacteria > Bacillota > Clostridia > Oscillospirales > Acutalibacteraceae > WRMQ01. Next base: position 8,730 of record JAITNG010000055.1, read on the forward strand.
CGGTTCCGCCGCCTTCACCCAAACGCCGGGGGAAACCTGGCGCCTGGGCTTTGCGCAGACCAGCCTTTTGCCGGATGATATTCTCACCGCGCAGCAGAAGTATTACCTGGCGGGCTTCTTCAACGGCCGTTTGCCCGAAGGCAAGCTGGATTACCCCGGCAACGATGTGAAGCAGGTGCTGGATGACATGATGGTGCGCGTGACGGTGCTGGACGCCGGGCAGGGCAAGGTGGTGCTGGCCGCCATCGACTGCATCGGCATTGCCAACGCCGATGTGCAGCAGATCCGCCTGTTGCTTGCGGATTTTGCCAAGGCGAACGATATTATCAGCATCAACGTGTTCGCCACCCACAGCCACAGCTGTTTGGATACCCTCGGCCTGTGGAATCCCTTTGTGGGCAAGGCGCTGAACAACATCGCGGCCAAGTTTTTGCCCTGGCTGACGGAAAAAGGCGGTGCCGATGCGGAATTCATGACCCTGCTGCGCACGCGCACGGCGGATACCATCCGCGCCGCTGTGGCCGATATGAAGCCCGGGCAGCTCTTCAGCGCATCCAAAGATATTTCTGATTATCTGGCGGATAAGCGTCTGCCCCGCAGCGTGATGGGCGACATGCTCCGTCTGCGCTTTGCCCCTGCGGAACCGGGCGCACGCCCCACCGTGATCCTCAACATGAGCGCCCACCCGGATACCACCGGCCTCCAGGTTTCCGACGGGAAATCCGACGGCACCGGCCTTTCGGCGGATTTCCCCTATTACATCGCCGCAGAGCTGGAGAAGGCGGGCTACAACTGCCTCTTCATCAACGGCGCGATTGCGGGCATTGACCCGGCGCGCGGCGCTTCGGATGACGGGCTGGATCTCCCCACCCGGCACGACAGCACCATCCGCTATGGGCGGGAGTTGGGCTGGGTCGCTCTGAGCATGACCAAGACCCGGGCGCAAATTGAAGCGAGCGCCTATGTGGATGCGGCGGCCATCGCGGCGGAACAGGCGCAGAGCAGCGGCTATTCCCTCTGGTATGAGGACTGGCAGCCGGTGCAGGAAACGGAGGTCGCGCCGATCCTCAACATCCGCCACGCGCAGGTGGAAGTCACGGTGGAACAGCCCATCGTGCTGGCGCTGGGCAAGCTGGGGCTGGTCAACCACAACGTCTACCGCGCCGCAGACGGAACCTACCGCACGGTGACGGAAATCGGGTATCTGCAAATCGGCAGCGCACTCAAGGCCGCGTTCTTCCCCGGCGAAGTGCTGCCGGAACTCGTCACCGGCGGCGGCGCCTGCGATGCAGAAAACGCCTTCAACGGCCAGGATTTTGCATGGCCTTCCCTTGACGAGATTGTGGGCGGGGATCTGTTGCTGTTCGGCCTGGCCAACGATATGCTGGGCTACATTTTGCCCGATACGGATTACACCATGAGCTTTGTGGATAGCACCCGCCAAAACAGCAACCAGGAACTGGTGACCTTTGGGCGGCACATCGGCAGCACGCTGGTTGCCGCATTTGCGGATTTATGGACGAAAATAGGCGTTGCATAAATTTTCGATTTTTCTTCCCCGCCCTGTTGCATCCCTTTGCAGAATATGGTATAATTAAAGCAAGCATTGGACGTAATTTGTTTTTTTGAACAAGAGAGGATGGTATTCTTATGAAGCAGCAGCATTCCTTCCGGCGGGGCGTGGCCCTTGCACTCCCCGTGCTGATGGTGGCGGCTCTGGTGGCCTGTGGGGATTCCGAAGAGGCGGACGCCACCGAGCGCAGCCGGTCAACCCAGACGACGCAAACGACAGAATTTGTTTTTGACCTCCAGGATGAATCCTCCACCGAATGGGAGGAGCCGACGGAAACGGAATGGGAGGATCCGACCGTGCTGCCGGTGCCTTCCACCAACTACGGCACTACGACCACGCGGCGCGTGACGACGACAAAGCGCACGACCACCACCAAGCCCAAATCGACCGCAAAAGTCACGACGACCAAAGCGAAGACGACCACCAAAGCCACAACCACAACCAAAGCCACGACGACCACGGCGAAGACGACCATCCCGGATGGCGTGACCAACGCGACGACCACCACCCGCACCACGGCCGGCACCACCACCACGGCCAAAGTCACTGTCGCGGTACCCGCCACGGGGATCAAGATTTCGCCCAAGTCGCTCACGGTGGATGTTGGTGCGACCGCGCAACTCAGCGTGACGCTCGCGCCGACCAACGCGACGACCGCCTATCACTTTGCGTCTTCCGACGCCACCGTGGCCAGCGTCAACGCCAGCACCGGTTTGGTGAAGGGGATCAAATACGGCACGGCGACCATCAAGGTGTTCTTCGTCAGCGCAGACGGCGCAACCGTCATTGAAGACAGCTGCACCGTGAATGTTGCGCCGGTGAAGGTGACGAAAATCGACATCACCGCCAGCAAGAACACGATGACGCCGGGTTCCACCCTCCAGCTCAACGCAACCGTTACGCCCACCAACGCGACCGAAAAGGGCGTGACCTGGAAGATCACCGAAGGGGAGGAATACGCGACCATCAACGCCACCACCGGGCTGATCACCGCAGGCCCCGCGGCGGATCGTGTGTTCACAGTCACGGCCACGGCGAAGGACGGCAGCGGTGTGACCAGAACAACCAGCGTCAAAATTGTGGTGGCATAATTGTGGCGTAGATCCACTGCATTTGACGGCGGCACAACCGACTAGCGCCGCCGTAGGCGGGGTATACTACCTCCTGTACTCTATTTTTGTTGCAGGAGGTAGTTTTCTTTTATGTTCAACCTAAAACATGGCGCAGCGCTGTTGCTGGCCGTTGCCGTCTTTACCGCTTGTTCCGGCTGCGGGGCGGCGCAAAGGGCCGCAGAATCGCAGAGCCAGAGTAACACAGCGCTCGGCTCCGAAAGCCTTGCCGTGGGGGAGGAAGCGCCGCTGGCGCCGATGGGGACGCTCGCCCCGCCGCCCAGTTTTGAGCCGCTCTTCACGCAGGGCGAAGCGGCCAACGCCGCGCCCGCCGCCACCATCCCCAGCCCCGCCGCGCTGAAAGGCGCAGCCGATGCGGCGGCGAAGACCTTCACGGGGCTGTCGCCGCTCCCGGTGCGCAGCATCGCGATCCCCGACCCCAACAACAGCCTGGGGCTGCCGGTGAAAAAAATCGAACACAGCTACGGCGTGGCCAAGGATGGCAAGCCGCACAGTATATCGGTGGCCAACCAGCGCTTTTTTGATGCAAAGCATTACGCCGCTGTCGCGTATGATACTTCTGAAAAAAAAGTCGTTTATTTGACCTTTGACTGCGGGTATGAGAATGGAAACACCGCCAAAATTTTGGATGTCCTCAAGGAAAAGAAGGCGCCGGCGGCCTTCTTTTGCACGCTGGATGAGATGAAGGGCGCGCCCGAAATCGTGGCGCGGATGATCAACGAAGGCCACATCGTCGGCAACCATTCGGCCAAGCACCCCTCGTTTGCGGAAATTGACCGCAGCCGCATGGCCAAGGAAATCCTGGAAAGCGACAACTATTTACGCACGGAATTTGGCTATACTTCGCCCTTTTTCCGCTTCCCCAAGGGGGAATACACCGAATCTGCGCTGGAAGCCGTGGCTTCGCTGGGCTTTGTGAGCGTCTTTTGGTCGGCGGCTTACAGCGATTGGGACGTCAGCGTCAGCCGGGGCGGGGCGTATGCCGCCGATACCGTGCTGGCGCGTCTGCACCCGGGGGCAATCCTGTTGCTGCACAGCGTTTCAAACGACAATGCGGAGGCCATGGCGCAGATCATTGACCGCGCCAGAGCGCAGGGTTACGAATTCCAGGAGCTCCCTGCACTCCCTCTCTTTTATTCCTGAAATTGGGATCGCCGCCCAAAAATAAAAAAAGAGGGGCGCTAAAACAGTTTCGCGTGTTGACATTCTAAAGCGAGTCCTATATCATAGTCTATAGAACTTTCATCTGAACGGCGCTGCTTTGTGCGCCCATTTGATAAAAGAGAGGAAGAAAAAAAGATGGATCAATCCATGGAAAACCAACAGGACTTGCAGGCCGCCGGGCTGGACATCGGCGAAAAAAAGGAAAAGAAGGAATTGCTGCGCTCCAAGGTGCAAGCCTTGGTGGCTTCCTATGAAGAAGAAAAGCGCCGCAACGAGGAGTTGGAACAAGAATTGGAACGTTTGAAGAACGCGCAACCCGGCACGCCCACCCCCCGCGAAGTGAGTTCTTACAGCAACCCCGCATACGCCCGGCAGCCGGAGCAGCCGTTGCCCGCCGCCGCGCCAATCGCCCCGCCCGCAGCGCAGTATGCGCCCGTGCCGCAGAGCTATGCACAGCCGCAGCAATCCCAGTCGCAGCCCCAGTCGCAGCAGATTCTGCCGCAGCCACAGCAGGGCGTCAGCGCAACGGGCTATACGCTTCAGAATTTTGCGCAGCAACCGGCGCAGCAGGGCATTGCGCCGCAGAACATTGCGCCGCAGCAGAGCTATGCCCCCCAGAGCGCCGCGCCGCAGCAGAACCCGTATGCGACCTATCCGCAGCAACCCGTACCCCCGGCCTATGCTGCGGCGGAACCCTTCCAGCCCCGCCCGGCCTACGCCTATGCGCCACCGGCGGAGGAGCGTTACAGCGCCCCGCCCAAGCCCACGGTTCCCCCCTGCGTGACGGCGGCAGAATATGCGCCCCGCTACGCTGAACCGAAATACCCGGAACCGCGCTATGCCGAGCCAAAATATCCTGAACCGCGCTACGCTGAACCAAAATACCCCGAACCGCGCTACGCTGAACCGAAATACCCGGAGCCGCGCTACGCCGAGCCGAAATATGCAGAGCCGCGCTATGCCGAGCCGAAATACCCGGAGCCGCGCTATGCCGAGCCGAAATATGCAGAACAGCGTTACGCCGAGCCGAAATATCCAGAGCCGCGCTATGCCGAGCCAAAATATGCCGAACCCCGCTATGCCGAGCCAAAAGCGCCCGCATACCGTGAGCAGAGCGGCGAAAGCACCGACGCTGTGCTGTATTCCATGAGCCGCGTGATCCGCCGGATTGAGCAGGTGCGCGCACGGCTGCACAACGGCTATGGCTACGGCCAGCCGCAGCCTTCCGGCCTCGACCCCGCCACGGCAGATCTGCTCGATCAGCTGTATGACGAACTGGGCGACCTGAACCGCGATCTGTCGCACCTACGCACGTCATTCCGCTGGTAAATATCGAAAAGTGAAGATTTTACGCGTCCTGCTTTCATGCGATGAAGGCAGGGCGCGGGTTTTATGCCCGCTTCAGTAACATAATAAAGGAAAATGGCTGTGCAGTGATTCGTAAATAGCGCCACACATAGCGTTTGCCGCAGTAAGAACCGATTGTTTATACGCACCTTTTGAACATGCGTTTCCATGGTGCGCAAGATGTGCATATAACACCCCGCGGGAAGAATTCACGATTGCCCCCAATCCGTTTGCGTGGAAACAGGGGAGAATATCCGCCGCGCTCCCGCCTTGAGCGCCGAAGCCCGGCACAAGAAAAAGGCTTGTATCCATAATCGCCCGCAGCCTTGCCGCTTGCGCGGGGTACGTCGCGCCAACAACAGCGCCGATCAGGGAATACCCACTCTCGCCGATGGATGCAGATGCTTGCGCATGAATGTAATGCGCGAGCGCTTCGCTCACGCTATCGCCGTTTGCGTCAATGGCGTCCTGAATCAGTCCGTTTCCGGCGTTGGAAGTGCGCACCAAGATAAAAATGCCCTTGTTTTCGCTGTTACAGATTTGGATAAACGGTTCCAGGCTCTCGGCGCCCAAAAACGGTGAAACGGTAAGGAAATCAACGCCATAGGCATTTTCAACTTCGCGGTTGGCCAATTGAACCGTACCCAGGTGTCC
>JAITNG010000076.1 GCA_031290595.1 Oscillospiraceae bacterium
GGTTTCCGGGGGCTGCGTGGTTGGGGGACTTGTGGGGCCTTCTTCTTTGCCGCAGGCGGTCAGTGCGAGTGCCATTACTGCTACGAGCAGTAACGCCAGGAGCGAGGTGAGTGATTTCTTCATGAATTTACCCTCTCTTCTTTGTTTTGATTTACTAATACCGCTTTATGCGGCTACCTTCACGGTGAAATCATTGTAACATAGAGTTGCAAGGAATGCAAGCATTTTTTTACACAAACAGCTGGATTTTTTCCTATAAAATGCCAAAGCGCCGTGGAGGAATTTGGTTGGCGTGCAAATTATGCCCTGTGCAAGGGAATCGCCCCCCTTTCTGCTGTATTCTTATTTTACGGCAGAAATGTGTTTAAGTTTTTTCCCGGATGTGTTTTTTTGGCGTTTTTTCTTCCTGATGGGCAGTTCAAGCCAAAACGTCACGCCATCCGGCTGGTTGGTGAAGCCGTAGCGCCCGTCGTGCAGCTGGACGATGCTGCGCACGATGGAAAGCCCCAGGCCGGTGCCTTTGTTTTTGTTGTCGCCATCGTCACAGATCGTGTTGAAGCAACCCCAAATATCCTTGCCGTCCTTGTCGTCAATGGGCGCGCCGTTGTTCCACACGCTGACGCGGGCTTTTTTGCCGTCGCAGGTCAGTCTGAGTTTGATCTGCCCGCCCTGCGGGGCGAACTTCATGGCGTTGGAAAGGTAGTTGTGCGCCGCCGTGCGGATATAGAACGGGTTTGCCTCTATTGTGACGTCGGGCTGTAGCGCAGTTTGCAGCGCAATCTCTTTTTCGTTGAGCAGCGGGGTGAACGTGTCCGCGACGTCTTCCAGCAGCTCGCCCAGCGCAAGGGGTTCGGTCGGCATCCCGGGCATATTATCCAGGCGCGAAAGCGTCAGCACATCCATCAGCCTTGTGTTCATCCGCCTGATTTCCGCGTGCAGGGCGTGCGCGTCCTGCTGCATCGTTTCCTTATCCTGGCCGTGTTCCACCTTTTCGCCATAGAGCATCACCACGCCCATCGGGGTTTTCAGCTCGTGCGCGATGGTGACCAGCAGATCGCGCTGCGCCTGGATGGTGCGCCTTTGCACTGCGCTGAACATGCGGTATTCAATGAAGATGCTGCCGATGAGCAGCAGGATAAATAGGGCGAACAGCAGCAGATAGGAGGGGCTGAAGTTGCGGATCGTTTCCGCCGCAGCCGCATAGACCGGCGAATACACCCCGGCGGTGCAGACATAAAAGATTTGCGCTGCATCGCCCGGCTGGCTTTCATACCACTGCTCTTGATCGTTCAGAACCGGGCTGTAAAGATCCCCCTCAAATGCATAGAACTGCGTGAACGCGGGGTTTTCCTCAACTGCATATTTGTGCGCAAGGATCACAAGATTTTCCGGCGGCTGCGCGACTTCCTGCGGGCGCAGATAGATCTTTTCGTAACACGCAAGGTTCTTCACGCCGTAATGGGTTTTTTCTTCATTGACCCAGGTGGGGGGATAGACTTGCCACGCAAAATCTTCCCACTGGCGGTCGTCGCCCGTTTCCGCTTTGAATTGGCCGGATTCCACATATGCCCGATCTTCCTCCGTTTGCGCCCGCCATTGCACCATCAAAGCATCCTTTGCGGTTTCCGGCTGAATCGCGTTTTGGATGAACGCCGGGGCGTTGTTCCGCTTGGCAAGCCAGTTAAACCAACCCGGCAGCTTTGCGCGTTCCGTCCGCACCGCAAAATCAAAAGGCACCGGCTCGTCAATCAACACGGAGTGCGAATGGCCGCTTTTGGCGGCCGCAACCATCGCAAGCGTTTTATTGGTGGTGCGGTTATACTGGCACCAGGGGTTATATGTGCCGTCGCAGCCGTTGGGGTAGAGCGTAATTTCGTAGTTATCCGAGGATGTGACAAGGTTCCAGTTTTCATCATATATGGCGACGTAAAAGGAATCCGTGGCGTAATACTGCGCCACCTTGTGCTGGATGTTATCGGCAAGCTGCGCCAGGGTGACCTGCGCCGTTTCCCCCAGCGGGCGCGTGCAGGGCGTCCAGCTGGCATAATCATACTGGGCATAGGGCGTTGAAGCAACCCAAGACCATTGGTCGCTGTCCGTCCACATGTTTGTATATTGCCGCAGCCAGTTTCCGTATGCCGTTGTGCCGACCATGGAAGCGATCAACAGCAGCAGCATGGCAAGCACCGTGTACTTCACCTGCTTGGTGAACCGGCGCGTCGCTTGCGGCAGGGTGAGCGCAGCATTGGATTTTTTCTTCTTTGTCTTTTTCACAGTTCCTCCTCCTTGTCAAACCGATACCCAAAGCCCGATAGCGTCTGAATATACTGCGCTTTATCCCCCAGCGCCTTTTTCAACTTATAAATATGCCGGTCAACCACACGGTCGTCGTCAATGTAACCGTAGTTCCAAACATCGGTCAGCAGCGATTCGCGGGTGAGGACATGCCCGGCGCTTTCCATCAGGGCATAGAGCAGCTTGAACTGCTTGGGCGTCAGCTTGACGTCGTCGCCGTCAACGGAACAGGATTTATGTTCTTCATCAATTACGATGCCATGCAGGGAAAGCACCGAACCCTGTTGTTTCAGCGAATTGATATGGTCGATCATGGATTTCACCCGCAAAAACAGCAGCCGCACGGAATACGGCTTCACCACATAGTCATGGCAGCCCAGGGTCAGGCCGCGCTCCTGGTCCATCTCGTCGCCCCGCGCGGTCACAAAAATCACGGGGATCGCTTGGTCGCGCTCGCGGATCCAGCTGCAAATGTCGTAGCCTTCATCGCGGTGGTACATCATAATGTCCAACAACACCAAATCAAAATGCTGCGCTTCAAACAACCGCTGCGCATCTTTTTTGCAGCTGCAGCAAACCACCTCCGCGCCGTTGGCTGCGAAATATTCCCGCACCACCGTGCAAAAGCGTGAATCATCCTCTGCCATCAATACTCTGCAAGTCAAAAAGTTTGCCCACTCCCTCCCGCTTTTTTGGTAATTGAAAGTATAGCACACCCAAAAAACGATTTCAAGCCAATCCGGGAAATCGAGTTAAAAAAAGGAAATAAAAAGGATAAAAAAAGGATAATAATATTGACAAGCCTTGCCCGGAAATGCTATACTGTTTTCGCAAATTCAGCATCAAAAAATAAAAAGGAGTGGCGGCATGAGCAAAATCAGCGCTATTATTTTGGATTGGGCGGGGACGACGGTGGATTACGGTTGCTTTGCCCCGGTGAACGCCTTCATCACCGCCTTTGCGGCCTTTGGGATCACGCCGACCATGGAAGAAACCCGTGCGCCCATGGGGCTGCAAAAGCGGGCGCACATCGCCCAAATGCTGGCGGGCGAGCGGCTGGCGGCGCTTTGGGTGGCGCAGCACGGCAGGCCGCACAACCAGGCGGACGTCGATCAAATTTACGATCAGTTTGAACCGGCGCTGTTCGCGGTGCTGGCGGGGCATACAGATCCCCTGCCGGGCGCGGTGGAAACCGTCAATGCCATCAAACAGGCGGGGATTTCGATTGGCTCCACCACGGGTTACACGCGGGCGATGATGGACGTCGTCGTGCCCCTGGCGGCGCAAAAGGGCTATGCGCCCGATAGCGTCGTCTGCCCGGATGAAACCGGCGGAATCGGGCGGCCGGCCCCCTATATGCTTTGGAAGAACCTTGAAAAGCTGGGCGTAGCCAGCATCCATGAAGTGTTGAAGATAGGCGACACCGTCGCCGACATGCAGGAAGGGAAAAACGCCGGCTGCCTTTGCGTCGGCACCCTCAGGGGTTCCAGTATGCTGGGGCTGACCGAAGCGGAATTGGCGCGGCAGAGCGATGCGCGGCGCGCCGCCCTGTTTGCAACCGCCCGGCAAAAGTACCTGGCCGCCGGTGCGGATTACGTTCTGGAAGACATAACCGCCCTGCCCGCGTTGCTTACATCTTTACAATAAAAAAGGAGCGAAATCATATGTATGAATTTATACCTGAAAACCCCTATCTTTTGCTGACGCCGGGGCCGCTTTCCACATCCAAAGGGGTGCGCAACGCCCTTTTGCGGGATTGGTGCACCTGGGATGCGGATTACAACGAAGAAATCGTGCAAAACATCCGCCGCCGTTTGGTGGCGCTGGCGACCGCCAAGCCCGAAGGCTACACGGCTGTGCTGATGCAGGGCAGCGGTTCGTTTTCCGTTGAAGCGGCGCTGGGCAGCGCAATCCCGCAGGGCGGCAAGCTGCTGATCCTCACCAACGGCGCATATGGCAAGCGCATGGTGCAGATTGCGCGTGTGCTAAAAATAGACTACATCGAATATGCATTGCTGGAAACAGAAGCGCCCGACCCCCAAAAGGTGACGGAGCTGCTGGCGCAAAACCCGGATATAACGCACGTTTCGCTGGTGCATTGCGAAACCACCACCGGCATTTTGAACCCCCTGGAACCTCTTGCCCGCGCAGTGAAAGCGCAGGGCAGGATTCTGGTTGTGGACGCCATGAGTTCCTTCGGCGGCATCCTGCTGGATGTGGACGAACTGGGCATTGACTTTTTGATCAGCTCTTCCAACAAGTGCATTCAGGGCGTACCCGGCTTTGCTTTCGTCATTGCCAAGCGGGCGCAGCTGCAAACGTGCGAAGGCCGCGCCCGTTCCCTGAGCCTGGATCTTTATGACCAATGGAAGGAAATGGACAAATCGGGCAAGTGGCGCTTCACCTCGCCGACCCACATTGTGCGGGCGTTTTACCAGGCGCTTGATGAGCTGGAAGCCGAAGGCGGCGTAGCCCCCCGCTATGCCCGGTATTGCGAAAACCAGCGCCTGCTGGTGGAAGGGATGCGCACCCTGGGCTTCACGGCGCTGCTGCCGGAAGACCTGCAATCGCCTATCATTACATCCTTCCTCTATCCAAACCCGGAATTTGATTTC
>JAITNG010000137.1 GCA_031290595.1 Oscillospiraceae bacterium
CGTGCCGCCCAGCAGCACGGGTTCGTTGGCAAAACGGTGCAGCTCTTCCAGGGCGATGCTGTGGCCGTCAAAGCGGCCAAGCATCACCCTGCCGGAAGAAGCGCCCAGATCAATGGCGAGTAAGCAGCGGTTCATGTGACAACACCTTTTTTCAATATAATATTGGCATAAAGCGCGGTTTCGCCCGTGGCGAGGATGGCGTAGGCTTTCTTTGCGCGGTCATAGAAGGCGAAGCGTTCCACCAGTTCCACCTGGCGGTCGCCTTCGTGCCGTAGGATCGCTTTGCTGTAGTCTTCCCAGACGGGCGGGCGGCGGCCGGGGTCGCCGTTATCCATCAGGGCGACGGGGCAGTCCACATAGGTATCCAGCGGATAGAGCTGCAAAATGGCTTCCAGTAGCGCCGGGATGCCGTGGCCGTCCGCACGCACCAGGCGCTGCGCCAGGGCGGCGGCGGGGAAGTTGCCGTCGGCCAGCACCAGCTCGTCGCCATGCCCCATCTCCGCCAGGGTTTTCAATAGATCCGGGGGAAGGATTGCGGGAATGTTCTTTAGCATGATTGCAATGCACCTCACTTGTTTATTATGCTTTTTTGCGCTTGGCGCGCAGCTTTGCGATGTTGGCTTCCAGCGCCCGGTTCAGCCGGTCAAAGAGCGGTTCGGCCAAACGGAAGAGCAGCAGCGCCAGCGTAGCGCAGATGGCGCCGACCACAACGCCGCCCAAAACATCCGTGGCGTAATGCACGCCGATGTAGATGCGCGAAAAGCCGATCACCGCCGCCAGCGCGACCATGACCCAGGCGAACTTGCGCAGGTGCTTGCTGACCCATTCCGGCCTTGCGCCCAGCAGCAGCCCCAGCGCCCCGGCGAAGGAAACCCCGGTATGCCCCGAGGGGAAGGAGAAATCGCTTTCCGTGTGGGCGACGTGCTTGAGGTATTCAAAATCCCAGCCCGTACCCGCCCAGTTGAAATCATAGGGGCGCGGGCGTTCAAACAGAACCTTCAAAATACCGTTGGTGATGATCACATCCAGCAGCAGCGCAAGGATCATCACCACTGCGGCTTTGCGCGTGCGTTTGGGGATTGCGAGGGCGAGGGCGAGCAGAATCCAAAAGACGCCGCCATTCCCCAGGCGGGTGACCAGGGGGAAGAAGAAATCCAGGAACCCGTTGCTGCCGGGGTGCAGGGCTGCCTCAAACCAGGCAAAAACCGGGCCGTCGAGGCGCAAAAAGAAGTTGAACAGGGAATCAAATGACATGTTGCTATCCTCCTATTAAAATATGATTATGCAAGTGCTGTATGTAATATGAATGCGGGCGCTGCTGCGGCGCAGCCGCCTAAACCTCTTCCAGGCAATACCGCCCGCGCCGGTACGGCTCGCGGTCGATCCAGCGGCCGTTTGTGAAATCCGGGAACGGCACCGGCGTGCCGCCCATCGCGACGGATTGTTCCGAAAGGTAGGTGACGGCCATCCAGGCGGCGGTATCATAAACATCAATGGGCGGCGGCGCACCGAGCTGCACGCTTTCAATGAAGGCGGAAAGCACCAGGTAATCCATGCCCCCGTGGCCGCCCGCGTGCACCCCGGTATCCCGGTACGCCTGCCAAAGGGGATGCTCATAGGCCTGGCAGTAGGGGTCAAAGGATTCCCACTCGTGCTGCTTGGGCGAAACATTATCGATGTAAATCGCGCTGCCCAGCGGCGCTTCCTGGAAGACGGCTTTGGTGCCTTCCACCACGTAGCCGCGCGAATAGGGGCGCGGCAGGGTGCAGTCATGCACCAGGTGGATGGTTTCGCCGCCCGCACAGGTGATGGTGGTGTCCACCACATCCCCCTGGCTGAAGATCTGGTTGGCCAGGTAGTAGTCTTCGCCTTTTTCGTGCTGAAGGAACGCGTGCAGCCCCCTGGCCTTGCTGGCAATGGAGCTGAGGGTCAAAAAGCGGTTGCCACGGTTGATCCCGATCATCTTTGCGATGGGGCCCAGCTGGTGGGTGGGGTAAAGCTCGCCGTTGCGGCGGATGAAGTTTTGCAGCCGCCCGTGGCGGATCTCCTTCCCGTAGGCGATTTCGTCGCGCAAATCGTGGCGGTAGCCGCCTTCCAGGTGCACCACTTCGCCAAACACGCCTTCGCGCACCATGCGGAAGAGCGCCATTTCCGAGCGGTCATAGCAGCAATTTTCCAGCAGCATACAGAACTTGCCCGTCGCCCGGCTGGTGCGCACCATTTCCCAGCACTCCTCTTCCGATGCTGCGCCGCCCACTTCGATGGCGACGTCCAGCCCCGCCTGCATGGCCGTCACGGCGATTTCGGCATGGGTGATCCACGTGGTGCAGCAAAGGATTGCGTCCAGCTGTTCCTTCGCCAGCATTTCTTTGTAATCCAGATAGACCGCCGGGCGGCTGCCCTGCTTTTTGGTCGCCAGCTCCGCCCCATGCAGGGCGCGATCCTCATAGACGTCGCAGACCGCAGGCACCACCACGCCGGGGATGTTCAGCATTTCGCACATCTGCCCGCTGCCCCGCCCGCTCAAACCGATTGCGCCCACGCGCACGCTCGTCTTTTCGCCTTGTTCGCCCATTTGTTGTTCCCATCCATTTCGTTTTTTCTGATTTTACCATAAACGCGCAGCGAACGCAAGCGAAGATTTTGATGTGCTGGTATAAAATGCATAAATATTTAGTTTCCCTGCCGGGCTCCTTGCAATATTTCCTTTCATATATTGCAATATAGCCAAAAATACACCGCGTTTTTGGGGGCGTTGCGGTTCAAAATGCAAGAATATGAAAAATATCTTGCAAAACTATTGACAAACTGTGGCCAACTTGCTATGATAGATATACAGACAACAAAGATGTTGTGCGCTTCCGGGGCGCATGACGTCTTTTTTGTTTTATCAAAAAGAATTTTAGGTTAGGGAAGGGGTCATCATTTATGTCAGCAGAACAAATTCTGGAACTGATCAAAGAATCCTCCGACAATCTCTGGGGCGTATGGTTCCTGATCGGCGCGGCGCTCGTGTTTTTTATGCAGGGCGGTTTTGCGGCGGTGGAATCCGGCTTTACCCGCGCAAAGAATGCCGGCAACATCATCATGAAAAATCTGATTGACTTTTGCATCGGCACGGTGGTGTTCATGCTGCTGGGCTACGGGCTGCTGGCCGGTGAAGCCAGACTGGCCGGCTTGGTTGGTCTGCCCACGCTGGATATTTTTACGGATTACGCGCACTTTGATTGGTCCAATTTCGTTTTCAACCTGGTGTTTGCCGCAACGGCCGCAACCATCGTTTCCGGCGCAATGGCGGA
>JAITNG010000142.1 GCA_031290595.1 Oscillospiraceae bacterium
CCCTCGACGCCGTCGCCGTCTGCATCGAAGACGCCATCCAGGCGCTCTACGCCCTGACAGGCGAACGCGCAACAGAAGCCATAGTAGACGAAGTCTTCGCCACCTTCTGCGTAGGCAAATAGCACCTGCGGTGCGGCTCGGCGGCTGTGCCGCAGCTGACGATAACAACATAGAAATGTTTCACGTGAAACATCGGCTGCTGAAGACTATATAAATGTTTCACGTGAAACATTTTTGAGGTGAAAAATGCAAAATTCGCACTTGGTACCCGCCGTTGCGGCACAGCCGCCTGGCTCGCCGCAGGCGTATGATGTTATTGTGATTGGCGCTGGCCATGCTGGCATTGAGGCTGCGCTTGCTGCTGCGCGACTGGGTTGCCGCACGGCGGTTTTCACCGTCAGCCTGGATTGGGTGGGCAACATGCCCTGCAACCCCGCCATCGGCGGCAGTTCCAAGGGGCATTTGGTGCGGGAAATCGACGCCCTGGGCGGCGAAATGGCGCGGGCAGCGGACGAAAACGCCATCCAATGCCGCATGTTGAACCTGGGCAAAGGCGCTGCGGTGCATAGCCCCCGGGCGCAAATCGACCGCCGCGCCTATGCGGGCAGCATGAAAGTGCGGTTGGAACAGCAGCCAAACCTGGAACTGCGGCAAGCGGAAATCGTAGAAATTCGCAAAAATGTTTCACGTGAAACAATTGCAGCCGGGTATGAAGTGATTACGCGAACAGGGATGTGCTACACAGCGCAGTGCGTTGTTTTGGCCACCGGCACCTTTTTGTGCGGGAAAATCCACCTGGGTGATACCCATTATGCGGGCGGGCCGGATGGGATGCCACCCGCCGCCGGGCTTTCGGACTCCCTGCGCGGGCTGGGGGTGCCGCTGCGGCGGTTCAAGACCGGCACGCCGCCCCGGGTGCATCGCGGGAGCATCGATTTGACGCAGATGGAGCCGCAGCGGGGCGACCCGGAGGCGGTGACTTTCGCCTTTGAAGGCGGCGCACCGCAGCAACAGGCGATGTGCCATTTGACCTACACCACGGCGGAAACCAAGCGCGTGATCCAGGAAAATCTGCACCGCTCGCCGCTGTTCAGCGGGCAAATTGAGGGCGTGGGGCCGCGTTATTGCCCCAGTATTGAGGATAAAATTGTGCGCTTCCCCGAAAAAGAGCGCCATCCCGTGTTTTTGGAACCCTGCGGGCGTGATACGGCGGAGATGTACCTCCAGGGGCTTTCCTCTTCGCTGCCGGAGGATGTGCAGCTGGCCTTCCTGCGCACAATCCCCGGGCTGGAACGTTGCCAGGTGATGCGCCCCGCCTATGCCATCGAATACGATTGCGTCGATCCCCTGGCGTTGCGGCCCACGCTGGAATTCAAGGCGCTTGCAGGGCTATACGGCGCGGGGCAGTTCAATGGCTCCAGCGGATATGAGGAGGCGGCGGCGCAAGGGTTAGTGGCCGGGATCAATGCTGCCCACAAGGTGTTGGGGAAGCCGCCGCTCGTGTTGAGCCGTGCGGAATCGTACATCGGCACACTGATTGATGATCTGGTGACCAAAGGTTGCCGCGAACCCTATCGCATGATGACTGCACGGTCGGAATTCCGGCTGCTCCTGCGGCACGACACGGCGGATCGCCGCTTGCGCCCGGTGGGCTATCAGCTGGGGTTGGTTGCGGCGGATTGCTATGCGCGCTTCCGCGCCAAACAGGCGACGCTGGAAGCCGAGCGCCTACGGGCGCAATCTGTCACGCTCCCGCCAAGTGCGGCGCTCAATGCGCTGCTGGAAGCGCACGGTACCGCTCCCCTGGTGAGCGGAATTCGCCTAGCGGAGCTGCTGCGCCGCCCGCAGATTGACTACAAAATGTTGCAGCCCTTCGACCCCACGCGGCCTGAACTGCCCGAAGCCTGGTTGCGGGAAGTGGAAACGGACCTGAAATACGAAGGCTACATCAAGCGGCAGGAGGCGCAGGTGCGCGAGATGAAGCGCCTGGAGGCGTTGCAACTGCCGCCGACGCTGGAGTATGCGCAAATCCCGGCGTTGCGCCTGGAAGCGCGGGAAAAATTGAACGCCACCCAGCCGGAAACCATCGGCCAAGCGGCGCGTATTTCGGGCGTAAACCCCGCAGATATTTCCGTTTTGCTGATTTATTTGCATAAGCAAGGTTCATAATGTTTCACGTGAAACATTTTGCCGTGAAAAAACAGAGCGTGTTGCGATTGTAATTGTGAGCATGAGCAGCGTCGCCGCGTAGAAGGGCAGGTAGGCGAACCTGCCGATGTGAGCGAAGACGAAGCCATAGATAAATTGGCCAAGCGGGTTGGTGCACATGCAGATGCAGATCACACAGGCGATGACTTTGCCGGTCAGCGCCGGGGGCGTTTGGATTTGAATGGAGGACATGATTTGAATCTGCAACACGGTCGAAAGCGCCACCAACAGGCCGCCGCCCAGCGCCAGCACGGCGTAAACGCCCATGGGCGCGTGCAGCAGTTGCAGCGCAAGCCCGCCCGTGAGGACGGAAAACGCACAGCCCAGCAGGAGGAATACGCCAGCCGTTGGTTTGAGCCGTTTTGCAAATGCGCCCGCAAGCAGCCCGCCCGCCACTGCGCCGAGTGCCGTCACGCCTTGCGCATAGCCATATAGCCGGTTCGCGGTATCCGGCGCGAAGCCCAGATGCTGCGTGATCAAGACCGGGAGGCCGATCAGGAACAGCGAAGTCAGGAGCAAATTGACGGAAGCGTAGGTCAGCGAGAGCTTCCACAGCACGGGGCGTTCTTTGAAGAGGAAGCGAAAGCTGCCCTTTAGATCCTTGAAGCCAGTGGCAATTGCGTTGCCGCTGGCTTGTTGCTTGGCAAAAGGGATGCGGATGAAAACTTCCAGCACAGCGGAGGCGAGGAAGCAGACGGCGCTCACATAGAGGATTGGCGACAGGCCAAACAGCGAAAACAGGACGCCGCCGACGACCGGGCCAATCATGCTGCCCAGGGATGTGACAAGATTCACAATCGAGTTGCCCTGCATGATGTGCTCTGCATCCAGCAGCGCGGGTACGCTGGCTTGCACCGCCGGTTGGTATGCGCCCTGGATGCCATACAGAAGGATCATCGTGACGGCCACGAGGGGAACGATGCTGATTGCCCCGGCCAGCAAACTGACGGCGGCAATCAGGAGCGCCGTGCTGAAATCCAGGATAACCATGATGTTGCGCTTGTTCACGCGGTCGGCAATGATCCCCCCGACGGGGAACAGCACGAGCATGGGGAGGAAGGCGCAAGCCAAAACGGCGCCGAACAGGGCGGATGAACCCGTTTCGTTCAGCAAATAAAGCGGCAGGGCATACCGCACGATCTGGTTGCCAAAGATGGAGATGATCTGCCCGGCAACGACCAGCAGAAAATCCTTTGAAAGCAGTGCGTTTCTACGCATAGAATAGACCTCCTTGATAGGCACTAATATTGCTTCCTTGGAAGCAATATTAGTATAACACGATTTTGTTTCCGTGTCAACAATAAATTGAAAATAAACCTTCTTATACTGAATTAAAAACGTGATTTTAAAGCCCGGCGCGCCCGAGGCACGCCCTACAAAAGTCCGGCCAAAGGCCGTTTGCAGTATTCCCTCTTGAATGGTTGTTGAAAAAGAAAAGTTTATTTCCCCCCCCGGCGTGGCCGTGCCGCGCCCTACTCCGATGGCG
>JAITNG010000017.1 GCA_031290595.1 Oscillospiraceae bacterium
GCATATTTTAGGTTGCACCCCGGCGTGGCCATGCCGCGCCCTACTCGGATGCGGCCAATGGCCGTTTTGGCAACAAAACCAACCAAATGCGCGCTTGGAAGGGCAACAAAAGCGCCACCGGCGCCATCGGAGTAGGGCGCGGCATGGCCACGCCGGGGTAGAAGTGAAAATTTTAGCCAAAACTAGATTGACGCGGGTGAAAAATCCGCAGCTATCCACAAATTTATCTGTAAAGTCCAATGCCTTTACAGGGGCTGTGGAAAACTCGGTGGATGAAAGGGAAAACTTCTTTACAGTTCAGTGCGTCACGCTTTAACTCGTTGATATTCAAGGGGTTGAAAAAATCACCCGCCGGGGTTCCCGGCAAGGCGCGGGCTTTACAGGGGGAAAAACGTCACCCTTTGCCGCCTGAAGCAAGCAGCGCCAAAAGAACCAGCAAAATTACAATGTATTCCATTCCCACACTCCAACAAAAAAAGATTGGTCGGCAACAACCGTCCAACGACATTATATCACAAAAATTGGCAAAATGCAAGCGAAAATGTTCGGAATTGGCATCAATTCCCTGATTTTTATGACCTGCGCCAAATTCTCTTTGTTTGCGCGGGTGCAAACGGAAAAATCTATAAAAAAATTGCGTTTTCCCTATGGTATTTTTCGCAAAACCATGATATAATGATACAGACACTATGAAACAAGGAGGTAATTGTGGCAATGACGGTGTGTCCAAAATGCCAAAAGCGGTTGCGCATCACCGACTGGCGGCCCAACTGCCCCCACTGCGGCGTGAACCTCATGTTCTACGGCTTTGAAGAACGCTTTTATGCGGATGCAAAGCTGGCTGAACTGAGCCAGGCCGGGATGCGGGTGCGGTGGAAGATCATCAAAGCGGGTTGGGCGGGGAACAGAACCGCGAAAATTCGCCTTTTCACCATGGTGCTGCCCCTGCTGGCGCTGCTTGCGCCGGTCGCTGCGCTCCGGGTGGAACTCCCCTTTGCACAGCAAAACTGGAATGCGGGGCTGCTCGGCGTCGTTTCGTTTGTGCTGGGCGGCGGCGGCCCGCTGGGCTTCTTGCAGGCAGAAATGTCTTCCCCCCTCTTTGGCAACGTGTTCCGCCTGTTTGCGGTGACGCTGGCGCTCGTCGTCCTGGCGGCGGTGTTCGGCCTCTTGGTGTTTTTAGCTTCCATATTTTCTGCGTTCAGCGTCCGGCGGATGTCCGCCGTTATTATGGTTCTCAACTTCCTTGGGGCGGCTATGATGCTCGGCGCATTCGTCGCCGCCATTCTTTTTGCCCGCGCCAGCCATGCGGGCGATTTCATCAGCGCATCGCTGAGCTTCGGCGCGCCGCTGGCAGCCCTGGTGTTCATTGGCGTAGGGATCATCAACCGCAAGCTGTGGAAGCATGGGGTTGATGTTTCTTTTTTGGAAGGCGACGAGGAACGTGCGGCGATCTATAAAAAGGTGAAGAGCCACGCGGTGCAGCTTGCGGATCTCCCCTACCCCGTGGTGGAAACGGAAGCCACCAGGGCGCTGGAAGCCGCAATCCAGGCAGATCTGGCGCGGGGCGCCGAAACCGCCGCAGCGGAAGGAGGCGACGCCACGTGAACGAGAACAAAGACAACCAGCAGCACCATCACCACGCGCTTGGCGAGCTTGAAAATATTGAAGTCAACGAAAAAAACAGCAGCAAAAGCGCCTGGCTCACGCGCAGCGTTATTATTGTCCTCTGCCTGTTCTTTTTTGGCGGCATCGGCTGGGGCGCAAACGATCTGCTCAGTCGCGAAACCGCAGAGGCGCCGCCGGAAGAGCTGGTGCAGCTCGCGCAGCAAGAGGAAGCCATTGAAGCCGACGCCCCCCGAACCACCAGCGAAATGGCGGAAAGCATTGAAGCGGCACTGCGCTATGCGGAAGAGGAAAAGCCGCGCCTGCGCCTGAATCGCTCCTTCCGCCTGGAAGGCGATGATTTTGACAGCGTGCAGTTCACTTCCGCCGCCACCCGGGAACCCCTGGAGGACGGCCAGGCCAAACGGCTGCTTGCCGGGCTAAAGCTGCTTGCGCCCGCCCTGGTGGAAAAGCTGGATAGCGGCTACCCGGAAGAAGCGACCGCCTTTGGCGAGAGCTTCGCCGCCCTGCTCTGGTCCATTGAACTGCGCGAAGGGGACTTTAAGGAAGCGCCCGCGTGCAAATACACGGCCTACCAATGCTCGGCTTACAACTGCGGCAACCAGGCCGACGAACCCCTGGAGGAATGCCCGCAGTGCCAGGCCAAAAACGCATATGAATTGATTTATCTGGACGATTACACGATCACCCTCACCTTCCGGGATGCTTCGCCCGAAGCGCTGGCGGCATTCCACCCCCAAACTGCGGAGCAACTGGCAGCGCTGCTGGGCGACGAGCTGGATAGCTTTGCGGAGCTGGAGGCCATCACGCCGCAGCTGATACGCAACGCCACCTTCACCGCCGTACTCCACCACGGGGGGGATGTGAGCGCACCCATCCAGCTCAGGAGCCTGCGTTTCAGCTATGACCTGGATGTGACGGCTACGCTCAAGCCCCAGGATGAATTCGCCTCCATCGGCGGCCTGGTGGTTGCGCTGACGCTGGGTGACAGCGCGGATTTCAACTTTGACTGGCCCAGCATTTCGCTGAGCGAACACGCAGTTTCGCTCGAAAAGCGGGGCGGCTTCGCGCTCAAGGTCGAAATGACCGCGCCGGAAGGCGCCGAATTCCAATGGAGCAGCAGCGACGACGCCATTGTTGAAATTGACCCGCAGGGCAACGTCATTGCGCGCGGAGAGCTTGGGCAATCGGCCGTGATCACCGCCTCGTTTGTACTCAACGGCGTAACATACGAAGACAGCTGCCTGGTCAACATCCGCGTCAGTGTGGAAAAAGTGGAACTCAATCACCGCAAGCGCAAGCTGGCAACCGGCGACACCTTGCAGCTCAAGGCAAAGATTTCGCCCGGCGACGCGACTGTGAAGGACGTCCGCTGGTATTCCCGGAACGAAGCGATTGCCACGGTGGATGAAAACGGACTGGTGACCGCCATCGCGGCGGGCAGCGTCGAAATCTATGCCCTGGCAGTGGACGGCAACCAAAAATCAACCTGCAAATTGACAGTGGAAGGAGGGGAAGCCTAATGGCAAAACTGGATCCGTCGAACATCCGTGACCGCATCTTTGGCGCGGAGGAAAATTCAGCCGCCGGCCTGGATCAGGAAAAGCTCAAGCAGCAACAGACCCTTGCGGCGCGTATCTTTCACACCCCCGTGCTTTCTGTGCGGGAAACGCTGTTCCCCGCATTTTCCGCCATGGGGCGGCAGCTGGCCGAGATGGTCGATAAAAACTACCGCCAGATTTATCTTTTCAGCATCCTGCGCTTCAACATGACCTACATGGTGCTCATCGACGCCCTCATCGGCGTCTATGATGTGCTGAACAACCCGCTGATGGGCATTGCGTATGACAAAACGCGCACCCGCTGGGGGAAATCCAGACCCTACGTCTTCCTTGCCCCCGTCTTCTATTTTGCGACCATCGCCATGGTTTTTTGCGCCAAGCTCTTCTTCAACAACGACGACCCCAACGATATGCGCAAGGTTCTCTAAATTTTCGTCGCCCTGTTCCTGAAGGAAACGTTTTCCACCATCTACACCATCCCGCTGGATAATATGCTGCCGCTGATGAGCCCCAACCCCAAGGACCGCATGGGCGTGGGTCTGTGGCAAACCTACTTCCGCAACTGGGGCGGCGACTTCATTGCGGGCATGATCATGCCGCTGCTCGACCTGAGCCGCAGGGGCTTTTCTTCCATCAACCCTTCCATGATTTTTGCCGGGTTCGGCATCTTCACCGCCTTCCTCGGCTCCGGCAGCAGCCTGCTGATGGCCGTCGGCTGCCAGGAACGGGTGCTGATCCAGCCCAAACCCGCGCCCATTTCCAAATCTATCTTTTATATCCTGAAAAACAAATATATGCTACGCAAGTTCCTCGCCGATTTTTCCATCAGCTGGTGGAACGGAAGCGGCTATAACTGGGATGTTGTGACGCAGATGGAAATCTTCGGCGGCGTTTTCCGAGCATTTTATGCCTACCTCCCCCGCCAGGTCATGCAGATCGTCAGTCTTTCGTTCATTGAACGCTTCAAAACGATGTTCGGCGGCAGTTACCGCAAGACGGTCATCTTCATGCGCTTATGGGATTTCCTCGCCAGCACCCTGGGCGGTGTGATTGGCTCGCGGAAGATGTTCATGAAGCACTTCTGGGCGGTTTCGCTGATCTTTGCGCTGTTTGACGGCATCAACTGCGCCAACAACGCGCCTTCCACGGTGCTGGAAAACGAAATCGACCGTGAAATCAAGGATTACACGGAATACATGACCGGCGAGCGGCCGGACGGCACCATCGGTCTGCTGACGGGTCTGATCTCAAAAGTGACGGCGCCGCTCAACACATTGTTTACCCTGTTTGTGCTGCGCTGGTCGGGCTATGACCAAACCCAGGGCGAAGGCCTGACCGCCAACTGGTCGCAGGCGGGCGTAATGGAAAACTACACCATGTATTCCCGCGTGTTCCTGCTCTATATGGCGGGCAGCTTTTTGCCCCAGCTGGTTCAAACCATCCCGCTGTTCTTCTATGACCTGGAAGGGAAGAAGAAGGAGGACATGTATATCGCGCTCAACGAACGCCGCGCCCTGATGGCCAAAACCGCAAGCGAAGAAGAAATTGAAGCGCTTGCCGAAATGCTGGTTGAGGAAACGGAATAACCCAAATTATTTTTTGCACGAAAGGATATTGCAACCAATGGAAGATTTCATCAAAGATCAGATCTTACCCATCCTCAAGTATGTCCCGTTCCACTGGGCAGCCTCCTATGTGAAGAAGACCAGCAATGCCGAAGTTGAGCGCAACCGCCGCAAGGCCGGGGGCTTCATCAAGGGCATTTGCCACCCGACGGAAGATTTTGAGCAGATCAAAGGGGCGGGCATCCGCTGGAACCGTGCGGATATTCCCTTCCCGTTTGAAAAAGACGGCTTCGTGCGGCAGGGCTATTTGGACTGGAAGGAAAAGATGCGCCGCTATGCTGCGGGCGGCATCAAAATCATGGCGGTGACCCCTTACCCGCGCGATTACATCGATGCGGGCATCGACCCCCGGCTGCCCGAAAACGAGGCCAGGGTGCGCGAAATCGCCGTCTTTATGCTCACGGATCTGAAAGAACTGATCGGCGCGGTGCAGATCACCAACGAAATGGGCATCCCCCGCTTTGTGCTGCCGCTGACGATGAAAGAAGCCTGCCGCTTCATCGGCATCCAACTGGCTGCCATGCACCCCCACAAGGGCGATATTCTGCTGGGCTACAACTCAGCTGGACCGCAGGCGGACCAGCATTACCAGATGCGCCCCTGGCTGAAATACTGCGATTACATCGGCATCGATATTTACATCGGCTGCTTCGCCCCCGTGGGCAATTCGCTCTATATGTATGACCTGATGCTGCGCTACCTTTGGAGCATGACGAACAAGCCCATCATCCTGTGCGAATTCGGCTACATCAGCGGCGGCGCGCCCAAGACCCCGGAAGAAAAGAAGGCGATCCTACAGCGCTACGGCGTGAACAGCGAAGCCGAAGCCCGCGCCAACATCAAAGAAGTCTTTGAAAAGCTCAACCCCACCATGCAAGCCGCCATCAAGTCACAGGCTTCCGGCGACTGGGGCGATTTCCTCTTCAACATCGATTACCGCAACCACTTTTATAGTGAACTGCCCAAGGGCTATGTGCTCAAAAAGCACCCCCATACGCCCGAAGGGCAAGCGGGTTTTTACCGCGAAATCTTCCCCCGCCTGGCCAAACTGCCCTTCCTGCTGGGCGCGTTCGTCTATTGCTACAAGGATAGCGACCGCTGCTACGTCTGCGGCCAGCCGGATTGCCCGACGGAAACCCGCTGGGGCATCGTCACGCTGGAAGACGAAGAAAAGCCCTCCTACTACGCCCTGCGCGAAACGCTGGCGACTATAGAATAAGCGGAGGTAAACTCACCATGCCCATGGAAGCCTTTATCAAAGACATGCTCCTTTCGGCGGGGCGCTATGTTCCTTCCAACATCCTGCGTTCCTTCGCCGCCCCGCAAACCAGCCCCGCAGTTGACGCCGCCAGGCAAAAGTTGGGCGGCTTCATGAAGGGGATCTGCCACCCTTCGCACAACTACAAGCAGATCACCGACGCCGGTTTTGCATGGTTCCGGGCGGACTGCCAGTTCCCTTTTGCAGCGGACGGCACCCTGCTGCCGGATTACATCCGCTTCAAGGAAAACCTCCGCGCATACTGCGAAAACGGCATTCGTATCTTCCTCGTCACGCCCTACCCGCGGGAATACCTTGCGGCGGGCATTGACCCCCGGTTGCCGGAAAACGAGGCCAGAATACGTGAAATCGCCATCTTCCTGCTCGAAGACCTGCGCGAATACGTCGGCGCCATCCAGATCACCAACGAGATGGGCGCACCGCGCTTCACCCTCCCGCTGACCTTGGATGAGGCCTGCCGCTTCATGGGCGTTCAACTCGCGGCGATGTTCCCCCGCCGGGGCGACGTCCTCATCGGCTACAACATCGCCGGGCCTTCGGCCAACGTGGTCAAACGGATGCAGCCCTGGCACCGCTTCTGTGATTATGTGGGCATCGATGTTTACATCGGCTGCTTTGCCCCCGTGGCCAACTGGCTGGTCGCCTTTGACCTCATGCTGCGCTATTGCTGGATGCACACCGGCAAGCCGGTCATCCTGACGGAATTCGGCTACATCGGCGCGGGGCAGCCCAAAACGAAGGAACAGCGCAAAGCCATCCTGCAAAGCTACGGCGTGGAAAGCGAAGCCGAGGCCCGCAAGGACGTCAAGGCCTTTGCCCGGCGGCTGAACCCCAAAATGCAGAGCTATATGGCCGAAAACGCTTCCGGCGACTGGGGGGATTTCCTCTTCCTGCCCGATTTCCGCAACCACTTCTATAAAGAGATGCCCAGGGGCTTCGTGATCAAAAAATACCCGCACACGCCCGTGGGGCAAGCGGAATTCTATCGCGACCTGATCCCCCGCCTGACCAGGCACCCCTTCCTGCTGGGCTTCTGCGTCTATTGCTACCACGATACCGATAACTGCTTCTGTGGGCAAAAGGATTGCCCGATTGAAAACGTGTTCGGCATCACAGACATCAACGGCAACGAAAAGCCGGCCTATTACGCCATCCAGGACGCCTTGCGGGAGATCAAATAAATGAGCGATCTGAAAATCACACAGGATGCCGACGGCACGTTCCTTCTGCAAAAGCAGGGGGATGCGTTCCGCCTGGCGCTCTTCACCGACCTGCACATCGATATGTTTGACCGGGTGGGCGCGGCCTTAACGCGGCGACAGCTGCGTGCGCACGTGCGCAACTTAAAGCCCGATCTCGTCGCCCTTTTGGGGGATTCCGCGCTGAACCCCTACAACAAGGGGCGCACCCGCCGCATGGTGAAGCTGCTCGATCAGCTGGGCGTACCCTGGACGGCGGTGCTGGGCAACCATGAGGGCGACCACGCCCTCGCCGTGCCGCGCGACCAGGTGATCGGCTATTACAAAGCCTCGCGGCACTTTTATGGCAACGACGCGCTGCCCGGTGTGAGCGGCTGGGGCAACCAGTGCTTCCGCGTGGAACTGAGCGGCAAGCCGGTGCAGCTGCTGTGCTTCCTGGATTCCGGCGGCGGGCGCTGCAACGACGGCATACAGCCCGACCAGCTGGATTTCTTCACCCGCGCAGCCTCCCCTCCTCTGCCCGCCATGCTGTTCTTCCACGTGCCGCCGCCGCAATACCAAACCGCCCTGGCCGCCGTGGAAACCGGCCAGGCGAAGCTGGTGCGCGGCAAGCGCCGCGAACCAATTTGCACCGGCGGCAGCGAAGCCCAGGGCGAAGCATTGATAGCAGCCGCCAAGGCGGGCGGCGCATGGGCGATGGTCTGCGGCCACGATCATTCCAACGATTTCGATATTCTATACGACGGCTTGCACTACGTCTACGCCCAATCCGGCGGATTTTCCTTCAAGTGCTACGATAAACGCTCCATCGGCGTGCGCGGCTGCACCAACGTGGTGATCCAAAAGGACGGCGAAGCCACCCTGGAACAACACCACAACCGCCTGCGGTGGGGCTAGTCGCTTCGCGCTTTCGTTTGGGGCTGGATTAAGATAGTATAGAAAGTGGGATTTGTTTTTTTGTCTTATGAGATTTTTGCCAACCATGCGCATGTTTCGCCGCCGGAGATCAAACCCAAGGGGACGGTTGCGGAGCTGAAAAAGCTGATGGACGCCTGCGGCATTGCGCGGGCGGTTTGCTTTGCGGTGTTCCCCCTCCGGTACGCCGAAGCGGGGCTGCCCGGCAACCCGAACCGGTGGCTTGCCGGGGAGATTGCGAACGACAGCAGCCTGGTGGGCTTCGGCACAATTGACCTCACAAAGCCCAACATCACGGAGCAGGTGGAAGAAGCCGCCGCGCTGGGCTTCCAGGGGCTAAAGCTGCACCCTGCCCACCAGGAATTCCACGTGTTGAGCGAACCGGCAAGGGAGATCTACGCCGCCGCAGAGCGCCTGGGGCTGTTTGTGAGCTTCCACACCGGGATGCACTGGCACCGTCTGCGGGAGTATCAGCCGGTTTTGTTCGATGAACTCAACTGGGATTACCCCAACCTAAAGTTCAGCATGGAACACATCGGCGGCTATCATTTCTTCCGCGAAGCCCTCGCCGTGCTGAGCAACGGCAAAAACGGCTATGCGGGCTGGACGAGCCTGGAAGGCGGCGGCGCAAACGAAACCGGCGCGGGCGCATGGTCGCTCACCGATGCGGAGCTATGCACCGTGGTGCGGCAAATCGGCCCGGAACGCAGCATCTTCGGCCTGGATTTCCCCTACAAAAACACAGAAATGATCAACAGCGCCATCGCCCGGTTTTCCGCCCTCCCCATTGCAGAAGAAGCAAAAACAGGCCTCTTTGGCGGGAATTTGGCGCGGGCGCTGGGGGTGGCTTGCAAATAGTTGAAAAAGCGTGTATAATAGATTTGGAGGTGATTCAGTTTGCCGGCACAAATTTATTCCCTGGATGAAATCAAAAATATTGTCACTACTGTTGCCCCAAAATACGGTGTGCAGCGGGTGGTTCTTTTTGGCTCCTATGCACGCGGCGAGGGGCGTGAAAATAGCGACATTGACCTTTTGATTGACAAAGGTGCAATCAAGGGGTTGTTTCAGTTTGCTGCTTTCCAGCGGGAACTGCAAGAAAAATTGAACAAGCCCGTTGACGTGCTGACGCAAGGGGCTTTGAGTGAACGGTTCCAAAGGCAAATCCACAAGGAGGAAGTTTTGCTTTATGATCGGCAACAGGGACAATGATATTTTGGAGCGGATATTAAAATATTGCGATGAAATCCGCAGAGCAGGAATAGACTATCGTCTTATACTATCCCTCATCTAAAGACCGACCATGCTGCGCTCCGCGCCACCACCCCGCCGCTTTCGTCAACGGAGTTGACGATGGGTACCCCCTCCCACGGAGGGGAATTTCCGTAGCCGTTGGGTTCGTGTGAAAAAAATTCCCCTCCGTGGGAGGGGTGGCGCGGAGCGCCGGGGTGGTGGCGCGGAGCGCAGCACGGTCGGTCTTTAGATGAGGGACACTCTTACCAACAAACTCCCGCGCAAACCGGGGGTTTGTTTTGTATTATTCCCCCACGCGCCATTTGACAAATCGCCGCATTCGTGTTAGAATGGTATTTAGAGTAATTTACCTGCAAAGGAGTTCGCCGTTATGCCCGAAAACGCCGCTGTGCTGACCTGCCGCTCCCTCTGCCTGGGGTACGAAAACCGTGAGGTTTTGCACGGGCTTTCGTTCCGGCTGCGGGGCGGCGAATGCCTTTGCGTGGTGGGCGAAAACGGCAGCGGCAAAAGCACCCTGCTCCGCGCCCTGCTGGGGCTGAAAAAGCCCACGCACGGCGATGTGATCTACGGCGGCGGGCTGACCCGCAAATCCATCGGCTATTTGCCGCAGCAAAGCGCGGCGCAAAAGGACTTCCCCGCCAAAGCGGCGGAGGTGGTGCGTTCGGGCTTCCTCAACGCCATGGGTGCAAGGCCGTGGTATTCCAAGGCGGAAAAGCAGCGCGCCGCCGCCGTGATGGCGCAGTTGGGGGTCGCCGATTTGGCGCTCCGCTGCTTCCGCGAGCTTTCCGGCGGGCAACAGCGGCGTGTGCTGCTGGCGCGGGCGCTGTGCGCGGCGGGTGGTCTGCTGCTGCTGGATGAACCTGAGGCGGGGCTTGACCCCATCGCGGCGCAGGAGCTTTCGCGCCTGATCGGTGAACTGCACAAGGAGCAGGGCATCGCGGTGATCCACGTCACGCACGAAATTCATGAGGCGCTGCGCGAAGCCGACCTGGTGCTGCACCTGGCAGCACAGCCGGGCGAATACTTCCTCGGCACGCCGGAAGAATACCGCAACAGCCCCTTGAGCGAACGCTTTTTGATGAAATGATCTTATTATAAACTATAAAAGCAAAAGGAGAGCCATACCCTTTATGCCGGAGCAACTGGAAATCTTACAATATTTTTGGAAGGCGCTGGTGGTCGGTCTGCTGGTGACGCTTTGCGCTTCCCTTTTGGGCGTCACGCTGGTGCTGCGCCGGTTTTCGATGATCGGGGACGGGCTTTCGCACATCGGCTTTGGTGCGCTGGCGGTGGCCGCCGCCTTTGGCTGGGCGCCGCTGCCGGTGGCAATCCCGGCGGTGATTGCCGCGGCGTTCCTGCTGCTGCGGGGGGGCGGCGAAAAACTGCGGGGCGACGCCGCCGTGGCGCTGCTTTCAGCCGGATGCCTGGCCTTGGGCGTGCTGGTGCTGACCCTCAGCGGCGGTTCCAATGTGGATTTGATGAGCTATATGTTCGGCAGCCTGCTCTATGCAAAATCGGCGGATGTGCTGCTCTGCCTTGCGTTGAGCGTGGTGGTGCTGACGGGCTTCGGGCTGTTTTATCACCGTATTTTCTCCGTCACCTTCGATGAACCCTTTGCCCGCGCCACCGGGGTGCGCACCAGCGCCTACCAGCTCCTCACGGCGATCCTCACGGCGGTGACCATCGTGCTGGGGATGCGCATGATGGGGACGCTGCTGATTTCGAGCCTGGTGATCTTCCCGGCGCTGATCGCCATGCGGGTTTGCAAGAGCTTTTTCGGCGTGACGCTCACGGCGGCGGCTTCGGCCGTTGCGTGCTATTTGATCGGCTTTGCGCTGACCTGCTTTTCGCCCCGGGGGCTGCCCACGGGCGCGACAATCGTCACGGTGAACCTTTGCGCTTTCGGCCTGTTCGCCTGCATCGGCTGGGCGCGGAGCCGCCGCAAAGCGCACTGCGACCCGCCCCACAGCGGTGCAGTGGAGGGGGGATTCAAAACATGAAAAACTTGCGCGGCCTGGCCGCATTTTATGGGGAACGCCGCTGGAACATGGCGCTGTTCAGCCTGGTGGCCGGGCTTTTCACCGCGCCGTTCCTCTATTGGAACTGCATCTTCATGCGCATCGTGATCAACGCCGCCCACAGCACGGATCTCCTGTTGGGGCTGAACTTCCTCTATGCCCTGGGGGGGCTGCTGCTGCTGACCTTTGCGGCGCTGGGGGTGGGCGCTTGCCTTTCCGCCCTGCGGGGGGAGCTTGACGGCGCCGGCGCAGCGCCGCTGCGGGCGATCCATGCGGGGTTGCGCCGCTGCGCGGGCTGCTCGCTGCTCACCGGGGCGCTGCTGGGGCTTTCGTTGAGCGTGATGCGGGTGGGGTTGGTCGATCTCCACGCCCTCTACCCGGCGGGCGCGGTGCGCGTGGCGCTGGCCGCACTGCTGGTATTGCAGTTTTCGCTCCTGCTGCCCCTGTGCTTGCTCACGCTCTGCCAGGCGGATGCGCTCCAGGCAACGCCCTTCCGGGCGCTTGCAGCGGCCTGGCGGCAGTTGCTGCCCAACCTTGGGCGGCACTGGCTCTTTTCGCTGGCCACAGTGCTGCCGCTGATCCTCTTTTTTGTTTGGCAAAACCCCGTCATGACCTTCCTGGGCTTTTTGGTTGTGATGCTAATCGCCTTTGCCCCGCTGATGCTGCTCTGGCTGCGGCACAGCCGTGCGGCGCTTTTGCCGCCGCAAACCCCTTTGCATCAAAAACCCGTCACCGCGCTGTTGGCCATTGGGCTGGGCGTTTCCGCCGTGCTGGGGCTTGCGTTGCCGTTGCTGCGGCAGGGTTCCGGCGCCATGCAGTCTTCGCTGCGTGAAACCATCGCCTTTATGGCGCGCCTGTTGCTCCAGGATGCGGATAACGGCACCTTCCGTGATCTGCTTTCGGATAGCAGCTCCTGGCTGGTGCTGCTCATCGGGCTGCTGGGGAGCACCTGCTGCGTGCTGGCGGCCTACTTTTGCGCCTGTTACAGCTTCCGCCGCCGCCGGTTGCTTTTTGCGTTCACCGTGCTTTTGCAGCTGCTGCCGCTGCTGGCCTCGTTTTCTTCCACAGATCAGCTGCTGCGCAACCTCGGTCTGCCGGAACACCCCGCGGTGATGGGACTGGTCTGGTCGCTGCTCTACCTTGGCGTTGCCCTGCTGCTCTATCGCCGGTTTGCCAAGCTGCGGTTTCAAATCAACACGCGGCAGGTGACTTCCGCCGAAGAATGGCGGCTGTTCTTCTATAATGTGTTCCCCAAAGTGCGGCTGCACGTGCTTGCGCTGGCCGTGCTGGTGAGCTTCGGCTGCTGGAACGACGCGCTCGCGCCGTTCTGGTGGATGAAACGCCTGGGCGCGTTTTCCGTGAGCGGCTACGTCTGGCAGCAAACCCTCGCCAGGGAGCGCATCCTATATTTGATCGCCTTTGTGGCGGTGGCGCTCCTCACTGCCGCCATCACAAAGAATACAAGAGAACGTAAGAAGGAGCCATCAAAAAATGTCTATTAAAAGTGAACGCTACGGCCAGCTCCCCGGCGGGGAAGCTGTTTTGGCCTATACCCTGGTCTGCGGCGGCCTGACGGCGCGCATTTTGAGCTACGGCGCGACGCTCGACAGCCTTTGGGCGCCGGATCGCGACGGCGTGCCGGGCGATGTTTTGCTGGGCTTTGGGAGCCTGGCCGAACGGCTGGCGCATTCCGCCTACCAGGGGGAAACCGTCGGGCGCTACGCCAACCGCATTGCGGGGGCAAGGTTTGCGCTGGGCGGCAAAACCTATGCCGTGGAAGCCAACGAAGCCGGGCGCACCTGTCTGCACGGCGGCGGCGAATTTTCGCACGCCAACTGGGCGGCGGAACCTGCGGGCGAAGCTACGCTGCGTCTGCGCTACCAAAGCCCGGCGGGCAGCATGGGCTTCCCCGGGGCGGTGGAAGCCGAAGCGCTCTTCACCCTCACGGCGCAGGATCTGACCATCGCCTACAGCGCCCGGAGCGACGCGGCGACGCCCTTCAATATGACCAACCACGCCTACTTCAACCTCGCCTGTGGCGGGGATGTGCGCGGCCATGTGCTGCAAATCGACGCAGAAAGCTACCTGCCCATCGACGGCGATTCGATCCCCACCGGCGAAGTGCGCCCGGTGGCGGGCACGGCCTTCGACTTCCGCAGCGCCAAGCCCATTGGCCGGGATTTGGAGGACGCGGACCCGCAGCTGGTGCAGTGCAAGGGCTACGACCACAACTATTGTTTGGCCGCCGGCGGCGAAAAACTGGCCGCCGTGGCCGTTGATCCAGCCTCCGGGCGGCGGATGCAGCTCTATACCGATCAGCCGGGCGTGCAGCTTTACACCGGCAACTTTTTGGATTCCCCCGGCAAAAACGGCGTGCCGCAAACCCAACACAGCGGCTTTTGCCTGGAAACCCAGGCCTGGCCGGATTCCCCCAACAGGCCGGAATTCGCCAGTTGTCTGCTCCTGCCCGGGGAGGAATATACATCAAAAACAGTGCTGAAATTCGGGGTAGTGTAACATGCAGCAGATTGAACTTTATGACTCCACTTTGCGCGACGGTGCGCAAGCGGAGGGGATCTCGTTTTCCGTCAACGATAAACTGGAAATCGTCCGCGCCCTGGATGCGCTGGGGATCCACTATATTGAAGCCGGGAACCCCGCCTCCAACCCCAAGGAGCTGGAATTCTTCCGCCGGGCGGGGGAACTCCGGCTGCGCAGCGCCAAGCTCTGCGCCTTCGGCTCCACCCGGCGCAAGGGCGTCGCTGCGGCGAACGACCAAAACTGCGCCGCACTGCTGGAAGCGAACACCCCGGCGGTGTGCGTCTTTGGCAAAAGCAGCCCGCTCCATGTGGAAGAGATCCTGCGCACCACGCCGGAAGAAAACCTGCGCATGATTGAGGACACCTGCCGCTTTTTTGTGGAACAGGGCAGGGAGCTGCTCTTTGACGCCGAACACTTTTTTGACGGATACAAGGCCGACCCGGCCTATGCGCTCGCAACCCTGGCCGCCGCGGCGCGGGGCGGCGCACGGGCGCTGTGCCTGTGCGACACCAACGGCGGCGCATTTCCATGGGCAGCCGCAGAGGCCGTGCGTGCTGTTTGCGCAAGTTTCCCTGCCTTTTGCGTCGGTATCCATGCGCACAACGATGGCGACATGGCCACGGCAATCGCCTGTGCGGCGGTGGAAGCCGGTGCGCGGCAGGTGCAGGGTACCTTTTTGGGTTTTGGCGAACGGGTCGGCAACGCAAGCCTGTGCGCCATCGCGCCGAATTTGCAGCTCAAGCTGGGCTACAGCTGCCTCCCCCCCGCGCAGATGGAGCAACTGCTCCCGGCGGCGATGCACATCGCTTCGGTGGCCAACATCACGGTGCGAAAAGACACGCCCTTCATCGGCGCAAGCGCCTTTGCCCACAAGGCCGGGATGCATGCGGACGGCGTGCTGAAAAATTCCGCCTCCTTTGAACACATCGACCCGGCGGCGGTGGGCAACCGCAGGCGCTTCCTCGTCAGTGAATTTGCGGGCAAGGCCGCCGTGCTGCGCCGGATGCAGAAGCTATACCCCGCGCTGGAAGCCGACAGCCCCGCCGTGGCGCAAATCGTCGCGGCGCTGAAGGAAAAAGAGTTCAGCGGCTACAGCTACGAAGGCGCGGACGCTTCGTTTGATCTACTGATCCGCAAGCGCATGGGGGACGTCCCCGCCTTCTTTGAACTGATCAGTTATAAAGTGCTGGATGAACTGCCCTACGGCAACGAACGCAGCGCCACGGCGACGATCAAAGTCAAAGTGGACGGGCAGGTGAAAATCGCAGCGGCGGAGGGCGACGGCCCGGTCAACGCGCTTGACCTCGCCATGCGCCAGGCGCTCGCGGGGCTATTCCCGGCGCTCGGCCAGGTGCAGTTGCTCGATTATAAGGTGCGGATCATGGAATCCGCCATCGGCACAGGCACCAAGGTGCGGGTGCTGATCACATCCGGCGACGGCGAAAAGCAGTGGGCGACGGTCGGCGTGTCGCACGACATCATCGAAGCCAGCTGGGAAGCGCTGGTGGACAGCGTAGCGTTCAAGCTGCTGGAAGGGAGGGCGTAAATATGGATATACAAGGCCTGACGAATGAGGACTTGGCTGAAGTCCAGCGCATTTTGCGCCAATATGTTCCGGGCTGCGAGGTGCGCGCCTACGGTTCCCGCTGGCGCGGCGACGCCTGGATGCATTCCGACCTGGATCTGGCCGTAATCGGCCCGCAAAAGCTGGGCTGGACGCGCATCGCGGAACTCAGTGAGGCATTCCAGGAATCCAATTTATATTTCCGCGTGGACGTCCACGACTACAACGCACTGCCGGAATACATCCGCAAGCGCATTGATGCAGGATATGAAACCCTGCAAGCGCCATGAAAGGAGCCGCCCATGCACCGCCCCGAACCCATGGCGCAGTTCTTCAACCGCGTCGCGCAAGGCTATGACCAACACGTCAGCGAAGGCCAGCAGACCGGCGGGCTGGACGGCAAGAACATCCTCGCGCAGCACCTGCCCGCCGGGGCGCGGGATGTGCTTGACCTTGGCTGCGGCACCGGGCTGGAGCTTCCGGCCATCTTTGCGCGCTGCCCACAGGCGCGGGTGCTGGGCATTGACCTGGCGGAGGACATGCTCGCCATCCTGCACAAACGCTGCGCGGGCTTCGATGTGCAAACCCTGTGCATGAGCTATTTTGATTATGACTACCCGCCGGAACGCTTTGACGCCGTGATCTCCGTCATGAGTCTGCACCACTTTACGCCGGAACAAAAGCTGTGGCTCTACCAACAGGCGCACAGCGCACTGAAGCCCGGCGGCGTGCTGCTCAACTGTGATTATATCATCGATAGCCCGCTGCGGGAAAAATGGAACTTCGCCCGCCTGCGGCGCATGAAAGCCGCCCCCGGCAGTGTGCATTTTGATACGCCGCTGTGCCTGAAGCATGAATTCAAGCTGCTGCGGCAAGCGGGGTTCCCCCGGGCAGAGCTGCTCTGGCAAACCAAAACCACCCGCCTGTTAAGCGCAATTAAACAGGAACAATAGAAAGGATCCACCTATTATGCCAATGACCATGACCCAAAAAATCCTGGCTGCCCACGCGGGGCTGCCGGAAGTCCGCGCGGGGCAGCTGCTGGAAGCCGAACTGGATATTATGCTCGGCAACGACGTCACCACCCCCGTGGCCATCAACGAATTCGAGAAAGCGGACATTTCGTCGCTCCGCGCCCCCGAAAAAGCCGTGTTCGTGCTTGACCACTTTACGCCCAACAAAGATATTAAATCGGCCGAGAACAGCAAGCAGATCCGCATCTTCGCCAAAAAACACGGCGTGGCCAACTTTTTTGACGTTGGCCGCATGGGCGTGGAACACGCCGTTTTGCCGGAACAGGGCATCGTCGTCCCCGGCGACGCGGTGATCGGCGCGGATAGCCACACCTGCACCTACGGTGCGCTGGGCGCGTTTTCCACCGGCGTGGGTTCCACCGATTTGGCCGCCGCCCTGGCGACCGGCAAGGCCTGGTTCAAGGTGCCTTCGGCCATCCAAGTGGTTCTTACGGGCAAATTCCAGCCCCACGTTAGCGGCAAGGATGTTGTGCTGGAACTCATCGGCCGCATCGGCGTGGAAGGGGCGCTCTACCGCTCGCTGGAATTCACGGGCGACGGCTTGCAGAACGTCAGCATCGATTCCCGCCTGGCGATTGCCAACATGGCCATCGAGTGCGGGGCAAAGAACGGCATCTTCCCGGTGGACGCCATCACCCTGGCCTACGTGCAGGGCCGTGCGCGGCGGGCATGGAAGACCTTCGCCGCCGACCCCGACGCACCCTATGACGAAGTGATAGAAATCGACCTCAGCGCCCTGCGGCCTGTCGTCGCCTTCCCCCATTTGCCTGAAAACACCCGCACCGTCGATAGCCTGGAAGCCGAAGGCCTCAAAATCACCGTTGACCAGGTGGTGATCGGCTCCTGCACCAACGGGCGCATGGAAGACCTGCGCATCGCGGCGGCGCTGCTCAGGGGCAGACACGCGGCGGAGGGCGTGCGGCTGATCGTGATCCCCGCCACACAGCAAATCTATCTTGAGGCGCTGCGCGAAGGCCTGCTGGAAGTCTTCATGGAAGCGGGCGCAGCCGTCAGCACACCCACCTGCGGGCCGTGCCTGGGCGGGCATATGGGCATCCTCGCCGCCGGGGAACGCGCCGTGGCCACCACCAACCGCAACTTCGTCGGCCGCATGGGGCATCCGCAAAGCGAAGTCTATCTGGCCTCCCCCGCCGTCGCCGCCGAAACCGCCGTGCAGGGCTACATCGCCCAGCCCCAATCATAGAAAGGCGTGATATTATGAGCATACAAGGCAAGACGCACAAATATCTGGATAACGTGGATACCGACGTGATCATCCCCGCGCGGTATCTCAACTCCGCCGACCCTGCGGAACTGGCCAGGCACTGCATGGAAGACATCGACAAGGATTTTGTGGTGAACGTCCGCCCCGGCGACATCATCGTCGCCCGGCAGAACTTTGGCTGCGGCTCTTCGCGCGAACATGCGCCCCTGGCCATCAAAGCCTCCGGCGTTGCGCTGGTGATCGCCCGGAGCTTTGCCCGCATCTTCTACCGCAACGCGCTCAACATCGGCCTGCCGATTTTGGAATGCCCCCAAGCCGACGAGATCCAGGCGGGCGACGAGCTGCGCGTTGACCTCGACAGCGGCAGCATCGAAAACCTGACCCAGGGCGTCACCTACGCCGCCGAACCTTTTCCCCCCTTCCTGCGCAACATCATCGATAAAGGCGGCCT
>JAITNG010000025.1 GCA_031290595.1 Oscillospiraceae bacterium
CAGCGCCTATCGTGTTAGCGCGGGCGGCCTTGTGGGGGGTGTGTTTTCTTCCGCCTTGCGCAGCAGTTATGCCACGGGGATCCCGACGGCCACCGGCACAATCGCAAAACACATAGGCGGCGGTATCGGCTACGAATACCTGATCCCCTCCGACCCCAGGGCATTGAGCTGCTACTATAAAGCGGATACCGCCCCCACCGGCGTTGGCACAGGGTCTTCTGTGATTGACCCGCTGACGGCGGCAGAGCTACAGGCGGAGGAAAATTACCTCGGCTTTGACTTTCATTATGATGCTGTTTGGGGAATGTGCGATCTGGAGGGCATCGGCCTGACGGCGTATTTATTCCAGACGCCGGAATTGCCTGCCCGCCCGCCTGCGCCGGAACCCAAGCTGCCCGTCCTGCACAATGCACGCACTTCGCCGGATATTGTTGTGGATGAAAAATGGGGGCTGATCTATGGTTTGCGGGATAAGGTTCTCGCTGAAAAGCTCCTTGCCAAAGACTGTGTGGAAACGGCGGGGTATTTTCTTTATGTTGAAAACCCCGGCTATGCCCTGCGGGTGAACCCGGATAGCACCATCATGACGGGTTTTGTGATCCGGCTGTATGCCGAAGACGGGACGGCGCTGAAGGACTACACCTGCATCATCTTTGGCGATTGCGTGCCGAATGGCAAGGTGGACCGCGACGATGTCAGCATGGCCATCAACCTGGCCGGTACGCCGTACCTCCCCGCAAACGGCGGCCGCCCTTCCAACAGCGCCTTTGCCCTGATGCCCTTCGGCAATATTTACAGCACGATTCCGCTGGAAGCCTCGCGCACCATTTCGGCTTACGCCAACGACGCCGGGGGCATCGCTTATAGCTCGCTTGCCGCCGAGCTGGAGCGGAGTCTCCGCGACCTTCCATTGCGATAAAAGGGAAAAACACCTATGACCTACAATTTTGACGCCGTCACAAACCGGCGGGGGACGGATTCACTCAAATATGACTTCGCGCGGGAGCGGGGACGTTCGGAAGATCTGCTGCCCCTTTGGGTGGCGGATATGGACTTCCCCGCCCCGCCGGAGGTGCTGGCAGACCTGCACCGGGTGGTTGACCACGGGGTTTTTGGATACACGGAAACCAAGCCCGATTATTTCGCCGCCCTGGATGCGTGGTTCAGCAGCCGTTTCGGCTTTCCCGTAGCGCCCCATGAGGTGGTGAAGATGCCGGGCGTGGTGTTCGCCCTGGCGCTGGCCATCCGCGCTTTCACCCGTGTTGGGGAGGGCGTGATTTTGCAGCCGCCGGTGTATTACCCCTTCTTTGAGGTGATCCGGGATAACGGGCGGCGGCTGGACGAAAACCCGCTGCTTTACGAAAACGGCAAATACAGCATCGATTTTGAAGGCTTTGAACGCCTTGCCGCGCAGAAGGATACCAAGCTATTCCTCCTGTGCAGCCCGCACAACCCCGTGGGGCGCGTGTGGACGCGTGAAGAGCTGCTGCGTCTGCACGCGATTTGCCACAAGCACGGGGTGCTGGTCGTTTCGGATGAAATCCACTGCGATTTTGCATGGCCGGGGGCGGTGCACACGGTGTTTGGCACGCTGGACCCCGATGCGGTTGTTTGCACCGCGCCTTCCAAGACCTTCAACCTCCCCGGGCTGCAAACCGCCAACACCGTCATCAAAAACCCGGAACTGCGCAAGGCCTTTGCCCGGCAGCTGGATTCCGCCGGATACAGCCAGATGAACGCCATGAGCGTGGCTTCCTGCAAGAGCGCCTACCAAAACGGCGCGCCCTGGCTGGCTGCGCTGCTGGAATACCTGGTCGGGAACCTGGCCTTTGCCCGGGATTATATTGCCGCGCACTTGCCCGGCGTGCGCATGGTGGAGCCGGAAGGCACGTTTTTGCTGTGGCTGGATTTTTCGGCATATGCACTTCCCCAAGCAGAACTGGATCGGCATGTGACGCAGGACGCCGGCCTATGGCTGGATAGCGGCGCCCTCTTCGGCAAAGAAGGCGAAGGCTTTGAGCGCCTGAACTTCGCCTGCCCCCGCAGCACCCTAGAAGAAGCATTTAGGCGGCTGTGCCGCAATCGCCGTTAGGTTTTTGGTATCAATAAAGGAGGGTTTTCGCATGAAACATTTACGCTTGCCTGCCCTTTTGCTGGCGCTTTGCCTTTTGCTGGGCGCTTGCGGCAGTGACGGCACAACCACTGCCAGCCCTGCAAGCAGCACGGAACAGCCCGCCGCGTCGGCAGACCCCCTCTTTGATTTGGCCGGTATGCCCCGGCTCGATGGTTCCACCGCCAACATCCCCCTGGCCACGCTCCTGGTGCAGCGCACCACGGGCTGCGACGCCGCCCAGGCGGAACAGGCGGTCAACTTCACCAAAACCACCCAGGCTTATGAGCGCCTGGCGGCGGGTTTGGTCGATTTTCTCCTGGTCTATGAAGGCCAGCCCACCAGCCAGGATGTTCCGCTGGAAAAACACGCCATCGGCAGCGACGCCCTCGTCTTCCTCACCGGGGCGCAA
This sequence comes from Oscillospiraceae bacterium, assembly GCA_031290595.1. Classification (GTDB taxonomy): domain Bacteria; phylum Bacillota; class Clostridia; order Oscillospirales; family Acutalibacteraceae; genus WRMQ01. The sequence goes on from JAITNG010000025.1 coordinate 2,523, forward strand.
AACCCTGTGGAATCCCTGACGGCGGCGCAGATCCGGGATATATATCAGGGCAAAGTGCAATCCTGGGCGCAGGTTGGCGGGCAGGAGGCCGAAATGGTGGCCTACCAGCGCAACGTCGGCTCCGGCTCCCAAAACCTGATGGAAAAACTGGTGATGCAGGGGCTGCCCATGGCCGATGCGCCGGAGGAACTCCAGGTTGGCGCAATGGGCGAATTGATCAACCAGGTGGCGGAATACCAAAACGGCAAGGCCAGCCTGGGCTATTCCGTCTATTATTACGTCCGCAACATGTATCAACTCCCCGGCGTGAAGCTCCTGGCGGTGGATGGCGTCGCCCCCGGCAACACGACCATCGCCGATGGCAGCTACCCCTTCACCAACGCCTTTTATGCCGTGATCCGTGCCGATGAACCGGCTGGCAGCCCCGTCCGCCAACTGCTGGAATGGGTGCTTTCGCCCGAAGGAACGCAATGCATAAAAGACGCAGGCTATACCGCCTAGCGGCGGGCTGGGCGGCTGTGCCGCTTTCAATTTTTGCAGCAGCAAACAACCCCCTGGGAATCCTTTTTAGGATTTCCCGGGGGGTTTTATGATTGTAGACGTTATTTCGCCAGCCCTTGGCCAAAGTATACCACATCCCCGGCGGCGGAAACCGTCAGGCCGCTCACGCCGTTGGCCAGCAGCAGTAGGCTTTCCTGCGCCGCCAGGGGGTAATATGCCCCCACCTGGAGCAGATGCTCTTCCGCTTTGCGCAGTGCGGCGGCGGCCTCTTTTTGCCCTGCGGTCTGCGCCGCTTCGGCCAGCAGCTTTTCAAGCGCGGCGGAGCGGTAGCCGGTCAGGTTATCCGCGCCGGATTCCGCAAGCTGTTCCAGGGTGGCCAGCGCGAAGGAGCTGCCCGCCTGGAGCGTGGAAAGGGCGATGTCGTATTCCCCTTGCGCAAGGCGCTGCGCCAGCTTTTCAGGCTCCGGGCTTTCGACCGTCACCACCAGGCTCAGGGGGAACGCGACCTGCCACTGCATGAGCAGCAGACGCATCTGCCGGTTCGCTTCTTCCGGGCAGAGCAGCGTCAGCGTCACCGGCGTCGCCCCGCCGGCGGCCTCCCATTCGGCCAGACCCTGCGCCCAGAGCGTTTGCGCGGCGGCATTGTCGTGGGCAATCCCTGTGGCGGCGCCCGCAAGGGCACGATAGGTGCCATCCCCCAAGCGCAAACTATCCGGCAAAAGGCCGGGCGGCGCCGCCGAAAGCCCCAGGGCGGCGGGGTCAATGGCGGCGCAGAGCGCACGGCGCAGCTTGGCGACGGCCAGCGCCCGCGCCCCCGTGCAACGGAACAGCAGCGCCTGTGTGGCGCTCTTGAGCGGGATGCTGTGCGTGCCGGTTTCCAATGCGCCGGGCTGGTTGGCCGGGAGCAGCACAGCGGAAAAGCCGCCCTCTGCACCCAACAGGCGCAGGCGTTCGGCGGCGTTGGTTTCGAGCTTCAGCACCACCGCGCTGGGGCTGACGGGTTCCGCGCCCAGGTAGCCGTCGTTGCGTTTCAGGCGCAGCGTTGTGGCGTCCCAGGCGGAAAGGTAAAACGCGCCGTTGCAGAGCAAATAGCGCGGCGCAAGGCCATAGCGCCCCTTGGTGGCGTTGAAATAGGCTTCGTTGCAGGGCATGGCCGGGTTTTGGCAGAGCGAATAGAGGAACGCGGCGTTCGGTTGCGCCAGCGTGATTTCCAGCGTAAAGGGGTCGGTCACTGCGACGCCCAGGGCTTCGGCGGATTTTTTGCCTTCCCAGATGGCACGGGCATTTGCGATGGGGAAGAGCAGCGCCGCATTGGGCGCGTTGGTTTCGGGGTCCAGCACCCGCCGGAAGGCAAAGAGGAAATCCGCCGCCGTGACGGTGGTATCAAACGCAGCATAGGCGGCCTCGCCCAGCAGCGCTTTCGCCTCCGCCGGGAGCCGCCAATGGGTATCCTGCCGCAAATGGAAGGTGTAACGCAAACCGTCGGCTGAAATTTCCCAGCGCTGCGCTACGCCCGGCGCAATGGGGTCTGCGCCGTCTTCCGCATCGCTTTCGCCGTTGGCGTGCAAGCGCACCAGGCCTTCAAAGCAGTTGGCCAGGATCAGATTTTCTTCCCGCCCGTTGGCGATGGCCGGGTCAAGGTTCGATGGCGTCGCCCAAAGCGGGAAGCGCAGTTCCTTCCCCTCGCCGGTGTTTTTGCCACAGGCAACCAGCGGCAACAGAGCCAGCAGAAGCACCAGCAGGAACGCAACCGTGCGCCCGGTGATCTTTTTCACGCGTAAAAGCACCTTCTTCCCTACCAATACTATCCCGCCAAAAACACCGTTGCAGCGTTCTTGTGCAAGAGCAAATCCAGTTCTGTTTCCGTCAGCCCCAGGCGTTCCAGCGCGTGCAGCTCGTCCGCATGGTCCCACATGGGGAAATCCACGCCGAACAGCACCCGCTCCGCGCCGTAGCCACGGATGAGCCGCAGCGCCTGTGCCGGTTCCATCATTTGCAGGCTGCTACATGTATCCACATAACAGCGCGCGCTGCGCAGGGCGGCGAACGCTTCTTCCCAAACGGACCAGCCGCCAAAGTGCGCGGCCACCACGCAAAGGCGCGGGAAGGCCGCCAGCACCGTGCGCAGCCGCTCCGGGCGCGAAAACGCCTTGCGGGGGTCGCCGGTGTGCAGCAGCAGGGGAATCCCCTCGCTTTGCAGCAAATCATAGAGCGGGAATACCGCCGGGTCGTCGATGTAAAACTCCTGGAAATCCGGGTGCAGCTTTGCGCCGTGGAACCCGCATTCCTTGAGCAATGCAATATCCGCCGCAAAATCGGGCGAAGCCGGGTGCAGCGAACCCAGGCCAATCAGTTCCGGGTGCTGGCGGCATTCCGCGGCCAAAAAACGGTCGATGATCGCCACCTGTTCCGGCGCGGTGGCCACGGAGCAGACCACATAGCGATCCACCCCGGCTTTTTGGCCGGACGCCAGCAGTTCAGCCGTGCTGCCGGTGTGGCGCATAGGCAAATCATAGAAGCTGCCGACGGCACCGGTGGCCTTCGCAGCGATTTTTTCAGGGTAAATATGGGCATGGGCGTCGATAATCAAGGCAAGGTTACTCCTGTTCCTCCAAAAGATCGGGGCGTTTGCGGCGGGTGCGCTCCAGGGATTGCTCCCGCTTCCATTGCTGCTGCTTGCCGTGGTGGCCGCCGGTGAGCACCTCCGGCACGGCGCGGCCTTCCCACACCGGGGGGCGGGTGTATTGCGGGTATTCCAGCAGCCCGGCAAAGTGGCTTTCGTCGCTGAAGGCCTCCGCAGCGGGCAGCACCCCCGGCAACAGGCGGGTGATGGCGTCGCAAAGCGCCAGCGCGGGCAGTTCCCCGCCGGTCAAAACATAATCGCCGACGGAGATCTCTTCATCCACCAGCGCTTCAATCACCCGCTCATCCACGCCTTCATAATGGCCGCAGAGCAGCGCCAGCGCCGGGTATGCGGCAAGCTCCCGGCAGCGTTGCTGGGTGAGCGTCTTCCCCTGCGGGGTAAGATAGATGAAATGCGGGCGTTCGCCCCAGTCGCCGCACAGCGCCGCAAAGCAATCGGCGACAGGCTGCGCCTGCATGATCATGCCGTAGCCGCCGCCGTAGGGCGCGTCGTCCACCCGGCGGTGTTTATCCTTGGTGTAATCCCGGATATTGCGGGCGTTCAGCTCCACCAGCCCCTCTTTACGCGCACGGCCGACGATGCTCGCGGATAGGACGGCCTCGCACATTTCCGGGAAGAGCGTCAGAATTTCAATTTTCATACGGGGGTTACTCTCTTGTTCAGCATGCTAAAACAACCCCTTTATCGGTGTGATCAAAATTTCTGCCCTGTCAATATCCACGGTCTGCACCACTTCGTCGATCACGGGGATCAGCGCCTCGCTGCCATCCGCCTGGCGAATGTGCCAAATGTCATTGGCGGCGGTGCTGCTCACGTCTTGCAGCGTGCCGTAGCAGCGGCTGCGGTCGTCAAAATCCAGCACGCGGCAATCCAGCAGCTCGGCGATGAAGTATTGCCCCTCTTCCAGCTGCGCATCCTCGCGGCGGAACCAGAGCTTTTTGCCCCGCAGCGCTTCGGCGTCGTCGATGCTTGCAACGCCTTCCAGCAGCAGCAGCGCCACGTTCTTGTGGGGCCGCGCACCCAGCACCCGCACCGGCTGTGCGCCGTGGTCATCCCAATAAAGCAGCGAAAACCCACGGAAGAACGCAGGGGAATCGCACGCCGGCAAGACGCGCAGTTCCCCCCGTATCCCGTGGGTGCCAACGATGGTTCCGATTTCGAGAAAATGTAGCTTCATATTTTCACCTGTGTCAATCAAAACGCGCTTTTCGCCGGATCACTCGTCAATTTCAACTGAAATCTTCTGGTGATCCCGCACGGCGGCAGAACGCATGATGGTGCGGATCGCCTTGGCGATCTTCCCCTGCTTGCCGATGACGCGCCCCATGTCGTCTTCCGCCACGTGGAGGTGGTAATACACCACGCCGTTTTCGTCGGGTTCATCCACGGTGACGCGCACGCCTTCCGGCTTTTCCACCAGACCCTTTGCCAGCACTAAGAGTAGCTCTTCCATAGTTTGATTTTCTCCTAACTTAGAGTACGCCCTGCTTTTTCAGAATGGCGCGCACCGTATCGGTGGGCTGTGCGCCGTTTTTGATCCACTGCCGTGCTTTTTCGCCGTCCAGCTTCACTTCGGCGGGGTTGAGCAGCGGGTTGTAATAGCCCAGCTCCTCAATAAAGCGGCCGTCGCGGGGGTAACGGGAATCCGCCACCACAATCCGATAAAAAGGTGCCTTTTTTGCGCCCATCCGGCGCAGCCGAATCTTAACTGCCATGCATTTGCCTCCTAAAATTTTGTGTGTTTTTATATGATACTCCATCCAAAGGGGAAAGAGAAAATCACCGCATTCCGTTTTGCCCCATCATCTGCGCCAGCCCGGCGCGTTTGCCGCCCTTGCCGTTCATCTGCTTGAACATCTTTTGCATCTGCTTGTATTGGGTCAGCAGGCGGTTCACGTCTTCCACCTGTTGCCCGGAACCGGCGGCGATGCGCTTTTTGCGCGATGGGTTGATTATATCCGGGTTCCGCCGCTCGCCGGGGGTCATCGAAAGGATCAGCGCCTGTACCCGGTCAAACTGCCGTTCGTCAATCTCGGTTTCGCGCAGCTGTTTGCCGATCCCCGGCAGCATCCCCAGCAAATCCTTCATCGAACCCAAACGGCGGATCTGCCGGAACTGTTCAAGCAAATCGTTGAGATCAAACTTGTTTTTGCGCAGCTTTTCTTCCAGCTCGGCGGCCTTCTGCTCATCCAGCACGGTTTCGGCCTTTTCAATCAGCGAAAGCACGTCGCCCATGCCAAGGATGCGGCTGGCCATGCGCTCGGGGTAAAAAATATCCAGGTCGCCCAGCTTTTCGCCCGTGCCGACGAACTTGATGGGCTTGCCCGTCACCGCCCGTGCGGAAAGCGCCGCGCCGCCGCGGGTGTCGCTATCGGTCTTGGTCAGCACCAGGCCGTCGATGCCCAGCGCTTCGTTGAAGCTCGTGGCCACGTTGACCGCGTCCTGCCCCGTCATGGCGTCCACCACCAGCAGGATTTCCTGCGGACGCACCGCCGTTTTGATGTTCTTCAGCTCCGCCATCAGCGTTTCATCAATGTGCAGCCGCCCGGCGGTATCCAGGAACAGGTAGTCATAGCCCTGGTCCCGCGCATGGCGCAGCGCTTGCGTAGCGATCTCGACAGGGTCAATCTGCCCCATTGCGAAGACCGGCACGCCGATCTTCCCGCCCAGCACTTCCAGCTGCTGGATGGCGGCGGGGCGATAGACGTCGCAAGCCGCCAGCAGCGGGCGATGCCCCTGGTTTTTGAGCAGCAGGGCAATTTTGGCGCTGTGGGTCGTTTTGCCGGAACCTTGCAGGCCGCACATCATCACCACCGTCGGCCCCTTGGAAGCCTGGGTCAGCCGCGACTGCGTGCCGCCCATGAGCGCAATCAGCTCTTCGTTGACGATCTTGATCACCATCTGCGCCGGGGTCAGGCTCTCCATCACCTGTGCGCCGATGGCGCGTTCCGTCACCTGGGCGGTGAAATCCTTGGCGACCTTGAAGTTGACGTCGGCTTCCAGCAATGCCATACGCACTTCGCGCATCGCGTCGCGCACGTCCTTTTCCGTCAAGCTCCCCTTGCTGCGCAGCCGCTTAAAAGCCGCCTCCAACCGATCCGAAAGCCCCTCAAATGCCAAGATTCATCACCTCCATTATTATATTACTTAATTATATACTACTTGATTGTAAGCGTCAGGTGCTCATCAGCGCTTCCGCCGTTGCGCGGATCTGCGCCGCCGCCTCGTTGATTTCGCGCGAAAGCCCGCAGCGCAAATTCTGCTCATGCACCTGCTGGGCGCAGGCGATGATCTCATCCAGGCCGCGCTTCATATCCGCAAAGCGCTGCGCCAGCGAAAGGCGGCTTTCCATCTCCAGCAGCTGGTGTTCCGCCCGCTTGATGGCGTCGCGCACACCCTGGCGCGATATGCCCTCGTTCTGTGCGATTTCGGAAAGGGAGAGGTCTTCATAATAATAATATTCCAAAAATTCGCGCTGCTTTTGCGTCAGCAGCTCGCCATAGAACCCCAGCAGCAGCGCAATGGATAAATCCTTGGCCATCCGCCGCTTCCCCTCCTCTTGCCTGTAAAGGCATTTATCTTTACACCCTGGCGCGTGATATGAATTATACAGCATTTCAAGCGCCGTGTCAAGCCCCATTTTTCTAAAGTTTCGGCGGAAAATGTGGAAAACCCAGTGGATAACCCCGGGTTTTCCACCAAGCGGGGGAAAGCGCCACCGGCAAAAGAGCCAACCAAAGCCCTTTTGCCCGCCGCAAGAACGGGCGTTCGGTGAAAAACAAGTGAATAAGTAATTTTTCAGGGTTCTACCCCGGCGTGGGGGGGGGGGGGGGGGGGGGGGGGGGGGGGGGGGG
>JAITNG010000066.1 GCA_031290595.1 Oscillospiraceae bacterium
CTGGACACGGCGTGCCGTGTCCAGGCACATAAAAATGAAGCACTGCTTTTTAATTGTGGAACAGTATTAACTATCAACGCACGCTTGCCCCCCGCACCCCCGCAAATTTCTAGTCTTAGCGCTTGACTTTTTCGGCATAGCGGGGTATAATAAATGTACTCTTGAATTATTGAAGAAAGCGGGGAGCATAGCATGAAAAAGGTTTTGAAGGCGATTGGCATCATCCTGGCAATTGCGGCGGCGGCGGCGGCGGTTTATCTTGTGGTCAAAAAGGTTTTGGATAAGAAAAAGGCGGCAGAGGGCGGCGAGGATCTGGAATCCTTCGTTTCCTGTTCCTGCCTGGAAGATGAGCCGATCCTGGTTGAGGATAAGCCCGAATAACAGCAGCATCCACCCAAAAAGCAAGCGCAGGGGGTAACCGCCCCCTGCGCTTTTTTGGCTGCGCTCATTTCGCTTTGGGCTTGGCGACGGCAGATGCGACAAGGCCGCTGAGAACCGCCACGCCGACCCCTGCGGAAGCCGCCGTGAAAGGCCCTGTGAGGATGCCCACCCAGCCCCGCTCTTCGATGGCTTCCTTTACGCCGCGCAGCATCGCAAAGCCGAAGCCGGAAAGCGGCACCGTCGCGCCCGCGCCCGCCCATTCCGCAAAGGGTTCATAAACGCCAACCGCGCCCAGCGCCGCGCCCAGCACCACCAGCAGCACCAGGATGCGCCCCAGGGTCAGCTTGGTGTAATCCATCACCACCTGCGCCAAAAAGCAGATGGCGCCGCCCACCAAAAAAGCCTTGAGCAAAGATAAAAATATTTCCAAAAAACAACACACCTTCCTTGGTTTTGGCAACATACAAGTTACCTCTACAAGAAAGTTTTTGCGCGTGGCAGTGAATTATGCCGTTGGCGGGCTGGCAATGCTTTCCTGCGTTGCCTGTTCCACAATCCCCGCCCACCGCGCATTCCCCGCCAGGGGGCGGAACGCTTCGTCGGTCGGCAGCCGTGCCAGCCCCAGTTTGGCGTAGGCTGCGGCGGAAACGCCCGGCGTTTCCAAGCCCGCCGCCAGGGGCGAGCGGGGTGCGGCCGGTGCTTCGCAGCGGCTGCGACGGGCAAAATCGATGCAGCGTTCCAGGTGGCCGAGCGCTTCTTCGTTTTGCAGGAGCTGCAAGGCGGCTTCCGCCATTTTTAGATGTGCCGCCGCCTGTTGGCGCAGCAGTTCGGGTACGTCTTCGCAGGGGTAGAGCGCTTGCGCTGCGTTACAACAGGCGCTTAGTATGGCGATTGCCTCCTCCGGCTTGCAGGCTTGCGCCATGCACAGCCCCTGGTGGAACAGCGAACCGGCCAGCGTCAGGATGCCTTCACGCCCCTGGCGTGTTTTTTCGTCGCCTTCCAGGAACATCACCAGGGCGTTTTCGCGGGTTTTGTAGCTATTGGGGAGTTTATGCGCACGCTCGATAGCGCGGGCGGGTTCGCCGTTCTTCCAATAGGAATGGCAGAGGTTGAACAAAAAGGCGTTGCGGATCTCCGGGTCGTCGCAGTGGGTCAGGCGTTCTGAAAGGGCGATGGCTTCGGCGCGGTTTTGGGCGGTTTGTTCCGGGGAACCGCCGCATTTTTCCAGCGATGTGACCAGCTGCACCAGCAGCAGGGCTTCCCCCGGGTATTTGCGCAGCGCTTCGCGCATAACGCGCACGGCGCTTTCGTTTTCGCCCGCGTCGTTGCAGGCCTTCCATTGGGCGTGGTATGCGGCCAGGCGATCCCGGTCTTCCATGCCAAAGAGCGCGTCGAGCGTGACGCCAAAATAGGCCGCGATCCCCGGCAGGATGACAATATCCGGGTAGCCCTCGCCTCGCTCCCATTTGGAAATCGCCTGTGGCGTGACGCTCAAAATCTCCGCCAGCTCCTCCTGCGTCAAATCGCGCTGCTTGCGCAGGTGCTTTAGCTGTGTTGCGATGTGCAGTTCCATGGGATTTTCTCCTCCTCTTTTTTGGGTTATATCAAGTATACCCCAGGGCGGGGGAGGGGTCAATCAACGCTTGGTTGCAAGCAGCTCAACCAGGTATTCCATCGCCATTTTGTAGCCCGCAAAGCCATGCCCGGCGATCACCGTTTTGCAAGCCATGGCGGGGTACGAGATGCGGCGGAATTCCTCCCGCTGGTTGACGTCGCTCAGATGCACCTCGACGGCGGGCAGCGCCACGGCCTTGAGGGCGTCCAAAAGGGCGATGCTGGTGTGCGTGTAGGCCGCCGCGTTGAGGATGATCCCGTCCGCCGCGCCCCTGGCTTGCTGCACCAGCGTCACCAGTTCCCCTTCGTGGTTGGATTGAAAGCACGCCACTTCGATGTGCAGCGCCGCCCCGGCGCGGGCTATGTATTCCTCCAGGTCGGCATAGCTCTGGCGGCCATAAATTTCAGGCTCCCGCACGCCGAGCATGTTAAGGTTGGGGCCGTTGATGATGCGTAATTTCATAGGTCAGTTCTCCTTTTGGAACAGCCGCAGCGCTGCTTCCTGCACCGCGTCCCAGTCCTCGTTGTGTTGTAGCTGCATATCCGCCGCCCGTTCATAAAACGGCAGACGGTGCGCTTCCATCGCCCGCAGCTCCGCCAGGCCGGAAGAAAGCGGTCTGCCGCTGCGTGCCAGGCGTTCCACCGGGCGGCGGAGCCACAGCACGCGGCCGTTTTGCCGCAGCGCAACGGCGTTTTCCGCCCGCAGCACAGCGCCGCCGCCGGTGGCGATCACCAAGCCCGTCTTCACGCCGATTTCGCGGATCACCCGCGCCTCCAGTTCCCGGAAGGCCGCTTCGCCGTGGGTGGCGAAGTATTCGGGCAGCGGCACGCCGGCCTGTACGGCGGCAAGGTCGTCCGTATCGACAAACGGCCGCCCGGCGGCCTTGGCCAGCGCCGCGCCGATGGTGCTTTTGCCGCAACCGGGCATCCCGATCAGCACCCAGTTTTCCGTGCTGCCGCGCAGCTGGCGCAGCACCCGCTCCACGGCGCCGGGCGCGGCGCGCTGGCCGGTGAAGAGCGTGGCGGCCTCTTCCGCTTGCGCCACCAGCATGGCAAGCCCGTCGGTGCAGCGCAGCCCCAACGCCGCCGCTTTTTGCAGCAAACGGCTGCGCAGGGGGTTATATATCATGTCAACCGCCGCTTCCGCACGAGGGAACAGCGCCGGGTCAATGGGGCAGTGCTGCGCGTGGGGGAACATCCCCACCGGGGTGGCGTTGAGGATCACCTGTGTGCCGGGGCAGCGCTGCGCCGCGTTTTCGTAGTTGGTTGCACCGGCGCGTGAAACAACTGTTACGCTGGCTGCCGCTGCATCCGCCGCCGCCAGCTGCGCGGTGAGCGATGCGCCGCCGCTGCCCAGCACCAGCACCTGCTTGCCCGCCAGCGAAATCCCGGCACGCCGCAGCATGTAGCCGAAGCCCGCCAGGTCTGTGTTATCCCCAAACAGTTTGCCGTCCGCGCCGCGCAGGATGGTGTTGACGCTCCCCACGCGCCGGGCGGTTTCGCCCAATGCATCGCAATAGGGGAGAACGTCCTTCTTGTAGGGGATCGTCACGTTGATCCCCCTGAAATCCCGCCGGGCAAAAAAGGCGGGCAGCTCCGCCGGGGCGATGGGGCAAAGCTGATAGGCATAGCCCCGCAGCAGACGGTGGATTTCAGCGGAATAGCTATGCCCCAGGTGTTCGCCGATCAGGCCGTATTCCATGGTGATTACTCCTTGCGCGTTTTGGATTTTTATTTTATACTGTTCCTCGAATAAAAGTAGTGTTTTATTTTTATGTGCCTGGACACGGCACGCCGTGTCCCTACAAAGGCGCATTAAAATACAAATGTATGTTGGTGTTTTATACGATTCCGTATCTAAAGAGCCAACCTCGCTAGCGCTCCGCGCCACCACCCCGCCGCTGCGCGGCACCCCTCCCCGCGAGGGGAATTTTGTCACACGAACCTTACGGCTACGGAAATTCCCCTCCAAGGGAGGGGTGGCGCCGCGAAGCGGTGACGGGGTGGTAGCACGGTCGGGCTTTGCACGAGGTGCTTTTCAGCGGGGGAACAGTTTCATCCCGCTTTGTAGAGCCACGGCACGCCGTGTCCAGGTTCGTTCAAAACAATGGCTTTGAACAGCGCCCGTCACCCGTCCGCCCCTGGCAGTTCTTCCTTGTAGCTCCCCAAAAACGTGAATTCTTCGCTCAGTTCCTGCATTTGCTCCAGAAAGTCGGCGGCTGCGGGCTGGGATGCGTCCACCTCAAAATCCAGGTAGAAGAGGAACTCAAATTCCTTGCCGGGGACGGGGCGCGTTTCGAGCTTGGTCAGGTTCACCCCCAGGCAAGCGGGCAGTTGCAGCAGCGCCGAAAGCGAGCCGGAATGGTGGGGGAGCGAGAGCAGCACGCTGCATCGGTTTGCCCCGGGGGTGATGATCGCTTGCGGGGCGATGCAGATGAAGCGTGTTTCGTTGTGTTCCTCATTCTGGAGGCGCTTGCGCAGGATGTGCAGACCATAGAGCGCGGCGCATTCTTCGGATGAAATGGCGGCGGTGTCTTCGCGCCCGGCCTGGGCGGCCATCCGTGCGGCCACCGCCGTGTTTTCGCAAACGGTGACGGTGATGTTGCTGTGGGCGGCCAAAAAGCCGCTGCACTGCCCAAAGGCCTGTTCGTGCGAAAATATTTCGCGCACCTGCTTGAGCGACGTCGCCTGGCTGAGCAGGCAATGGTCGATGGGCATCCGCAGCGAGCGGACAATCCGGCAATCGTGCAGCTTGAGCAGATCATAGACCCGGGTGACGCTGCCGAAGCTGCTGTTTTCGATGGGCAGCACGCCGTAGGGGCAAAGCCCGCGTTCCACCGCGCGGAACACCGCTTCAAAGCTGCGCAAAAACACCACCTGCGGCGTGCGGAACAGCCGCCCCGCCGCCAGATGCGAATATGCGCCCGTGATGCCCTGGCAGGCGACGGTCGCTTCTTGCGGCAGCCCCTGTGCGCCGCGGGCGTTTGCGGCGGCCAGTTCCGTGCGCAGCGGCGTTGCAGCGTCGGCCAGCAGCGCCCGCTGGTGCGCCCGGCTCAGGCCAAAGATGGTCGCGTAAAGCTGCCGCAGCGCGGGTTGCCACCGGGGGTCGGCCTGTGCCGCCAGCCGGGCGAGGATCGCTTCTTCGCGCCCCCGCTGCAACACCGGCCCGCTGCCGCGTTGTTTTACCCGCGCAACTTGGGCGGCCAGTTCCATCCGCCGGGCAAACAGCGCCGTCAGCTGGTCGTCAATGCCGTCAATGTCTTGCCGCAGGTCTTCTAAACTTATCTCTTCCATGGCAGTTCCTCCATCATATCCAGCAGCGCCATCGCCGCAATCGCTTCCACCACCGGCACCGCCCTGGGCGCAATGCACGCGTCGTGCCGTCCGCCAATGCGCAGCTCCGTCGCCTCCCCGCTTGCCAAATCGACGCTTTGCTGCGCCAGGGCGATAGAGGGCGTGGGCTTCATTGCAATGCGGAAAATGAGGGGCATCCCGGTGGCCATGCCACCCAGCACGCCGCCGTGTTGGTTTGTTTTTGTGCGGATTTGGTCGCCTTCCAGGCAATAGGCGTCGTTGTTTTGCGAACCCCGCAGCGCCGCCGCCGCAAAGCCCGCGCCGAATTCCACGCCCCGGCAGCCGGGGACGCCGAACAGCGCCGCAGCCAGGCGGTTTTCAATCCCGCCAAACATCGGCTCGCCCAGCCCCGGCGGCAGCCCGGTGGCCGCGCACTCAATCACCCCGCCGATGGAATCCCCGCTTTGCCGCGCCGCCAGAATTTGCGCCCGGAAGCGTTCTTCCGAAGCCGGTTCCAGCACAGGGAAATCCCGCAAACCGGGCGATAGAAGTTCCTCCTGCGTCAGTTCAACACATGAAAATTGCCGTTCGGATTCCCCGGCGATTTGTTGCAGGTGCGCACCGATGCAGACGCCGCGCCGCTCCAGGATCTGTAGACACACAGCGCCCGCAAAGCAGAGGGGCGCCGTCAGGCGGCCGGAGGTATGCCCGCCGCCCCGGCGATCCTGCGCACCGCCGCACTTGGCTTGCACGGGGTAATCCGCATGGCCGGGGCGGGGAACATCCCGCAGCGCGGCGTAATCGCCGGAGCGCACGTCGGTGTTTTCGATCACCCCGCACAGCGGCGCACCGCAGGTTTTGCCATCCAAAAGGCCGGAAAGCACGCGAACCGCGTCGGCTTCCCGGCGGGGGGTGTCGCCCGCGTTGCGGCCGGGTGCGCGGCGCTGCATAAAGCGGTTTACACGCACAAGGTCAATGGTTTCGCCCGGGGGCAGCCCGTCCATCACTATGCCAATGCCCTCGGAATGGGATTGCCCGAAGACAGTAAACGTGATCTTTTTGCCAAAAGAAGAAGACATTTTGATTCACACCTTCCTTGTGCGCACAATAGCGTTGCCGCCAGAAATGCAACACGTTGATTGTGATTATTGGGCGGCCAGCAGCCGGTCATATATTTCCCAGAACGCCGGGTAGGATTTGCGCACGCTTTCCGCGCCGCCGAGCGTGGTTTCGCCCTGCGCCCGCAGCGCTGCGACGGCCATCGCCATGGCGATGCGGTGGTCGGCGAAGCTCTGCACCGCGCCGCCCCGCAGCTGCGGCACGCCATGGAACAGCAGCCCGTCGGGCAGTTCTTCCACCTGTGCGCCCAGGGCGTGCAGGTTTTGCGCCATGGCGGCGAGCCGGTCGCTTTCTTTGAGCCGCAGCCGCGCCGCATGGTGGATGCGGCTTTCGCCCTGGGCGAGCGCCATCAAAACCGCCGCCGTCGGCACCAGATCGGGGCATTCGGAAGCATCCAGCTCCGCGCCGCGCAAGCTGGATTTACACACGCGGATTTCACCCGCCGGGTTGGCTTCCACGATGGCGCCCATGCGCCGCAGCAGGGGCAGAATTGCCGCGTCCGGCTGCGCGGAATCCGCCGAAAGCCCGGCCAGGGTGATTTCCCCCGTCAAAGCGCCCGCCGCCAGCCAAAAGGCCGCGTTGCTCCAATCCCCTTCGGGGGTCAGGCGCGTTTCTGCGCTGTGGTAGCGTTGCCCGCCGGGGAGGACGCAGCTTTCCGGCGTATCCAAAATATAGCGCACGCCAAAGCGCCGCAGCGTGCGCATCGTCATGGTGACGTAGCCCGCCGATTCCAGCGGCGAGGTCAGTTGGATCACGCTGTCGCCTTCCAGCAGGGGCAGGGCAAACAGCAGCCCGGTCAGGTACTGCGAGCTGATATTGCCCGGCAGAGCATATTTGCCTACTTGCAGCTGCCCGGAGATACGCAGCGGCAGCCGGTCGCCTTCCACCTGCACGCCGTGGGTGCGCAGCAGGGTCAGCAGCGGTTCCAGGGGGCGTTCCGGCAAGCGGCCTGTGCCGGTGAAGTGCGCCGTTTTGCCCAGCGCCGCCGCCAGGGGCAGCAAAAAGCGCAGGGTGGAGCCGCTTTCCCGGCAATCCAGGGCAGGGGAGGGGCTTTGCGCATCCAGCAGGGAGCGCAAACAATCCTGCGTCGCCGCAATGTCTTCCGAAAGCGCGTCCGTCCCGCAATCCACCCGGGCGGCGGAGCCGCACAGCGCGGCGGCGACCAACAGGCGATGCAAATCCGATTTGGAGGGCGGCGCAATCACACGCCCGGAAGCAACGCCCGCCCGCAAAGTTCGTCGGTTCATCGGGAACCTCCAATTATCACTTGTTACTTATGAATTGCTTGAACGCTTCCAGCGGCAGGGTGCGCAGGGTGCATTGGCCGATGCGCAGCGGCGCCACGATGGTGATATTGCCGCCGCTGCGTTTTTTATCCTGTGCCAGCGCGGTGAAGAGTTCCTGCGGCGCATAGGGGCATTCGGTTGGCAGACCACAGGCCGCCAGCGCCCCCCGGAGCCGGGGCAGCAGTTCCGCGCCGCACCACCCCTGCGCTTGCGCCAGTTGGGTGATCAGCACCATGCCCAGGGCGACGGCCGCCCCGTGGGGGATTGCGTAATCGCTCACCCGCTCAATGGCGTGGCCGAGGGTATGCCCCAGATTGAGCAGACGGCGGTTGCCGGTATCTTTTTCGTCGCCGACGACAACATCGCGCTTCAATTCAATGCTGCGGCGGATGTCCTCTGCCGGAAGGGGTGCGCCGGGCTGCCGGGCGGCCATGCGGTCAAAGAGCGCGGAATCAAACAGAACGCCGTGCTTCAGGCATTCCGTCAGGCCGTTGGCGTATTCTTCGGCGGGCAGCGTGGCGTGGGTCGCGGGGTCGCAAATCACCAGGGAGGGCTGCCAGAAAGCGCCCGCCAGGTTTTTGCCCGCCGCCAGGTTCACGCCCGTTTTGCCGCCCACGGAAGAATCCACAGCGGCCAGCAAGGTGGTGGGTAGCTGCACAAAACGCACGCCCCGGCGGTGGCACGCAGCGGCAAAGCCCGTCAAATCGCCGGTGATGCCGCCGCCCAGCGCGGCCAGGAAGTCGTTGTTCCCCAACTCCGTCGCCGCGCCGCGCTCCAGAATGCGTTCCAGCGTCGCCAGGGTTTTTGAGGGCTCGCCGGGCGGGAATGTGCTGTATTCCGCCCGGAACCCGGCTGCCCGAAAGCTGGCCAGCGCGGTTTCGCCATAGAGTGCGAACACGGTTTCATCCGCAACCACCAGCACTTTTTGCGGGGCGGGCGCGGCCAGGCGCTGCGCACAGAGCGCCCCCGCCTGTGCCAACAGGCCGTCGCCGATCAAAACATCATAGCTGCGCTCCCCCAGGGGGACGCGGACGGTCTGCATCATATGAACCACCCCTTTATCTGACGGCCAGGAAGCGCTGCACGGCTTGCACCGCATCGGTGAACTGCGCCGGGGTGAGGGATTGCGGGCCGTCGCACAGCGCCTTGGCCGGGTTGTTGTGGACTTCGATCATCAGGCCGTCGGAACCGGCGGCCACGGCGGCCAGCGCCAGGGGCTTGACGTAGCGCGAAAATCCCGTTGCGTGGCTGGGGTCAACAATGATGGGCAGATGGCTCAGTTCCTTCACCACGGGGATGGCGGAAATATCCTGGGTGTTGCGCGTGGCGGTTTCAAACGTGCGGATGCCGCGCTCGCAGAGGATCACGTTTTCGTTGCCCCCGGCCATGATGTATTCCGCGCTCATCAGCAGCTCTTGCAGCGTGGAAGAAAGCCCCCGCTTGAGCAGAATCGGCTTTTTGCTGTGGCCAAGCTCCTTGAGCAGCTCAAAGTTTTGCATGTTCCGTGCGCCGACCTGGATCAAATCCACATCGGCAAACGCATCGATGTGGGCAATATCCATGATTTCGGTCACGACGGGCAGGCCGGTTTGCTTTTTCGCCTCCAGCAGCAGGGTGATGCCGCTTTCGCGCATCCCCTGGAAGGCGTAGGGCGAGGTGCGCGGCTTGAATGCGCCGCCGCGGAGGAGGTTTGCCCCCGCCGCTTTGACCGCCGCCGCCACGGTGCAAATCTGTTCGGGGGATTCCACTGAACAGGGCCCGGCCATGATGGCGAAGTGGCCGCCGCCGACCGGCACGCCGCTGACGTCCACCACGGAATCTTCCGGGTGGAATTTTCGGTTCGCTTTCTTGTATGGCTCCTGCACCCGCTTGACGGTTTCCACGATCTCAAGGGCTTCAATGAGATCAGAATCCACAGCGGATGTGTCGCCGATCAGGCCTAACACGGTGGACTGCACCCCCTCGTTGACTTGAATGCTGATACCCTGCCCTTCAAGCCATCGGCGCAGTTCATCGAGTTGATGGGTGTCATGTTCTTTTTTTAGGATTACGATCATAGGGGTTCCCTTTCTTTCTTATCAATTTGATCAAAATATAAAACAAAAACCCCGCAGCGGTGAAGCTGTGGGGTTGTGTTCTCGGCACGTAACTGGAGTTTTAACGCCCGAACCCGTTTGCAGCCATACCGCGATAAGCCTTGCAAAAATAAGCAAAGCCTGTAAAGCGGAACCAGTTGGCCTGGAAGCTGCGGTTCATGGCGTAAACTCCTTTAAAAGATGGAATGAGAGCAGTATAGCACAGCGGGAAGGGTTTGTCAAGGGGGAATTGCAGAAATCAAAAAATAAAAATGTGAAAGTCGGCGTAAGTTTTTTTGTTTTCTTAAAATTAGCAGTTGTATTTTACGAAAGTTTGTGTTATACTATGCTCAAAGGAGTTGATAACAGTATGCCTACCATTAAACCAATTTCTGATTTGAGAAACTACGGCGAGGTTTTGCGTGATGTCGCCGTCGGCGCACCCGTCTTCCTGACGAAAAACGGACACGGTCGTTACGCGGTTTTGGATATTGACGAATATAAAGAATATGAAAAAATGACGGCGTGGCGCAGATTAAAAGCCGAGCTGGACAACGGGCGGCTTTCCGGCGAGGAAAAAGGATGGATTTCGGCTGACGATGTGAGAGCGCACCTTGAGAGGCGATACGGTGGCTGAAATTATCTATTCCCCCGCAGCTCTGCGCGATTTAGAAAAAATAGGCGATTACATTTCCGAACAGCTGAAAAATCCGATTGCCGCTCTTAACACAGTGAATACCATTCAAGACAGAATTGACAAACTTGCCGACTTCCCGCTTATGGGGACGTTACTGTCCGCGCTCTATGATGATGTTGATGTGGGCGAGTATCGTTTTCTTGTCTGCTTGCATTATTTGGCGTTCTACCGCGCCGAGAGGGGCAACGTACACGTTGACCGCATTATGTACGGTCGGCGGGATTATATCACAATCCTTTTTGGCGAATTGCCGCAGGACGAAACAGAATAAAAACGAAACGCCGTGCGGCTCTACGCCTTCCCCAACTGCGCGGCGACGTCTTCCATGGCCGCGCGGTTCAGCTTGTATTTTTTGGTGAACAGCGCCAGCGCCGCCAGCGTCAGCAGCGGCGGGAACAGGAACATCATGACCGTGATGCCGTGTTGGGCGGAAAGCGGCTGGGTTTTCAGCGTTCCGTTGTAATGCGTCACCGCAAGCCCCGCATACATCACCAGCGACTGGATGGAATACGCGCCCTTCTGGAGGAAGCCCTTCATCGAAAACACCACGGAATCCGCGCGGTACCCCAGCTTGTATTCGCCGTAATCCACAATATCCGAAAGCATCACCGTCTGCGCCACAAAGCCGCACCCGACGCCCATCATGCCCAGGAAGCCGAAGGCTGCAAAGAGCGGGAGAATGTTCCAGACCGCGCTGAAAAGGAACATCCCCAAATACCCGGCGGCCGAAAGCGCCATTGCCAGGCGGATCACGGTGTTGCGTTCCAGCCAGCGGGTGAGCAGCGGCAGCAGGAGCAGCCCGGCGGCCTGCCCCGCGCCCACCAGGGTGCCAAAGAGGGAAACCATGTGGAGATCCCCCCACACATTCTCAAAATAATAGGTTGAAAGCCCGCTGACCAAATACCAGCCGGTGTTGTGCAGCAGCGCCACCAGCATGAAGACCAGCAGCTGGTCGTTTTGCCGCAGGGTGTGCAGCACGGTGCGCAGGCTGAAGCGTTCTTTGGGCGCTTCGGTGCGGGTGAGGGCATGAATCCGCCCCGTGGCGGTGAAGCTGACGAGCATCAGCAGCACCATCGCCCCGCCGCAGAGCAGCGCCCAGCGGCGGAAGCCCGGCGCATTCAGACCTGCCTGGCCGCCGAGGCTTTCGATCATGCGCACGCTCAACAGGACGATCAGCATCTGCCCCAGGCCGGAAAACGCACGCGGAACGGTCGCCGCAAGGTTGCGCTGTTTCGGGTCGCTGGTCAGCGAGGGTACCATACTCCAATAGGGAATATCCATCATGGTGTTGGTCATCCCCCAAAGGACGTACATCACCGCCACCCAAACCAAAAGCCCGGGGGAAGCCGGCTGCCCTTTGGCCACGGTGAACCCGGGGTTCCAAAAGAGCAGCGCCAGCGCAACCGCGTTGCAAGCGGAACCCACCAGAATCCAGCGGCGGTATTTCCCGAAGCGGGAAACGGTGTTATCCACAATCGAACCCATCATGGGGTCGTTGACGCCATCCCAAATGCGCGCCAAAAAGGTGACCACCATCAGGAACAGGGCGGGGATGTAGAGAACGTCCGTCAGGTATTTGCTCAGGAAGGTATAGAACAGCCCGTAGCTGAGATCCATCCCCAGCGCCCCGACGCCGTAGCCAATGTATTGCGAAAGGGTTTTTTTGTTCATATAGTTCTCTCAGTTCATAAAGCAAAGCGGCCGCATCACTTGAAGCTCTCCGCCATATCTGCCGCGACGGTATCCACAACGCCCGTTTTGGCCTGGGATGTTGCGATCTTCTTTTGCAGTTCGGCGTAATAGAGGTCTTCGTCGATTGGCAGCGCCACATCCTGCCCCAGCCAGGAGGAGAGGTGCGCGGCGTTGGAAATGCTCAGCCCGTTGACGCCCTCTTCGCCCCGGGCATAGAGCTTGCTGCGGTCCCCCGTGAGGGTCGCTTCGGCAAAGGCGTTGAGCACCACCGCGTGCTGCGAGGCGTTCAGCCGTGGGATTTCAAGCTCCACTGCCGTGCTTTTCAGTGCGCCAAAGCCCTGCGTTGCGGTGAAGATATGCTCTTTGGTGGAACCTTCCAGTTCATAGATCACCAGCTTGTTGTTTTCACTGACGATCTTGGCTTTATCCAGCGTGATTTCCAGCCGGTCGGTGCCGGCGGGTTCGCCTGTGGTTGTGATGAATACGCCCGTTGCGCCGTTGGGGTATTCGGCGTAGATGGTCACGTCGTCTTCCACTTCAATGTTGTGCCATTTGCCGTCGTGGCAGCTGGCGCGTACCTTGCTGGGCATCCCGCAGATCCACTGCCACAGGTCGAGGTTGTGGGGGCATTGGTTGATCAGCACGCCGCCGCCTTCACCGCTCCAGGTGGCGCGCCACCCGCCGGAATTGTAATAGGCCTGTGTGCGGTACCAGTCGCAAATGATCCACACCACGCGCTTGAGTTCGCCGTATTGGCCGCCCTGCACCAGCTCGCGCAGCTTTTGGTGCAGCGGCACACTGCGCTGGTTATACATGATGGCGAAGATTTTGTCGCTCTTGGCGGCGGCTTCGTTCATCTCGCGCACCTGCCGGGTGTAGACCCCTGCGGGTTTTTCCGTCATCACATGCAGCCCCGCCGCCAGCGCCGCGATGGCGATGGGCGGGTGGTCGTAGTGGGGCGTGGCGATCACCACGGCGGTGCAAAGGCCGCTTTCAATCAGCGATTGCGCGTCGGCAAAAACGGCCACGCCGGGCAGATCCTGCTGCGCTTTTTCCAGCCGTTCGGGGTTGGTATCCGCCACGGCGGTGACGCGGGTGCGCGTGTGTTCGCCCGTTATGTGCATCCGCATGTGCGAAGAACCCATGTTGCCGTATCCGATGATCCCCAGGGTGACGGGCTGCGCCTGGGCGGCCACGGCGTGCATCTGCGCGGCGGCGGCGGCAAAGGCCTCTTCGCTGGTTTTGAACAGCTCCTTTTTTTGCAGACGTTCCACGGTGCCGTTGTCGATTTCCAGATTTTCAAGCCCCTTAAAGATTTTCAGGTGCGGTTCCAGCGAAAGCGTCACACGGTCGTGCTTATAAAGGTCAAAATCGGCCAGGATCTCCGCAATATGGCCGTCCCCCAGGCCTGCGGGGACGACGGCGCCGCTGCTGTGGCTGTAATCTTTGATATGAAAATAGGTAATATAGGGCTTGAGCAGCTGATAGGCTTCCAGCGGGTCAACGCCGCATTCCATGAAGTTGGCGAAATCGAAGGCGCAGCCCAGCTGGTCGCCCAACGCTTCGTGCAGTTCCAGGCAACGCCGGGTCTGGTCGCCAAAGATGCCCTTCTCATTTTCGTGGCAGCAGAGGACGCCCTTCTGTTTGGCGTATTGCGCCATGGCTTCCACCCGGCGGAAGACCTCGCCCTTTAGCGCTTCGTAATCGTCGCCTTCGCCAAAATAGAAGCTGAACAGGCGGATGTAGGGCGCTTCCAGAATATCCGCCACCGCGACGGTGTTTTTGAATTCCGCAAAGTGCGGCTCAAAATCCTGCCCGATGAAGATTTTGCCATAGGGGGAGCCGATGGAGGACACGGTGATCCCCGCCGCATCCAGCTGTTGCTTGAGTTCTTTGGCTTCCTCCGGCGTGTAAGCGGAAATATTCCGGCCATTCACGCCCCGCAGTTCAATGGAACCGACGCCGTTTGCCTTGCACGCGGCAATCTGGCTTTCCAGGTCTTTCGCCGCTTCATCCGCAAATGCGGAAAACAAGAACTTCGCCATTACAATATTCCTCCCGGTAATTGAAATTTACGCAGCGCATCTTTGCTGCGTTGTTCTATTGTAGCATCTTTATGCGAAAAAGAAAAGGGGGTTGGGGAAAATAAAAATACAGACGGCAAAATTTTTACGCGAAAAACTTTGTACAGGGCATATGCAGCGCATGTAATTCAATACATTAAAGTAAAATCACCGCCTTGTCATGATTTTGCGTTTCACAGCAAAAAAGCCGCCTTGGGCAGCATGGGGATTTTCCGTTTGGCTCCCCTGCCCGCAAGGCGGCGGCCTTTACGCGGCAGCAGGTGCAGCGATACTGCGTAAAATCAAAAGAATTTTCTATAAACTAAAATAACCTCTTGACTTTTGCTTCAGAAACCGCTATAGTAATGTCATCGTTTTATTTGTCGTATGAAACTCCGCACCGCGCACTGCGCAAGGAGGATGTTGCATTTATGGAAACCATAGAGAGCGGGGAAACCGCCACCAAGCCTACTCCCACCGGCAAACTGCTGACCAACCTGCCCCTGCCACGGGCAATGGAGGACTACCTGCACACAGCAACGCCGCAGGATCCGCCATGCTTCGCCCTGGTGGGCGACCTCACCCTGGAAGGGCGCTATGGCGAAAGCGCACTGCTGTTCTTCCCGGATTCCGTCGTGGCATACGACAGCGCCAAACGGCCGGAACCGCAGGTCTTCCGCTATGCGGAGCTGGCCGAGGTGAAGGTGCGCCGCATGTATGGCAACGCGCTCTTCCAGGCCGAAATGGCCGACGGAAAGCGCACCACCTTGCTGCGCTTCACCTACGCCGCAGCGGTTGTGGCCGAAGCGGCGGCGGAATTCGCCAAGGCGGTGAACGACGACGGCTACCGCCCCGCGCTGCTGGAAGCCGTCCAGGCCAGCTACGAACGTCTGCACAGCTTCTGCCCCAAATGCGGGCGCAAGCTGCGCAGCCCCGACGCGCCCTGCATCAACTGCGAAAGCAAGAGCAAGGTCTTCCAAAAGCTCGCGGTTTACGTCAAGCCGCACATTGTGCCGCTGCTCGCGTGCCTGTTGATGTC
>JAITNG010000157.1 GCA_031290595.1 Oscillospiraceae bacterium
GGCGCTGTAAAGCTCGTTTTGGGTGGTTTTGGGGGCATTCTGGGGTGCGTTTGTGGGCATTTCGAGAATATTATGCGCCTGGTTACTTCTTTGAGGATGGTTGATCTGCGGTTACTTAAGATTATTCGCGGTTACGGCGGCGGTGCAATTGCGGCAACCCAAGATTTATCTGACTTTTTTGGCTTGGAGGACGGAAAATTTGGCCGCGCGATCATCAACAACAGCAAGAACAAAATGATCCTCAATCTGGAGCCGGATGAGGCCGAATATGTCCGCGAGGTGCTGAAACTCAGCCGGTCGGAAATTCGCAGCATCACCCAGTTCGAGCGAGGCGAGGCGCTGATTTCCAGCAACTCAAACAAAGTGCCTGTGATGGTCAAGGCCTCGAAAGTGGAGGCACAGATGATTACCACCGACCGCGGGGAGTTGGAGATGCTGCTGCGGGCGCGACAGGAAGAAGAAAATAGTTGACATTTCTTTGATTCTTTGCTATAATAATATCAAAGAAACTCTGCATATTATATTTGAGGTGAAAAACATGTTACAACCTATGAGAACAGGCCAAACCTTGCCCCGCAAGCGCATTGCCGTTTCGCAAAAGCGGCAGATTACCATCCCGATTGACTTCTACAACGCCATTGGCGCAGGGAGTGAGGTGGAATGTTTTGTGCGCGATAACGCCTTGGTGATTCGCCCCGTGCGGGAAGAAAGCGGTGCATTTGACGAGGAAATACTTGCAGATTTAATCGCGCAAGGGTTTGCAGGCAACGAACTATTGGTGAAATTCAAAGAAACCAGGAAACAAATTCGCCCGGCTGTAGAGCGCCTGTTGGATGAAGCCGCACTTGCCGCTGGCAGCAAAGCGCCCGGTGCAAGCTATGCCGATGTGTTCGGCATGGAGGGCGATGCATGAGGGAGCTTGTCATCCTGCCGGGCGCGGCGCGCTACCTGAAAAAGTTGAAAGACAAGGCGCTCAAGGCCGCATTCCGACGAGAAATTGACGCAATTTTGGAGGATCCGACCATCGGCGAGGCCAAAACCGGCGACTTGGCGGGCGTGTACTGCCGCGATATTTTTCACCAAAGGACCAATTATGAGCTAGCCTACACGCTGGTTGAGCAGGACGATGAAGTGGTGGTGGTCATTCTGGCCGGCACCCGCGAAAATTTTTACGAAGAACTCAAGCGATATATGAAGAGCCGCTAAGCGGCAAAACATCCACAAGCGCAGAGCTGCAACAGCTCTGCGCTTTGCTTTTTGCCCCCAGTAGCAAATACGTATTTTGCCCAGAATACGTATTCCGGCAAAAATACGTACAAACGAAGGTGATTCCATGTTATTACAAGACGAACAATACGTGCTGCAATGGCTGTCGCAGTACGGCGCACTGACGCGAACGCAGGTGCTCTAGCTGTTGCAGCATAAACCGCCCGCCATAGCAGAAAAAATTCTACGCAATTTGCTGCGCCAATGCCTGATTTCTGAGATTTCTGATGGCTACTACATCGGCCTGGACGGCCAGCACCAGCCCGACCAACGCATGATTCTGGCGGTGTGGGTGCTGCTGCGGTTCATCAATCGGGTGGAACCCATGGCGCATTACCCGGCGGTGTACCCATCGCAGCTGTTTTTTCTCAAGGAGGACACCGGCTATGAAATCGTGGTGCTTTATGAGGGCGAGGCGCATCTCGCGCGGCTGTTGCAGCCGCAAGATGATTTGAAATATATCATCGTGGCGCCCCATGCCGCCATGGCTGGCGAACTGAAACTGCCCAAGGCCCCCTGCCTCTTTGCCACGGTGGATTACTGCGGCAAAGAGGTGCCGGAGGTCAAATTTTTTGCCCGGGAGGAACAATCGAATGGTATTTTATGAACGGTTGCTGGAAGCCCAGCGCCAGTTGCAGAAGACCCAGGAGGCGCTATATCTAACGCTTTCACTCGAAAACAAAGGGCAATATGAAGCGGCGTTTGAGCAGGCGTTTCAGTTCGCCGAGGCAAGCGAAAAGCTCACGCTGCTGGCGCGGGCATTGCCTGCCCATACCGGGCACCCAAAGGCCAAGGAGATGATAGAAACCCTTGTGGAGCAAAGCATCCCGGTCACAATGGGCTTTGCGCCGGAGGGCTGGTTCGCACTGCGTTTTCCGGCGCTGCTGCCCCGAAAGGAACGCGGCAACGTGGACTATATCCGGGCGTTTTTGTACCCGGCAGTGCGGCGGTTTGCGCAGAATAACCCGCCGATCCAGTTTGGAAACTGCGTACTGGTGTTCCGACACATCTACGACCGGGAGCGACCCGAGCGGTTGTTCCGCGACCACGACAACATTGAGGTGAACGTGGTGGTGGACATTTTGGCGGCCTACCTGTTGCGCGACGACGCGCCGATGCAGTGCGCACACTACTATTGCAGCGCTGCGGGGGACGCTGACGGCACCGAGGTTTTTATTGTGCCTCGTGCTGATTTTGGGCGGTTTATGGCTGCCGTAAATCCCGGCGAAATTGAGGCCGAGAAAGGCGATCCAAAGGCTTCTTGAAGGCCTGAAAATCGTGTGTATCAAAGGGCGATTTTTTGCCTTTTGAAAATGCACATTTCGCGAAGCGTGTGAAACGCTTGTAAATCAAGGGGTTCAAAACGCCGCAAGGGGCGATTTTACGGCAAAGAGAGCAGTCCACATGCCGTAATTATGACAAATCTTTGGAGGTCGAAATGGTCAACGTGCGTGCGGGCAATTATGTGTATCAATTGTTGCAGTTGCTGGCTTTGGCGGGTGAGTTTCCGGCGGCGTCTTTGTGCCTGTTGGGCAACGAGCGTGTGATTAAAGCACTGGTGCATCGGCTGGAATCTGTGCAGGAGATGCGTTTCTCAACGGGCGGTCAGGTTTACGTTACAAAATTGCTCCAAGTGAGCGGGCAGAGGGAACGGCGCACGGTGCATTTGCATAGGAGCACCCTGCCGCTTTTGCAGGAGTTGCACTCGGAAGCATCGGCGTATTATCTTGATACTTTTCAGGGGCATAAGTTCTCCGGCAGCGAATACCACATCACCCGCAACCACCGTGTGGCCGAGGCAATCGCCGTGGCCATGATGGCCGGGCTGGAGTTCCGGCCCTATGTGCTGCCCAAGCTGCAAAACAGCGCAATCCTGCACACCGTCCCCACCAAACCGAGTTTCTATATCGCCCGCGACTTCAAAGAAACCGAAAGCGACGGCATGAACAAGACCATGTTCACGCGCATCGTGGGCGCGGTGTTTTACACTGGCGGATGCTATGCCGTGTATAACACGCGCGGCGCCGTGATGAAGTGGGCAGGCATGGGCGAGTTCAAGGCGATGCATTATCTCAGCGAACTGGCGCGGCGCAACGCCGGGTTGAGCGACGTGAATTCTGCGTTGCTGCTAGGCAATAACCCGGATGTGGCGCTGCAAACGATTCTGGAATCGGATAAGAACCGCCGCGCCTTGCGCTTTGACGGTGTCTATCAGCACGTGCATTTTCTGCCGCTGAACCCAGATGGGATTCGATTGCTGAAATTGCTTACGCTCCCGAACTGGAATGAAAAGATACGCGCGGCGCTGTTCTCCCCGGAGATGCGCCCGCAGGGCTTCGGCTTCATGGAATACGACGCTGTGGCCAACGGCACGTTTATCTTATCCCATCTGGACGGCGACCTGGCGCGGCTGATTCGCTTCCGTGAAGCGCTCCCAACCCAGGTGAATAAGCATTTTGAAGTCGTTTGCTTCCCCTGGCAGCAGGAATATTTGCACGCCTACTTAGGCGATTCTGTGAAACTGAGATTGATTGAAATGGAGGCTCTGGAACATGAAATTATCTAGACGCATTGGCATTGCGCTGGCTGTGCTGTTGGGTTTGGCGGCGCTGCTGTATCTCGGCGGGCTTGCCGGACAGTTCATGGCGGGCTACGCGGGCTGGCTTGCAGGCGGCGGGATGGGCGGCGGCGCGGTTATGCCCGCGATTCGCGCCGGACCCTTGGATTGTTTGCGTGTCGCGTTCAGCTTGGACGGCCTAAAAGGCATGGCGTTGGTGCTTTTGCTCACGGGCGGGATTTTCGCCTATGTGAAGCTGCACAACAAATTCAAGCCCAAAGACCTGGATGACCGCAATTTTACCCGCAGCAAAAACGGCACCTACGGCACGGCGGGCTGGATGGGCGAAAAAGAAATGAAATCCGTTCTGGAGGTCAGCGCACCGGCCAAAGCCGCCGGGGTGATTTTGGGGCAGAAGAACGGCGCGGTCGTCTGCCTGCCGGAGGACACCCGGCTCAACCGGCACATCGCCGTGTTCGGCGCATCCGGCACGATGAAGTCCCGCGGGTTTGTGCGGCCGTATCTTTTTCAGGCCATCAAGCGCGGCGAGTCCGTTATTATAACCGATCCGAAATCGGAACTTTACAGCGACACAGCCGAACTATTTCGCAAGAATGGCTACTGCGTAAAGGTGTTCAACCTGGTTTCGCCCCGGTTTGGCGACAGCTGGAACTGCATGGCCGACCTGGGCGGCGACACGCTGATGGCGCAGATTTTAACCGACGTCATCATCTCAAACACCGGCGGCGAAAAGGCCGACCACTTTTGGGACAATGGCGAGGGCAACCTGCTCAAGGCTTTGGTGCTGTATATCGACCAGGACAGCAGCCGGGAACCCGGCGAGAAAAACCTCCCGGCGGTGTACCAGCTGCTGACGCAGTGCAGCGAAAAACAGCTGACCACGCTGTTTGACCGCCTGCCGCTGGGGCACCCGGCAAAAGCGCCGTATAACCTATTCGCACAGTCGTCGGACAACGTGCGGGCGGGGATTATTTTGGGGCTTGGCACACGCTTGCAGGTGCTGCAAAACGAGGCCGTGCGAAAAATCACCGGGCATTCGGATATTGATCTGACGCTGCCGGGGCGGCAAAAGTGCGCCTATTATGTGATTTTGAGCGACCAGGAGGGCAGCCTGGAATTTTTGTCGTCGCTGTTCTTTTCGTTCCTGTTCATCCAGTTGGTGCGCTACGCCGACGGCACAGCCGAGGGGCGCTGCAAAATTCCTGTGACGATGTGCCTGGATGAGTTCAACAACGTCGGCGTTATCCCCGACATCGCCCGCAAGCTCAGCACCATCCGCAGCCGCAGCATCAACGTGTGCATGATTGTGCAGAACCTGTCGCAGCTCAAAAACCGCTATCCCCATGACCTGTGGGCCGAACTGCTGGGCAATGCCGACACGCACCTGATGCTCGGCTGCACCGACGAACCCACAGCGGAATTTATTTCGGCTCGCAGCGGCGACATGACCGTGGACGTGAATTCCACCCAAACCGTGCGGCAAACTCTGGCGGTGGCGCAGGTCATCCCGCAGTACCGCAAAACGGAGGGCCTCGGCCGGCGGCGGCTCATGACCACCGATGAAGTGTTGCGCCTACCCAACGACGAGCTGCTAATCATTATAAGAGGGCAGAAAATCCTCAAGGCCAACAAGTTCGACTACACCGGCCATCCCCTGGCCAAAGAGATGACGCGCTCGCCCATCGGCGACTACCAGCCCACGCGGTGCGCGCCCCCCGAACCCCCGAAAAAAGATCCTCCTGCGGCAAGGCCAACGCTTTACAGCTCGGCCCAGCCACCGGAGGGCTTTTAATATTACAAGGAGGAAAAAATTTTATGGCAACCAAAAAAGCAAGCCCCCAAACCGTCCCAGAAGAACTCCCGGAGGAAGACCCGGCGGATGAAGCGCAGACTCCAGAGCTGCCGCCCCAGACCGAGATGGAACCGCCCGGAATTCCGCCTGAAGGCGCCTCTGCGGAGGCTCCCCCGGGGGAAGGCGGCGCAATTTTATCTGGGTCTGGGGAGGAGCCGGAGCAACCCGCAGAGGAGCCGTTTGTGCGGCCTGTCCGGCGGCGGACGGCGCCCCGGCGTGCCGTTGCGGAATCGTCCCCGCCTGCGTCTGGAGCAGAGGAAGTTTCCCCGGAACCTGCCCGACCCCGTCGGCGTGCCGCGCCACGGAGCAGCAAAGTCGTTTCCATCGACGGACAGTCCGCTGTGGAATCCCCGGACGACAAGCGCCGCAGCGACCTGATTGACCTGGTGGAATCGCAAAAAAGCGGCAAAATCCTCACCGGCACGCTGCAAGGCGTGGAGCGCAGCCCCGACAATCCCGACCACATCACGGCAGTTCTTTACCATGGCGACTTCAAGATTATCATCCCGGTTGAGGAGGCCGTGGAGCCGCCGAAGGACTTCCGGGGGCGCAATCACGGCGATGTGCTGCACTATCTGCTCTCGAAGCGGCTGGGTGCGGAGGTGGATTTCATCGTAAAAGGCGTGGACGCAGAAAACTGCATCGCCGCCGCCAGCCGCCTGGATGCCATGGCGCTTAAACGTCGGCAGTATTACGGCGGCAGCAAACCGGCGCTGCACGAGGGTGCCACCGCCGAGGCCAGAATCACCTGCGTCATCCGTGCGGGCGCGTTCGTGGATCTCTTCGGCGTGGAAACCTACATCCCGCTGCGGGAACTGAGTTACCAGCGCTGGATGGACGCCGCGCAGCACTACCAGCCCGGGCAACGGGTTCTGGTGAAACTTCTCGGCATTGAGCGCACGGATGACAGCGTTCATGTTGAAGCCTCTGTGAAGCAGGTCGGCGAAAATCCCTATGAAACGGCGCTGAAACGCTTCACCGTCGGCAACCAATATGTTGGTTCGGTCAGCATGGTGGATACCACCGGCGTGTTCGTCAGCCTGGACGGCGGCATCGACTGCCTTTGCACATTCCCCCGGCGGGGTCGCCCGCCCCGGGGCAGCCGCGTTACTGTGCGGATTCGGGGCATCAACTTCGAGGCCAACCGCATTTGGGGCGCGATCACGCACATGACTGCGTTTTAGGAGGGTCGTCATGGACACAATTTCAACCCAAGAGCAGGTGCGGCGCGCAGCCATTGCAACCCACGCACGGCGGCTCATCCTCGACAATCTCCCGGTGCAAGATTCAGATGAAACTGCATTGTTGTTGTTACATGAGGGCTTCTATCTGAAATGCTCGGCCGCCGCACGGAAGAGGCGCAGCGTGGCTATGCGCAACTGGTAAACTGACTTTTCTGATTTTGTTGCAAGAATCGCAGCTGTGCGGTATCATTGTGTAAGACAGAAAAAATGGAGGTCAGTTTATGAGAAAGCTACTTTGCATCGCAGCGCTGCTGGCGCTGGCAGGGCTTGCGGCCTGCGGGCGGGAGGTTCCTGCT
>JAITNG010000162.1 GCA_031290595.1 Oscillospiraceae bacterium
GCGTGCGTAAAAAAGAGCAAAAGAAAACGCCCGAAGGCATAACCTTGGGCATTGGGCTGGTGAAGTCCCTTATCTTTCGGTTAAACCGCAGGATGTAGCACCTTGCACCCCCCCGCAAAAGGGAACACAGGTTGCCGGGCATCGTCGAGCCTGATCTCTCCGCCACTCTGAATAAGGTTTTGGATTCAGTTTTTAAAAGCGCAACATTTCGATGGGAATACTGTAAGTATAGCACAGGCGCAGGGGGTTGTCAAGGGGATTTTTGCAAGAATCCACGCCCTCCGGTCACCCCACCCCGTCCCTTTTCATCTCGTCCGTGATGTCAGACAGCTCATTCAGCAGCGCGACCAATTGCTGCGATTTTTCTGCACCGAAGCGGGAGAGGGTCGCGTCAAGCAGCGCGTCCGCTTGCTTTTGCGCTTCTGTGATGACCCTTTCGCCTTCCGGGGTAAGCGCAACCGTGATTTTCCGGCGGTTGGTTTTGTCTGTTTCGCGGATGACGTAGCCGCGCTTTTCGAGCGAGGTGAACATCAGCGAAATCGCGCCCTTGGTGATGTGCGTGTTGTTTTGAATTTCCGTAAGGTTGCAGCTGCTTTTATCGAGGAACGCATTGTTGGAAATCCCCGCCATCACAAACAGCTCCGTGATGTTGAGGTCTGAAATTTTGGGGAAATCCAAGCCGGTCTTTCGGAAACGAAACAGAACCTGTATATAGGACTTTTTCAAATCGTCATGCATCATAGCGGCAAATCCTTTTGTTTATTTCAAGGGGCATAGTTTATGCTGAGCGTGACGCCCAGTTCCTTTTCGGCGGGGTTTTCTTCAGCTGCATAGCCGAGCGCCGCGCCGGAAATCGGCGTAAAGCCTTCGGGGACGCCGAGTTCTTTTTGCAGCTCCGGCGATTTAGCGATCACGCTTGACGCGCCCCAGAGATAGACGTTATCCACGCCCAAATCCGTGGCCGCTAGCAAGATGTTCTCCATAATACAGCCCACGTTGGCGTATTGGATGTTGGGGAACTTCGGTTCAGCCGAGGATACAAGAACAAGGGTGGGTGCGCCATACAGCACATCACGGTCGAATTTGAAGGCCGCCTGAACCGCCTTGTTGATTTTTTCCAGCGTTTCAGGATTCCGAATGACCGTGAGGTGCAGCGAGGGGAAATCCCCCGCGCCCACGGGAGCCGCGCTCCCCGCCGCAAGGATGGCTTCGAGGTCCGCTTCCGATACTTGCTTGCCCGGCGTAAAGGCTCTGGTGGATTTTCTTTTTGCGATTGCTTTCATGGTTTCCATAAGTGTTCTCCTTTTTCGATTTTTGTTATGCATCCGCCTACAGCGGCAAATCCTTTTGCTGGAAGCGGTTCATGCCGACAACATAGAGCACGACGCCGATGACCGCAAGCACCACAAACTGCACCGCGTAACTGCCGCCGTTCACTATCGCATTCGTGTCAAACAGCGTGTTGAGCGACAGGTACTTGAAGCCCGACAAGCTATCCCCAATCTGCGCCATAATCTGAAAAACAAAGAACGCAATCGGGATACCTGCGCCTAACGCGAGGGAGTTTTTGGACAGATTAAATATGCACGAGAACAGGAACGAAATCGCGCTAATTGCGAACATCAGCAGGAACGCGCCAAGGTTCAGCATCAGGTAATCTTTTACGCTGAACTCAATGCCCGCATCAAGCGCAAGTTCATCGGAGGCAAGCTGGCTGTTGATCATCATCACAAGCAGCGGCTCCGGCAAGCCGGAGGTTTCTGCCGCCGCCGCAAGCGCGGCGCTGTTCGCCTTGATTTTGCCCATATCGCTCATCAGGTCGGCAGGGGCAACGCCCAAAACATCTGCCGCCGCCGTAATGCCGGAAATAATTTGGTTCTGCATGTCGCCCACCTGCCCCGCTTGTTCCGAAAATTGCGGAAGTTCGCCGGTATCGTCCGCCATCTTCAGCGTGAGGTACATGGTGTAAACGTCCGTTTCAATTTCCCGTGCGTCCGCTCCGGTGGCCAAGGCCTCCTCGTTATCGAGAATGAGCGACAAATCGTCCGTCAAGTCCGCCTTGTCAACATCCAGAACCTTTGCGGCGGCGACTACGTCGGGCGTGTATCCCTCGCCCCAAAGTGCGTGATGCATAAGCTGAACCGTCCCCAACCCCACGATTGTCACGACCAAAAACATGGCAAACACCGAGCCAATCAAAAACGACGCCTGTGTTCGTACTACTGTGGAGCGTTTCGTCGGCGTGGAAAGCAGATATGCCATGGAGCCTCTATCCACCTGCGATGCAATCAAGTTGTTTGCTGTAATAATGATGTATATCATCGGCAGTATTGCGGCAAGCATCCCGTAAAACTGCTGGCTGAGCATACCGAGCAAAGACGTCATGCTGCTGAGCCTGTCGCCCGCCATTTCTGCCATCGGCGTACCTTCCAGCATTTTCATCATGCCGGAAATCATCTTCGGATCAAACACCGAAATAACGACGGCACTTATCACGCACAGAATCGCCGTGAAGATAACCCAGAGCTTATAACTGCTTTTGAAGGTTTGTTTCAGAATCGGTTTACTAAACATCGTTTACCCCCCCTTAATAGAGCGTCTTGAAGTATTTTTCAAGACTGTATTTGATTTCGGTGATGAACTTGATACGATACCCGCGAAGCAGTTTCGTGAAGCCGTTGATATTGCTATCGTGTATGGTTACAAGCACTTGGTTTTGCGCCTCCCGCTGTTCCGAAAACGTGAGCGGTTCGGCAAGGAAGCGCGTATAATCCCCGGCGGTTGCAAACTCAATCTTAAAGGTTTTTTCCTGCTTGTGCTTGATTTCTTCGGTGGAAATGCTTGCGATGATTTTGCCGTCCTTGAGGAACGCCACTTTGTCGCAGGTGTCCTCCACTTCCTCAAACATGTGGCTGGACATGAAGATGGTCTTACCCTTTTTCTTCTCGTCATTGAGAATATCCACAAACGCCGCGCGCATCAGCGGGTCAAGCCCGGTTGTCGGCTCGTCGAGGATGAGAATTTCCGGGTCTGCCATCAGTGCCGCGACAATCGCCGTTTTCTGCTTCATCCCCTTTGACATGCGCTTTAAGTTTGCGGTCGGGTCAAGCTGGAGCTTTTGGGTGATGTAATCCGCATAGGCCATATCGCGCAGCCCCAATAAATCCGCTTGCCGTTTGAAGAACGATGTGCCTGTGGCTTCATCGGGGAACGCGATTTCGCCGGGGATATAGCCGACGCGCTTCATGATTTTGGCGGGGTCGCGCCAACAATCAACGCCGCCCACGCTTGCGCCGCCGCTTTGCGGCTTGATGAAGCCCATCAAGTGGCGGATCGTCGTCGTTTTCCCCGCGCCGTTTGTGCCGACAAAGCCGTAGACTTCGCCCTTTTCGACGGTCAGATTCACATCAAACACGCCGCGCCCCGCGCCGTAATCCTTGGTCAGGCGTTTGATTTCAATTAACGGCATACGCTGCCCCTCCTCTGTCGTAGAACTTCATAAAGTAGTCCTCCAACGTGAACTTGATTTCCGAGAAGAACTTTAGACTGTACCCGGAAATGACCGCTATAAAGTCGTTCACATCTGCGTCCTCCACCTGCACTTTGGCTTGGTTGCGGTGCCGCTTGACGGAAAGGATTTTCAACCGTTTTGTTGCTTCCGCCTCTGCCCGGAACCGCTCAAATTCTTCTTTGGAATTGAATTCCAGCTTGAATGTTTTGCTTGTGCTGTGCCGCAGTTCGTTCGCCACGAACGTGGACATCAAGTGTCCTTCCTTGATAATCGAAATGCGGTCGCAAGTCGCGTCCACTTCCGAAAAGATATGCGACGACAGCAGAATCGTCTTGCCCCGCGCCTTCTCCTCCTTGATGAACTCGATGAACATATCCTGCATCAGCGGGTCAAGCCCGCTGGTCGGTTCATCGAGCACAAGCACCTGCGGGTCATGCATGAACGCGGTGACAATGGCGAGCTTGCGCTTCATGCCCAGCGACATGCGCTTCAAGCCGCCCGCCGGTTCCAGTTCAAACCTGTCGATCAGCGCATTGGTTCGCGTCATATCCTTTAAGCCGCGCAGATCCGCCATCATCTTGATGAACTGCGTCCCCGTGAGGGCTTCGGGCAGCGCGATTTCGCCGGGCAGGTAGCCCAAATTCCGCTGAATTTTCGCGGGTTCAAGCCAACTGTTCATGCCCTCCACATACGTCACGCCCTCCTGCGGGCGCGAGAACCCCATAATATGGCGTATGGTCGTCGTTTTCCCCGCGCCGTTTGGCCCCAGAAAGCCGAACACCTCGCCCTTCTCGACGTTGAACGTCACGTCAAACACCCCGCGCCCGCTGCCGTAGTCCTTGGTCAAGTGGTCAACCTGTAACACGGACATCTTATCACCTCCAGTTTTTCGCTAAATCGTTTACTGCTAAACAGTATAGCACGCACCTGCTCAGCTGTCAATAGACGTTTTGCGAATATTTGGTGAAGGATTTGTGAAGCGCAACAAAAAATCAACCGCCACCTTGCGTTTCCCTTCAAAAAATGCTACTATATAGGAAACAACCCCACAAGGAGGCTTCCCTATGCGCACCAGCGATTTTGTGAATGTATTTATGGGTACCGCGGGTTCCGGCAAGGCGATTGTCGGGCCGCAGGTTCCGCATGGCATGGTCAAGCTCGCCCCGCAGACCTTTTCGCTGCCCAACGCCGGGTATGATTATGATGACGACGCTGTGCTGGGTTTTGCGCACACGCACATTGAGGGCATCGGCGGCGGCGGCGGGCGGGGGCATTTGATGCTCATGCCGGCCACCGGCGCGTTTGTCGCCGGGGAACGCGCCTGGTGTTCCCCGTTTTCGCACCGCAGGGAAGAAGCCTCCGTCGGCTATTATGGCGTTGATTTGCTGCGCTATGGCGTGAAGGCTGAGCTTGCCGCAACCAAGAACTGCTCGCTCCTGCGCTGCACGTACCCCGCAAGCGACGCAGCGCGGCTTTACATCGACGTATCGCACACCCTTGCGGAATATGGCCTGGGCGTGGATGGCTGCATTGCGCAAACCGCGCCCACAGAACTGCGCGGCCATGGCGTTTATCCCATCGATCACCCCGGTTCGCCGCAGATACAGCTGTTCTTTTGCATTCGCCTTTCCAAACCTGCCGAAAACGTCGTTTTTTGGCAGGATGGCGAAAGAATCGACGGGGCGACGGCGGCAACGGGCGCGCATATGGGCGCTTCGCCGGAATTCCGCACGGCGCAGGGCGAGGTTGTATACATCAAAACAGGCATTTCGTATTGCAGCGCGGAGCAGGCGGCGGAGAACCTGGAGCGGCAAATCCCGAGCTGGGATTTTGACGGGTTGGTGGAACGCTGCAAAACGGCGTGGGATGAAGCGCTTTCGGTGATTGAAATTGAAACCTGGGATACTACGGCGAAAAAGATCTTCTATAGTGATTTATACAGGAGCCTGAACGCGCCGGTGGATTACACGGAAGAAGACGGGCGGTATTTCATCGGCGCGGATGGCAAGCGGAACATCCGCGATGCGCAGGGGCGGGTGTTTTACAGCGACATTTGGGCGCTTTGGGATACGTTCCGCGCGACGCACCCTTTGCAGCACCTGGTGGAACCCGCGCGGCAGAGCGACGTGGCGTGGTCACTGATGGAAAACTACTTCGTCAGCGGCAAGCTCCCCATGGCGCCCGCGCCCTGCCTGGGCTTGATCCCCTGTATGCTCGGCCACCACGCCGCCTCGGTTTTGGCCGAAAGCTACGCCAAGGGGCGGCGGGATTTTGATTATCAGGCGGCCTTTGCCGCGATGCTGGAAGCCACCCTGCGCACCGACATTGGCGCGGAGGGCGTGCCTGTCGATTATGCCGAAAAAGGCTACGTGGTTGGCGACGGCAGCAATGAGGACGACCACTCCGTTTCGTTCACGCTTGAACTGACCTATGACGATTGGTGTACGGCGCAAATGGCGCGGTATTTGGGCGACGACGCGGCGTATGATTTTCTATCCAAGCGGGCGCAAAATTACAAAAACGTGTTAGACCCGCAAACGGGCTTTGTGCGCCGCAAGAACGCCGGGGGCGCGTTCACGGAGCCGTTCAACCCCAACGATTCGCACAAGCGCGGCTTTTGCGAATGCTCGCCCTGGGAATACACAACCCTTGTGCCGCACGATATTCAGGGCGTGATCAACCTGATGGGCGGCGATGCGCGGATGATTGAACACATCGACGGCACCTTTGCGCACAACCGCTTCAACCATATCAACGAAACGGCGTTCCACATCCCGTTCATCTATAATTTTGCGCGCGCGCCCCACAAAACCATGGAGGTCTGCCGCAATTACATGCCCACCGTGCATTCGCTCGCGCCGGGCGGCCTCTATGGCGAAGACGATTCCGGCGCGATGTCCGCCTGGTTCGTCTTTATTGCGCTGGGGTTGTTCCCGTCCTGCCCGGCACGCCCCTGCTATTCGCTGACCTCCCCGGCGTTTTCCCGCTGGAAGCTGCATTTGCCCGGCGGAAAAACATTTTGCGTGGAAGCCAAAAACAACTCTGCACAAAATATTTATATTCAAAGCGCAACGCTCAACGGCGCAGCCTATGATAAATCGTATTTGACGCACGAAGCGATTTTTGCGGGCGGGCGGCTGGAACTCGTCATGGGCAGCCGGTCTTCCCAGTGGGCGACGGCCTTTGATTCCGCGCCGCCGTCCGATACCACGCAAGCCCCGCAATTCACCGTGCTGGATGTTCAATTACCAGACAAATGCAATTCCGGGGAGTCAGCGACAGCACATCTAAAACTCCAAAACAGCGGCGCAAGCGGTTCCCTGGTTTGCCAGGTGCGTGAAAACGGCCTTTTGCGCGGGAGCGCCGTCTGCACCCTGGAGGCGGGTGCGCAGGGCGTGTTTTCGGTTCCTTTTGTGCTGTATGATGCGTCCACGCAAGCAGTTGCGATCCATGGCGTGCCGTGCGCCGTGCGGGTGACGCAGCCGCGCCCGGCGCACTTTGCCTTTGGGGAAATCACGACGGATCAGCAGATGCTCCCGGCGGGCAATTTGACGGAGCATTTTACGGTCACGTGCAAGATTAAAAACGAAGGTTCCTACGCGGCCACGCAGCGCATCGCCTGCCGGTTGGATGGCGCTGTGACCGAACGCCGCGCCCTGACCCTGCAAGCGGGCGAAGAAGCCAGCGTCACGTTCCGCGTGAAACCGACCGCGCCGGGCAGCCACTACGCCCAAATCGGCCAAAGCGGCCTGGCGGAACTCGACGTTGCCCGCCAGCCGGAGGCCGCCAACTGGATCTTATGGCGCGGCTGCCAGGCCGAATTCGGCGCGGCGGGCGGGAATCTATACATCAAAGCGGCGGGCAGCCAGCACCAATACCCCGCGAGCGACAGCAACCAGATGCGCTACGGCATCCTGTTTGGCCGCAACAAAATGGAGGGCGACTTTGATGCGACCGTGCGCGTGGCGTATGAGCAATACACCACGCCCTATGCCATGCACGGCATCGTCATCAAAAACAGCCTCGAAAAGCCGTGGCAGGATTGCGGCGGCCTGTTGTATTACGGCGCAATGTCCTCCCGCGGCTTCATGGCGAAGCACTATTCCGAAAACATCGACCCCGAAAGCCTGCGCGGCAACGTGGACGGCCCCGAAGCGCCCTACTGGTTCCGCGTTGAAAAGCGGGGGCGGCACTTCGATTGCTATTACAGCAAAGACGAGCAAAAAACCTGGGTGCGCCAACTGGGCGTAACCATCGAAGACGCCGCAAGGGAGCAATACGTCGGCCTGTTCGTCAATTCCTGCGTACCCGACCTGCGCCTGGTAAAGTTTTCCGGCTTTTCGGTGGTGATGGTCAGGGCGTGAGGGGGGCGGGCGGTGTATAAAATCCAAAAGATATAACTGATAAAAATATTGACTTTCACATTTGAATAAGTTATACTTGAATGGATTGGAGGTGCTCGCAATGATTTTACGGGAACTATATATGGAAAAGCTCCGGGGCTTTATGGATCAGCCGGAGCTTGTTAAAATCATGACCGGCTTGCGCAGGAGCGGGAAATCGGTCATGCTGGAACTCATTCGGCAGGAACTTGCTCAGCGTGGCGTGCCGCCTGAAAACATGATTGCGCTGAATTTTGAGGACATGCGCCTCGAAGAACGCAAAGACCCCAAAAAGCTGCATGATTACTTGAAAGCCAAGATGGATGCCATGCAGGGGCGCGCCTATCTTTTCTTGGATGAACTCCAAGAGGTGGAGAACTGGGAAACCTGCATCAACTCCCTGCGGGTGAATTCCGATGCGGACATCTATGTCACCGGTTCCAACTCCAAAATGCTCAGCGGCGAGTACGCTACAATGCTGGCGGGCAGGTATGTGCAGTTTCAAATCTACCCATTCTCTTTTCAGGAATACTGCACAGCAGCGCGGGAGAAAAGCGCGAAGCTGACGGAGACCGAGCTGTTTCGGCAATACTTGAAGCAGGGCGGGATGCCTTTTCTTGTGCATGTTGGGCTTAGCGAAAGCGACGCCAAGCAATACTTGCAGGATTTGTACGCCTCGGTTGTCATTAAGGATATTGTTAAGCGCAACAAAATCCGGGACGTGGATTTGCTGGAGCGCATCATCGCCTATGTGATGGCGAATGTCGGCAAAACCTTTTCGGCGACAAGCCTTTCAAAATTCTTCAAAAGTGAAAAGCGAACCGTCGCGCCGGAAACCATCCTCAACTACCTGAAGGGCTGTGAAGAGGCGTATCTGTTTGGCAGAATCAGCCGATTCGATGTGCCGGGGAAAAAGATGCTGCAAGTGAACGAGAAATACTATGTAGCTGACCACGGACTGCGGGAAGCCATCTACGGTTACAACGAGCGGGATATTGAACTGCTTCTGGAGAACATGGTCTGCTTGGAGCTATGGCGGCGCGGATACACCGTTTCGGTCGGGCGCGTGGGCGAAAAGGAAATTGATTTCATCGCGACGCAAGGGGACAAACGGGTTTATGTGCAGGTCTGTTACCTGCTTGCCGGCGAGGAGACGGTAGAACGCGAATTCGGGGTGTATTACGACATTGCCGATAATTTCCCCAAATACGTCGTTTCGATGGATGAACTGGACATGAGCCGCGACGGCATTGTGCACCGGAATATCCGGGAATTCCTGTTGTCAGATTCTATTTGAGCAGGTGCGCTTGCTTCGGAATAATATTGTTTGACATTATTCCGAACCGATGATATACTATGACGCATGAGAGGAAGTGATTGCTTTGGGACGGGAGAAAGCGAAATCGGCTGGCATTACCCGCTGGCTGAAATGGGAAAATGAAATCGTTGGTACGATAGACGGCACAAACGCTGTTCGCTTTGTCGCGCCTGCATATAACGAAGTAGTTGCCCTCTATACTCACGGCGGGGCGGGGTGGTCGCCGGAGCAGTTCGTGGAATTTTTGTCTGAACGCGTGGTTAGCCGTGACCGTCGGGATATTGAGCGGATTCTCTTCCGTTGCGGACTGTCAAATTATGATGTGCTGCGGATTGCCGAAATTACCCGCGGCATTCACCCGAAGGATTTGCTTTGGGTTGCCCACAGCGAGGGCGAACGGCTGGAAGATGTGATGACCGATGTGTTTGACGCGGTTTTTCATCAGCGCATTGACCTCGTCGGCGACAGCATCGATACGCCGGAGGGCTACAACATCAAGCGCTACGGCGTATATAACGGACAGTATGGCATCTACAAGCAACGTATCAGTCCGCTGACCACCGATGTGGAATCGGAAGTGGCGGTGTATTTGCTGGCGCAAAAGCTGGGTGTGCCTTGCTGCCCGGCGTATCGCGTGGATAAAGATACGGTGTTTTCCGCGTTCCTCTACGATTTCTCGCAGGAATACATCGTCCATTTCCGCCGCCTGTTTGACGGCTCGCGTTCGGATAACGAGTACCAAAACCTGCTTGCCGTGCGCCCGCAGCATAAAGATGACATAGCCCGAATGATTCTGCTGGATTTCATCACCCGGCAGGATGACAGGCATCTTTCCAATATCGCCATCAAGATGAGCAACAATGGCGAATCCTTTTACCCACTCTACGACAACGGACGCAGTCTGTTCTATGAAGATACGGAAGAAATGGTGCGGAAAGCAGTCGCCGACCCCGCTAAATACGCCACGGGCTTCGGCTATGCCGGAACGTATTGGGACTATGTGCGGGAAATCGCGACTGAGCGCGGCGACTTGGACGGGCTGCTCAATCTGAATATAAGCGAGTCTGATGTTACTGATATTCTAAAAGAGGCGGGCTTTGCCGGGTATCGTCTGGAAGGCGCACGGGAGTGGATTGTGAAAGCAGTTGCAATGCTGCGGGAGGGTAATTGCAGTAACTGCCGTCATCCGTTTGTGGTTTCTAACGCAGGAATCCCCCGTTTTTCGTAAACATTATATTTGAAAATTCCCCCACTGAAAATGCGAGGGGCTGCTGTTATGCGCTCTTTTAGCAGGCTCCCGTGCTTTTTCCTCCGCCTCGGTGGGGGATTTTTGTTTTGTGATGGGTGGGGGAATTTTGGGTTGACATTTACACTTCGATTTCATGCTCGAACATGCAGCAGAGTCGCTCACAGAGCAGTGATCAAAGAACTGCAGCGCCTTTTGAAAGCTGTTCTATTATCGCGGGCTAAAAGAGTACAGCACCGAACCAGGCTATTTGACGGACACCTGCCTTTCGGCACAGGATCGCTACGCAGAGCTGGTGGCGTATTTTTATCCTGAACTGTCCGCAGAACAGGCGTCTGAATAAGGTGCAACTCTGCACATGTAATCGGCAAAAAACTGCATATTTTTGGATAAAGCGTCTCGAATGTTCGGGGCGCTTTTTGATTTGCTCCCTGCGCGTGCAAAATTATTTCAAAAAGGATAAAAAAAGGATAGGAAAAGGATATTTGCATGGTATAATTTAAGAAAATTCTATTGGGGGTGCCGCTTTCAAAAATCTGACTTTGGCTAAAGGCATTTTTGGAACAAACGCCAAGTGGTATGGTGAATGGTGGCACTATTTGCTGTTCTTCATCGGCTTCGGTTTCATTTGGATGTGGTTTTGAAATACTAGCGTAATTTGAAGGAGGTTGATCCCATGAAAAAGGCAACTAAGCGCACCCTGGCAATCTTTTTCGCAATTCTTATGACGCTCGGCGTCACTATGGCGGCCGGCGCCGCGCCGCAAAGCACGATGGATCGCATCACCGTGGACGGGCAGCGCTTTGTGGATCAGTATGGCCGCACACGCATTTTCCATGGGATCAACATGGTGGGCAAGGGGTCAACAGAGCGTTACATGGACGTTCTGCTGCGCGACAACCCTGACTATTTTGCGAAAATGCAGACCATGGGGTTCAATGTGCTGCGCCTGGGGGTTACATGGGCATTGCTTGAACCGAAACCGGGCATATACAACACGAAATTGATGGATAAAGTCGGCCTGGTGTTCGACCGTG
This sequence comes from Oscillospiraceae bacterium, assembly GCA_031290595.1. GTDB lineage: Bacteria > Bacillota > Clostridia > Oscillospirales > Acutalibacteraceae > WRMQ01. Next base: position 11,495 of record JAITNG010000162.1, read on the forward strand.
CGGCAGAATACGGAATTTACGTGTTCCTGGATATGCACCAGGATGCATGGGGCGGCGAACCCGACTGGGCAACCCTGCCGGATGAAACAGGCGGCAACAAAATCAATGACTACCTGAATAACATTGTCGGCGGCCTTCTTGGTTGGAGCGCGGCCTATCTGTTCGACACAGACACACTTGCGGCGTTTGAACATTTTTGGAACAACGACCAGGTGAACGGCAAGGGCTTGCAGGATTACTATGCGGATTTGTGGAAGGAGCTTGCGCGGCGTTACGGCGATAAACCCGCGCTGTTGGGCTACGACTTCATGAACGAACCCGGCATGGGTCAAATCAGCAGTTGGATCACGATTGCCAAGGTAATCACCGTTCTGATCTCGCTACCGTTTATGCCGGTGCAGACGATTCAAACGCTGATCAATCTTGCGAATGGGGATATGCTACACTATTTTGATGGCATTGACCGCAATGTTTTGCGCCTGGCCGGCTATGGCGGTCTGCTTTCACAAACGATATTTGACCGCACAAGCTATCTGCCGTTTATGGACAAAATGACAACCAGCGTGCGCGAAGCCACGCCGAACGGCATTTCTATGATGGAACACAGTTTCATGTCAAACGCAGGCGCCCCGTTTTTTGGCAGAGCGCCGCAGGTCAATGGCAAGCCCGAAGCGCAGGCGGCTTATACCCCTCATGCCTATGACTTGGGCGTGGACTCCCCGCTTTACAACTTCAGCAAGGTGGATCGACCTCTGTTTTACTTTGAAAATATTCGCCGCAACCAACAGCGTATGAATCTGCCGGTGCTGGTGGGCGAATGGGGCGCAGGGTACGATCTGGATACAAATATCAACCCCAACGCCTTTGATCCGATTGATATTTTGCAGGATCAATTTGACAGTTATGGCTGGAGCAACACCTATTGGGCAAATTGGGATACGGCGCTTTTTGAAGATCCAACCATGCCGCACCTCGTGCGCCCTTACCCCATAGCGATCAACGGAAGCGACTGCCAATACAAGTTTGACCGCGCAGCCAACACGTTCACCCTGACCTATAAGCAGGGGGAAAGCGCTGACCCGGCGCAGCCCACCGTGATTTATTTGCCCACCGGCTATGCCAGCCTGGAAGCGAAAGGCCTGACGGTCACAGAAGAAATGCTTGACGATACGGCACGGTTGCTGAAGCTGACCGGGGAAGCCGGGACGCATCAGGTAACTGTAAAATTCTGAGGCAACGAGACAGGACTGGTAACGATGGATTTTTTTAGTGTGTTACTGCAATACCCCTGGCTTTTGCGCCTGGTGCGCGGACTTGCGGCGTTTCTGTTTTCAGCCAACGCATTCTTTTTCCCTGCTGCAC
>JAITNG010000170.1 GCA_031290595.1 Oscillospiraceae bacterium
CTTGGCAAGGTGCGCATTGACCAAACAGGCGAAAAGGGCAAAAAAGAAACTGTCTATCAGGATAAATATATCAACGGCGAGCGCGTGGAATCCATTAAGCTGAAGGAAACCATCCTCAAGCAGCCGGTGGATGAAATCAAGGTCGTCGGCACCAAGGTGGTGCGTTTGCTTGCGGGGCTGACCCCGATTTCGGTGCTGCAAGCGCCCTCTTCCCTGCGCTTTGACGGCAACGGGATGCCCGCCAGCTACAAGGACGTCATCGTCGGCACCGCGAAGGCCTACACGGGCGATTCTTCCACCGCCGTGGGCGTCAAGCCCAAGCCGGGCTATATCGCCGTCAACCCCAAGCAGATCCCCTACGGCAGCCAGCTGTGGATCGTTTCCAACGACGGGAAGTACGTCTACGGCTACGCCATTGCGGCGGATACCGGCGGGTTTGTGGCAAAGCAGAGCTGCACGGTGGATCTCTATATGGCCAACGAAGCCCAGTGCTACCAATGGGGGCACCGCGGCGTAACAATCTACGTGCTGGATCTTCCCCTGATTGATTTTTAATACGGTTCCGCAATTGAAAGCAGTGTTCCGTTTTTTGGCACCGGGATAAAAACTCCGGGCGACTGCTAGTCGCCCCTACCAAAATTGCGCTAATAGCGCTATGGGTTGCGGTTAAACCGGCTATCAGCCGAATGTTGGTAGGGGCGACTAGCAGTCGCCCGGAGCTTTAAAATACCGTTTTTAATTGAGGAACACTATAACCGGCTTCCAATCAGCACATCAAAACGCCGCCCCCTTGCATTGCTGCAAGGGGGCGGTGTGTGCGTGCCGTCAAAAGTTGTGGTCAAAGATGTTGAAGCCGTCGTCCATGCCGTCCATGTCGTGGTCGGTACCCATGAACTCGCGCATACCCACGCGCATTTCGCGCCGCAGCACTTCCACCAGGTCGGAAAGCGCATCCGCCACGGCGGCGGAGCATTTGATCCGCTCAATTTCAAAGTTCCCCGCCGAGGAATCCGAGGACGCGCAATAGATGGTTCCAAGGCCAAACAGACGCTCGCCGAAGCTGCGGTTCAGCGTAACATCTTTGATGCGGTAAAGCCGCACAACTTCAGTGTGTCGCGATAACACCCCGCTTTCAATCGTCAGCTTTTCGCCCGTCAGGCGGTAGCGTGTAAAACTCCAGGGCAAGCCGAAGAGGGTGCGTTTGCGATCCGCCCAAACTTCGATTTTCCTTGTTTCGGCTCGTTCCTGCCACTCGATTTCGCGGATGTCTTTTTCTGGTGCCATAATGAAACCTTCCTTTCTGTGTTCGTCCGTTCAAAATCCTCAAAAGCGCTTACTTTTTATAGTTTTTGCCCTTTGCGATGGCCAGCGCGGCCACCCCCAGCGTCACCGCCGTGCCGGCAAAAACGCTGCGGCGGATCAGCGGCTTGGCCGCGCCAAAGCTGGAAGGGACGCGATCCACCACCGGGAGGTACCAGGGCGTACCTGCGTGTGAACCCAGCAGCGCTTCATCCGTCGCAATATAGGTTTGGTAGTTGCGCAGGTCGTCTTCCCGGAAGTGGAACACCCGCACCCCGCGCTGCCGCCCCGGGCCGTAGGCCGTGAAGCCCGCACTGGGCGCGTAACCCAAATCGACGCCCTGCACCTTGCCGTGGAAGCCGTTGCTGTGGTCGTGGCCAAAAAACATGCCCAGCATGTCACCTTTTTCCTTTGCGGCGGTGAACAGCCCCGCGTTGCGGTCGGGGCAGGAGGGCAGTTCCCCTGCAAAGGAACCGGGCGCGACTTTCGCAGCGTCCAAAATATAGTATGCGCCCTTGTGAATGCGATAGCCTTCCATCGCCCCCTTGGTGCCCCGCGGAACCTTGCGGTAGAGCTGCATGATCTCTTCCAACGGGATGTGCTGAAACAGCAGCGAGGGGACGACTTCGCCGCCGTTGGCCGCCGCCAGGGCGTCGCGTGTGCGGCGGTACCATTCCACCTGCTCCGGGTCAAGCGCCTGGTAGCCCGTCCCCTGGGCGCCGTGGGAATCCAGCAGGTAAAAATTCAGCGCCGCGCCGTCGCTGCCGGAATGCAGCACCTGCACCGCATGGTTGGCGTAACCGGGGATTTCCGGCGCGTCCTCCGCACGGCAAAGGGCGGAACGCTGGTAGACGCGGATCTGTTCCGCGCCGCTCATGGGGGCGTCGTGGTCGTGGTTGCCAAAGGTGAAGCTGAAAGGAATCCCCCGCTCTTCCAGCGGTTCCAAAATGGCTTCGAGCGTGCGCGTGCAGCGCCGTTCCTTTTGCGCTTGCGTGCCGAACCAGAGCGGCACGCCGTAGCCCTTGATTTGATCGCCCGTGAAGATGACGAAATCCGGCTTTTCCTGCTCCAGCGCGGCTTTGAGCAGTTGCAGGCTCCGGCCGGCAACGCCGCGGCAATCCTGCACATCCGAAATTTGCATCAGTGTGAAGGTGCCGTCGGCTTTGAACCGCAACGGCGGCAGTGATTTGAAGTTGCGCATTGGCAACCCCCCTTTGCTTAAAAAGTTTATTGAAAGTAATTATACCACAACAATGTGGAAAATGCAACCCTCCGTGCGCCGGGGCATAAAAAGCGGCGCTTCACAACAATGAAGCGCGTGAACTTCTCAAACTGTTACCGAATTTTAGGCAAAACGCTTAAATTCCGGCTGATATATCGGGCGATATGCCGATTATTTGTGCAATACTCCAAAAATGAAAAAAGTAAAACAAAAGTATTACATTTCTTGTAATAATATGCTATAATACTATTGTAGCAACATTGATACTGGCGTGGAGGTGTTCCGGCATGAACCTGACGAAGAAGCAGGGGACGTTCCCTTCCTCCTCCGGCATTGCAACGATCCACTACCGTGTTTGGTCGCCTGTGGAAGCGCCGCGCGCCGCCGTGCAGATTGTCCACGGCATGGCCGAATATGCGGGGCGTTACGAGGATTTTGCCCGGGCGCTGTGTGCGGAAGGGTTCGCCGTTTGGGCGATGGATCTGCTTGGCCACGGGGATTCCGCCACCGAAGACGAGCGCGGCTATTTTGGCCCGGAGGACGGCTGGCAAAAGCTGCGGCGGGATATTAAAACGCTGACCAACCGTATGCGCGAAAGCTATCCGCCGGAAGTGCCGATCTTCCTTTTCGGCCACAGCATGGGTTCCTTTTTGGCAAGAGCCTACGCCGAGCGTTACAGCGACGACCTGGCGGGCGCGATTTTTTGCGGCACCAGCGGCCCCAACCCGGCCGCAACGGCGGGCGTCCTGATGACCCGGCTGGTGATTGCCGTCAAGGGCAAGGAACACCGCAGCCCGTTGCTGAATTCCGTTGCATTCGGGTATTATAACGACAAATACCCCGGCAAACCGCGCACGCCGTTCGATTGGCTCAACTCCGACCCCGCTGAGGTGGATCGCTATATTGCCGATGCGCGTTGCGGCTTCCTCTTCACGGCGGCGGGGTATCTGGATCTGATGCAGCTGCTCAAATCCGTCAACCGGCGGGCATGGTTCCAGAGCCTGCCGCACCAATTCCCGATGCTCCTGATTGCGGGGGAGCAAGACCCGGTGGGGGCGTTTGGCAAGGGTGTGCAGCTTGTGGCGCGGCAGTTGCGCGATGCGGGTAAAAAGAAGACCGCCTGTCACATCTTCCCCGGGATGCGCCACGAAATCCTACTCGAGCCGGATCGGCAGCAGGTATACGACGTCGTCATCGCCTGGCTGCATCAAAATATAGAAAAACAGTAAAAACCGCTCCCCATGGGGCGAACAATGGAGGAACCTGATTATGAAAACCTTATTGGTGCATTATTCCAACCGCAGCATAGTGCGCGCGATGTGCGAGGCTTCCAACGCGCCGGATGTTGACGTGCTGCAATTGCAGCCGCGCTACAAGAAGCGCCCCGTGTTGGATGACGTTGCCGACTGCTACCGCGCCCTGGCCGGGAAGGGTGCGCGTTTGCTCCTGCCGGAATTTTTGCTGGAAGAATACGAAAGCATCGTGCTGGTCACATCGCTGCGTGCGTTTGCGCCCAGCCCTGAAATCAACGAATTCCTGTTCCGCTGCGACCTTGGCGGGCGGGATGTGAACTGCATCGTCTGCAACCGCATCCGCTCCTTTGGGCGTGCAGGTTCCGCGCTGCGCAAGCGTGTGCGCCTGGCGGGCGGCGTTTGCCGCAGCATCACCTACGTCAGCGAAGCCGATTTGGCGCTGAAGTCCACCGCCAGCATCATCGCGCTCCAGGAAACCGCCGCCGAAGTGGCGTAAGTCTGCTATAATATCGCCGGTTCCGCACCGCTCTCTATCATGGGGAGCGGTGCTTTTTCCGGCTGTAGCTCGGTCATGTTTTCCCAGTAGCGTTTGGCCATGTGGGTCATGCGGCAGCGGGGGTTTTCGCGGCCTTCGATGGCCACGGTATCATAAAAGTGTTTCCACAGGGCGCGGTAACGCGCTTCTTCTGCCGAAACAGCGGGGAATTCGATATGCTCCGCCGCAACGATGCGGCTCCCACCCGGTTGGTGAATCAGCGCGGCACGGTGGGTTTTGTCGAAGATCATGAAATGCTCGCCCCGGTAGCGGGCGGCAAAGTGGGGCGCAAGGAAGGGCAGCACGAAGTTCTTGGGCGTGATGGTCGCCGCCAAATGCCCGTCGTAATCCGAAAAGCGCACGAAGCCCGTGAGCAGGTGCGCCTCGTGCGCCAGGTGACGCTCCGCTTTGAGCAAAAGCGCGAGCTGCGGGTCGCTCCAGCCCCGGCGGAGGAAACCCGCGCCTTCCCGCCAGCCCCGCAGGAGGAAGTGCAGCAGGTGCAGCTCCTTTTCTTCCAGGCACGAAAGGAAGACCGTTTCGGTCAGATGCAAGGCGCGGGGCGCAATCTTTTCGCCGATGGAGCGCTGCACCCGCAGGGCGTGGGCGGGGTCGGTTTCAATCCACACCGGGGCAAACAGGCGCGGCTGCGCATCCGCAGCGTCTTCCAGCGCGGCGGGCAGTTCCCCCCGGCGCAGACTCTCAAACAGGCAGCAATAAAACCCTTCCAGCGATCCGTCGTATTGATACACAACATCCCGCGGCACCGGCTCACGCATAGGCGCTCCTCCCCATGACCAGCACGGCTTCTTCCGTGGCTTCGCGCAGGTTTTTTACATCCCCCGCGCCGGGGAGGCCGAGGCCGCCCGGCGAAAACAGGCTCAGTTGTTCCATGCCGAAGGCGAATATTTTGGGGTCGATCAGGGCGCGGGCGACGGTTTCGCCCGGCAGGTGCAGCCCCCGGGGGTGATCCGCCGCCAGGATGAAATACTGCGCCCGCTTGAGCACCACGCCCATGCGTTTGAGCGCCGCAAAATCCAGTTTTACGCTGCGGCGTTCTGCCACAATGCGCGTTGCGCTGCGCGAGCCGATGCCCGGGACGCGCAATAAAGTTTCTTTTCCCGCCCGCTGCACATCGATGGGGAAGAATTCCGGGTGCAGCAGCGCCCAGTTGCACTTCGGATCCAAATAGGGGTTGAAGTTCGGGGCCTCCGGCGCAAGCAGCTCTTCGGCGGCAAAATGATACTGCCGCAGCAAAAAATCCGCCTGATAGAGCCGGTGTTCCCGCAGCAGGGGCGGCTTGGTATCCAGCGCAGGGAGCAAGCTGTGTTCCAGCACGGGGATGTAGGCCGAATAAAACACCCGCTTGAGTTCGTATTTATGATAAAGCCCCTGTGCCAGCCGCAGGATCTGGTAGTCGCTTTCCGGCGTTGCGCCGATGATCATTTGCGTGGCTTGCCCGGCGGTGGCGAACCGGGGCGCAGCCCGGCGCGCGGCGGGCAGACGGTGGGCGGGCGCCTGGATTTCCAGCGCCTGGCGGTTGCCCTGCATCCACTGGTGCATCTGCCCCATGGGCGCGAGGATCGCTTGCCGGGTCTTATCCGGCGCTAGTTGGCGCAGACTCTGCTCGCTGGGGAATTCGATGTTGACGCTGAGGCGGTCGGCCAGCACGCCCAGCTGCCAAACCAGTTCCGGCGAAGCGCCGGGGATGGTCTTGGCATGGATATAGCCCTGGAACCGATACTGCACCCGCAACAGCTCCACCACGCGGATCATCCGCTCCATCGTGTAATCGGGGCTGCGCAGCACGCCGCTGGAAAGGAACAGCCCTTCAATATAATTGCGGCGATAGAACTGGATCGTCAGTTCCGCCAGTTCCTCCGGCGTAAAGGTCACGCGGGGGATGTCGTTGCTCCGGCGGTTGACGCAGTAGGCGCAGTCATAGATACAGGCGTTGGTCATCAGCACCTTGAGCAGCGAAATGCAGCGCCCGTCCGCAGCAAAGGAATGGCAGCACCCGCCACTGACGGCCGAACCGATGCCCCCGGGTTCCGCCTTGCGGTCGGCGCCGGAAGAGGTGCAGGCGGCGTCATACTTCGCGCCATTGACCAGGTATTCCAATTTTTCCATCATATCCAAAGCAGCACCCCCAAACGGACGGTCGAAATTCAGAACGATTGTTCCTATATAGTATAGCACAAATTTTCGATTTGTAAAGGGGGTTGGGGAAATTTTTTAGAAAGCGGTTCTGCGTATGTCAATGATATGACCCAAGGAAGATTTCCCCCCGGCGGAAGAGCAGCCACAAGATATGGTAGATGGATGGATTCAGGCGGATTTATGTGACGCTGAGGAGCGTAGCGACGAAGCGTCACATAAATCCGGCACGGACGCAAGCAGGGTATCCAGGCGCTGTGCGGGGCTTTGAAAACCCAGCGTTCTCATGCGGCGGCGGTTGTACCAATGGAGGTGAACGGCTAACTTTTCGTTGAGTTCTTCGACGCTACCGAAGTTCTCCCAGTTGTAGAAATAGCGCTGATCGCTTCGGTGCGATCGCTCCACCTTTCCATTGTGCCAGGGCGTGCGCGGCGGGATCAATTTGTGCGGAATCGCAAGTGTATCAAGGAGTTTATCGAGCGGACTTTGTTCCGTTTCGCTGATGAATTTGTAGGTGAACTCGGTGCCATTGTCCGTTTGCACGCACTGAATTGGAAACGGAAACGCCTTTTGCAGCCGTTTGAAAAAGTCCACGGTGTTCTCCGCCGTGTGTTCGTCGTAGCCATAAACAAAGCGAAATCGGGTGCACTCATCAATCGCTGTCCATTGATACAGATGCTTTTGATCGCGTTTGGCATCGCCTTTCAGGCAGCAATACGGCGCCTCTTTCACATCAATTTGCACCTTCTCACCGGGCTTGGAAAGTGCCGGGAAGTGTCGGTCGTGCTTGCGTGGCGGCTTTTTTTGCTCGGCCTCGCCCGTCAACCGCATCCGTTTGGCTGCGTGGAGCATCCCGTGATACGTTCGCTTGTAGCCGTGGTTGTCAACCAATTCATCGAACACCCCCTGCCATCCCCAGCGAAAATATTTTTCCTTGAAAACCTTTTGTATCAAGGCCTCCTCCTCGTCTGTATGCTGCTTTGGGTGCGGCGACAGCGGCTTATGCGAACCCTCCCGCAGCGATTTCCATCCAACTGCCGGGTCGTATCGCTTGCACCACCGCTTTACGCTGCTAAGGCTTACCGCATACTTCGCTGCCGCAAAGCTCTTTCCTTTCCTCAGCGCCAGCTTCACGGTCGCTTGACGCTTCCTCGCTTCTTGTGCTATAATGTTCACTGGAAGTCCTCCCTTTTTTGGTGAATGGTCTTGTGGTGATTCCATTATACCATATCTGGGGAAGGGCTTCCTTCCTTTTGGGGGCAGACTGCAAAGGGCGCGGCTGTGCCGCGCAAAGCCCCGCCCGCAGCGGGCGGCGTAACCCAGCCCCGCCCAGTGGGCGGCGTAGTTCCGCAAGGGCGTAAGCGCGGAGGAAGCGGGTTCAGCCCGCGCCGCGCTTAACAATTGTTTGAGCGAAGCGAGTAACCATGACACGCCCGCGCAGCGCGGTTTATCCGCGCGGAGTGCAATTGTTCGACACGCGTCCGCTGCCGCAGCAGCGGGGGAGCGTGGAGTAACTGAATCCCATCATGTGATAGTGTCCCACTCTTCCTTACGGCTGTGGAGCGGGCGGGGTGGGCTTGGCCAGCCCGAGAGGTGCGCGGCAGCGCATCCAGAAAGGGGGAGGGTTTTACCCCCCGCCCGCCTGGTATTCAATGTAGTAGTGGATTGCATCCTCGGCTGTGGCTTGGTCAAACGGAAACTGATTGGCGAGAACATACTCGCCGTGTGCGATGGCGTGGCACGTTGGGCAAAGGCAGATTAGGTTTTCCGGCGCATTGGAGCCGCCCCGCCCTCTTGGCTGGATGTGGTGGATGTGGATAACTTCCGTGCGCTCGCAGAGCGCACAACTGTGGCCGTCACGTGCGTAGACCAAACGGCGGGTGCCAGTGCTTATTTTTGCG
>JAITNG010000020.1 GCA_031290595.1 Oscillospiraceae bacterium
GTGACGAAAACCTCGCCGTGCTGGAACGGACTCATCGTGCCGGGGTCAATGTTGATGTAAGGATCCAGCTTTTGCATGGTGACCTTCACGCCCCGCGCCTTGAGCAGCCGCCCCAGTGAAGCAGCCGTGATGCCTTTCCCCAGGCCGGAAACAACCCCGCCCGTCACAAAGATATACTTTTTCACACCCATATCAGCGCCCCCATACAATAGGAATTGGGCTGCACGCAAAACGTACAGCCCTCTGTACTTTCCTATTATACAAGATCCAACCAAAAAAAGCAAGCAAATTTCACGCCTGCGCGTCTGCGGCGGGCTAGTCGGCTGTGCCGCTTTCAATTGGGGGTTCTTCTGTGCCTTCTATACCTTCTATGAGCGCTTCTTTCTGGGTTTCTTCATCCTCATCCGGCAACGGCGTTGCTGATATGTATTGCGCCTGGGGCAGGTGACCGGGCGTCGGCGGGTTGAGCGACGCATGGTAGCGGTAACGCCGCCGGATCACCGGCCACTGCGGCAACAGGCTCGAAGCCGCAACGCTGTTTTCGCAGCCGCCCGCCACCGGCAACGCGAGCGTTGCGCCGGTGCTGCCCGTTGTGCCCGTGTCGCCGGTTGCCCCCGTGGGGCATAAGGCGCACCACGGCGGCGCGGGTTCCCCGTTCCACGGCCCCCACGGCCCCCAGCAGTTCCAACCGCCCCAGGGCGGCGGCTGGCCGCAAAACGGCGGTTCCGGGCAATACGAAAACGGGGCATCCCAAGGGGAACCGCCGCCCGCGCCGTTGTTGTTGTTATTGTTATTGTTGTTGACGACCACGCTACCGCCGGGGCCAAAGCGGACATAGCTCTGCCCGTTGCTGCCGTACCCCCCGGGGTACCGCCTACCGTTCCCATAACCGCCGCAGCCGCCACCGCACCCATTGCAAGGCATATGTAAAACCTCCTTCTTTTCCCTATCGCATCGTATGCAGGGAAGGTTGGGAGGGTTACAGATTTTTTAGGATTTTTTAGGTTGCCTGGCGCACTGATAGTGCTGATTCATAATCGCCAAGGAAAGTGGATCGAAAACCTGCGTTGGGGGCTATGAGCCGGGAAAACCGTTGCGGGAATTCGCAAGCCACTGATAGGCAGCGCGGAGAAAAAAGAAGGGCAAAGTGCGTTGAATCAGCGGAACAAATCCGCGTGGCTCCCTGTGCGGGATGCAGTGAGGATGAGATTTTCGCCATCCACGGCATAGATCAGCAACCAATCGGGCTGGATGTGGCACTCGCGATGGCCAATGTAGTCGCCCGTTAAGGCGTGATCTTGGTGCTTTGGGGCAAGCGGAACTTCGGTCAAAAGCGTATCGACGATAGCTTCCAATTTGGAAATATCCAGTCCGCGCTTCCCCGCACGCTTCACATCGCGGCGAAAATTCACAGTTGTTTCAAACGTCAGCATCGTCATCGTGCTCCAAATCTGCTAAAAATTCGCCGAAAGAAGCATAGGCTTTCGCCTGGATTTTGCCCGACATGATGTCGCGCGACTCTTGGATGGCGGCTTCGGTTTCAGCGTTATAGCGGGGCTGGCGCATCTCGAAGGGCAGGCCGCCCTCCATGATCGCCTTGTTCAAAAAGATGCTGACCGCATCCGCGACCGTGATGCCAAACTGCCCAAAGAGCGCTTCCGCGCTGCTTTTTGTGTTGGGATCGATGCGAATATTCAAACTTGCTGTTTTAGCCATTTCAAATCACCTCATCCCTATTATACACCATTATGGCCGCAAAAGCAACACATTTGCGGCATTTTTAGGAGGAAAATATTATGAAATATTTGCGCGAGCAACCGGAGGCGGTACCCTCGTGAAGCAAAACGACAACAAAAGCGCAGTTGTGTTGGCTGTTCTCGTTTTTTTGCTGGCCTATACCATGTGCGTGGGAATGTACTTCACATCGCGCAAAGCCCGGCCGGGCGGCTTTGCATTTTCAAAAACGATCAACCGATTTTTGCATAGCACCGCCGGGTCAAGCATATGGATAAGCCGGATGCATTTTGAAGGGAGGCGTTTTGCTTGCAAGCCACAAAAAAGCGCCTGTGCGTTCTGCTCTGCGCCGCGCTGCTGTTGCTGCCGGTTGCCTGCCAAAAGGAACCCTGGCAGGATCTGCGCCTGTTTTGTGAGAACTATAGTGCGCTGACCGATGACAAAAGTGCCCTTGTGCCGGAACATTTCAGCCTGGAACAGGCGGCGGACGGAAGCCAGCGGTGGCAAGCTGCCCCGGATGCGCTGCATCTGCTGACCCTGGAAGCGCTGCCCGGCGGGCGGCTGCACACCGTTTCGCTCACCACGCACGCCGAAGAGGGGATGGGGGCGTTCCTCGCCGAAGCCAAGCGGTTGCTGGGCGCGTTCACCCAAGCACCGCCGGATCAGTGCGCCCGCTGGCTCTATGCCCTGGGCGCGGGGGAAGACGAACCCCTGGGCTTCGTCCAGCTGGAAGAAGGCGGCTTCCGCTTCGCATACGCCGCCAACGCAGCGGGGCGTTACCTGCGCATCAGCAACCTGACCTTCCTGCCCCCGGAAAGCGAACCGCCTACCCTGCGGGATTGGATCATACCAAGTAACACGGGCGATGCATAAGATTACTTGAAAAAGTGGAGGTACCCATGGAATATCATAGCATCAGCGGCGAAGAGGCTTTGCGGCAGCTGCATGTTGACCCGGCGCACGGGTTGCGGGAAGAGGAGGCGCGACAGCTGCTGGCGCGTGAAGGCCGCAACCGTTTGGAGCAAAAGCGCGGCGACCCCTGGTGGAAGCGTCTGCTCGCCCAGTTCAAGGATTTTATGGTGCTGGCGCTGCTGGCGGCGGCGGGCATTTCGGCAGCGGCGGCGCTGCTGGGCGGCGGCGGGGATTACCTGGATTCCATCATCATCGTCGCCATTGTGCTCATCAACGGCATTGTCGGGATGATCCAGGAGGGACGCGCCGAAAAAGCCCTGGATGCGCTCGAAAAACTTTCCGCTCCCACGGCGGAGGTGCTGCGCGGCGGGCAGCGCAAACGCATCCCCGCCGATGAGGTGGTGCGGGGGGATGTTCTCTTTTTGGAAACAGGCGACCTCGTCCCGGCGGATGCGCGGCTGCTGGAAGCCTCGGCGCTCAGCACACAGGAAAGTGCGCTGACCGGGGAATCCATGCCTTCCAAAAAGGAGGCCGGGGCGATCCTCCCCGCAGCGGCAGCGCCCGCCGACCGGCGGAACATGGTGCTTTCTTCCACCGTGGTACTCAGCGGCCACGGAAAAGCGCTGGTGACGGCAACCGGGATGCAGACGCAGGTTGGCAGGATTGCGGGGCTGCTCAGCCAGGAAAAAGCGCCGCAGACCCCGCTCCAGCAGCGGCTGGAAAAAGTCGGCAAGCAGTTGGGGATTGGCGCAATGGCGATCAGCGCCCTGGTGTTTTTGCTGGGATTCCTGCAAAAGCTCCCGCTGCTGGATAGCTTTTTGCTTTCGGTGAGCCTGGCGGTCGCGGCAATCCCGGAAGGGCTGCCCGCCATGGTGACGGTGGTGCTTTCGCTGGGCGTGCAGCGCATGGCAAAATCCAACGCCATCGTGCGCCGCCTGCCCGCGGTGGAAACCCTCGGCTGTGCCAGCGTGATCTGTTCGGATAAAACCGGCACGCTGACCCAAAACAAGATGACCATCACGCACCTGGCGACCGCCCAGGGGGAGCTTGCGCTCACCGAAGCCGCCGCCCGGCGGCTGCTCCGACTGGCGGCGCTGTGCTGCAACGCCACGGTGCAGGGCAGCGGCAAGCGCAAAACGCTGATTGGCGAACCGACCGAAACCGCCATTGTGGATGCAGCGGTGCAGCGCAGGCTCCCGGCGATGCAGGATCGGGAACAGTACCCCCGCCTGGGGGAGCTGCCCTTTGATTCCGCCCGCAAGCGCATGAGCGTGCTGTGCCGGTTTCCGGAAGGCAAGAGCGACGCACCGGCCAGCGGGAAGCTGCTGATCACCAAGGGTGCGCCGGATATTTTGATGGCGCGGTGCCGGAGCGCCGAAGTGAACGGGCGGGTTGTGCCTTTGGATGCCGCGCTGCGCAGCAAGCTCCTGGCGCAAAACGACGCCATGGCCGCACGGGCGCTGCGGGTGATCGCCGTGGCCGTCAAACCCCTGCCCAAGGAGGGAAATACGCGCGAGCTTGCGGAAAACGAGCTGACCTTCCTGGGGCTGATCGGGATGCACGACCCCCTGCGCCGGGAAGCCAAGGCGGCGGTGAAAACCTGCAAACGGGCGGGCATCACGCCCATCATGATCACCGGCGACCACATCGCCACCGCCGTGGCCATTGCGGAAGAGCTTGGGATCATAGAAACCGCCCGGGGCGCGGGCAGCGCCATGACCGGCAGCCAGCTTGATACACTCAGCGACGAACGGCTGCCGGAGGCGCTCAAGACCTGCCGCGTGTTTGCCCGGGTGACGCCGGAACATAAAATGCGGATCGTCAAGGCGCTGCGGGAACAGGGGCATGTGGTGGCCATGACCGGCGACGGGGTCAACGACGCACCGGCGCTCAAGGCGGCCGATATTGGCTGCGCGATGGGGCGCAGCGGCACAGAAGTCGCCAAAGGCGCAGCGGATATGATCCTCACCGACGATAACTTTGCCACCATCGTCCGTGCGGTGGAACTGGGGCGGGGGATCTATGACAACATCAAAAAAGCGGTGCATTTCCTCATCAGCTCCAACATCGGCGAAATCGTCGCCGTGTTCTTCGCCTCCCTTTTTGGGATGCCCCCGCCCCTGCTGCCGATTCAGCTGCTCTGGGTCAATGTGGTGACGGATTCCGCCCCGGCCATCGCCCTGGGCATGGAACCGACCGACAAGCACATCATGAACCGGCCACCCAAACCCGTCAACCAGAGCTTTTTCAGCGGTTCCCTGGGCTTCCACATGGCGCTTGAAGGCCTCTTTATGGGCGCGGTGACACTGCTGGCCTTCGTTTTGGGGCGCAGCGTGCTGGGCATGGGGGACGACCTCGCGCTAGGGCGCACCATGGCGTTTTCTGTGCTGAGTTTTGTTGAAATCGCCCACGCCAACAATATGCGCTCCGAACGCTCCCTGCTGGTGATCGGCCCGTTCTCCAATTCCCGGATGAACTTTGCCAACTTCCTCTGCATCGGCTTGCAGGCCGTCGTGGTCAGCTTCCCGCCGCTGTGCGCAATCTTCGGCACCGTGGCCATGAACCTGAACCAATGGCTGGTGGTGGCCGCGCTCTCCATCCTCCCCACCGTCATACTCGAAATCGAAAAACTGGGCGCAATGGTGCAGCGGCGAAGGGTTCGGTCACGGGGGAAATGATGGTTCGCATAAATTTCAGGCGGCGTCATGGATTGAATCCCCATGACGCCGCCTGTTTTCATCATTATTGTTGTTTTCTTACCCTTTGGCTAGCCGCAAATTCTTACCAGGTCATCCATGCCGTAACAGCCCGGTTCCTGGCGCACGATGAAACGCGCTGCGCTGACACAGCCCGCTGCGAACAGGCGCTTGCTCCCGGCGCTGTGTTGCAGGGTGATCACTTCATCAAAGCCCGCAAAAATGACGCTGTGGTCGCCCACAATGGAACCGCCCCGGATGCTATGTATCCCAATTTCGCTGTGCCGCCGGGGTTCGCTGCGGCTTTGGCGCTCGTAGGCGAAGGCATACGGCTCGTCCAACACTTCGTTGACCGCTTCGGCCAGGAGCAGCGCCGTGCCGCTGGGGGCGTCGATTTTTTGGTTGTGGTGGGCTTCCACGATTTCCACATCGAACCCCGACCCCAGCACCCGTGCAGCCGATTTCGCCAGTTCCTTGAGCAAGCTGACGCCAAGGCTCATGTTGCGGCCATAAAATACCGGGATGCGCTTGGCGGCTTCGGCCAGCAGCGAATGCTCCGTTGCGCCGTAGCCCGTGGTGGCAATCACCAGCGGCACCCGCTCACGCAGGGCATATTCCAGCAAGCCGGGCAGAATCGACGGATGCGAACAATCGATGATCACATCCGGCTTGCCGCCCTGCACCGCCGCCGGGCTGGGGTAGACCGGGAAGGGCAGCGCCCCCTTCCCGGTGGCCTGGTCAATCCCCCCGGTGATGCGCAGATCCTCCTGGGTATCCGCACACTCCGTCACAGCATGGCAGAGCTTTCCGTAGCATCCGCTCAAAAAGATTGTCAACATATTTTTTCTCCTACCTACACCATCAGAGCAGCCCGTGCCGCGCCAGCGTCACCTTGAGCTTGCTCCGCTTGGCTTCGTCCGTTTCGCACAGCGGCAGACGGCAGGGGCCGACTTCCAGCCCCATCAGGTTCATCGCTTCCTTGACCGGGATGGGGTTGACGTCCACAAACAGGTCGTTGCACAGATCCAGCCATTCCAGCTGGAGCCTGGCGCTCCCGGCAAAATCCCCGGCCAGCGCTGCAGCGGCGATGGCATGGGCGGCTTCCGGCGCAACGTTGGAAAGCACGGAGATCACGCCCTTGCCCCCCAGCACCATCAGCGCGGTGATTTGATCGTCGTTGCCGCTGTAAACGGCCAGATCATCGCCGCAAAGGGCGCGGGTCTTGGCCACGGAAGAAATATCGCCGTTGGCTTCCTTGGTCGCAACAATATTTGTGTGGCGGGAAAGGGTGTAGTAGGTTTCCGGCAAAATATTGACCCCTGTGCGCGAGGGAACGTTATAGAGGATGATCGGCAGATCCACAGCATCGGCCACGCTGGTGAAGTGCTTGACCAGCCCGGCCTGGGATGTTTTGTTGTAGTAGGGCGTGACCATCAGCAAGGCGTCCGCGCCGGCGGCCTGCGCTTCCAGTGATAGCTTGCGGGCGAAAGCGGTGTCGTTGCTCCCCGTCCCCGCAATCAGGGGGATGCGGCCATTGACCTGCCGCACGGCAAAGCGGATCACTTCCGCATGTTCTTCCGGGGTGAGGGTCGGGCTTTCGCCCGTGGTGCCACAGATCACGACGGCGTCGGTGCCGCGGGCAATCTGGCCGTCAATCAGTTCGGCGAGCTTGGGGTAATTGAGGGAACCGTCCGCGCAAAACGGCGTCACAATCGCAACGCCCGCGCCGGTGAAAACGAGCTTCTTCATCTAAATGCGCTCCTCCTTTGAGCATAGGGCAACCAGCGCCCTGTCAATACTACTATAATTATTATGCGTTCTGCGGTGCAATGTACCCCTGCGCACATAAAAGTTCTGCGGTGAGCACCGAACCGCCCGCCGCGCCCAGCAGCGTGTTGTGCGAAAGGCAAACGAACTTGTAGTCATACTGCGTATCTTCCCGCAAGCGGCCGATGCTCACCGCCATGCCGCCTTCCAGGTTGCGGTGGAGCTTCGTCTGGGGCATATTATCTTCTTCAAAATAATGCAGGAACTGCTGCGGTGCGCTGGGCAGGTGCAGCTGGTGCGCCGCGCCGGAATAGTTTTTCCATGCGTCGATGATCGCTTCTTTTGCGGGCTTTTTGCCCTGCGCAAAGCGGAGGAACACCGCCGCCATGTGGCCGTCGCTGACCGGCACGCGCAAGCATTGCGCCGTGAAGCGCGGCAAAGTGGCGTTTTCAATCACGCCGCCGCGCACCGTGCCAAAGATTTTCAGCGGCTCCTGCTCGGATTTTTCTTCCTCACCGCCGATGTAGGGGATCACATTATCGAGCATCTCCGGCCAGGTATCAAAATTTTTGCCCGCGCCGGAAATCGC
>JAITNG010000048.1 GCA_031290595.1 Oscillospiraceae bacterium
ACGGCGCACCCGTGCGCAACACCCAAAACACCCCATTTATAAAGGTTCTGTTGTCTTTTGCGATACCGCCCCACTGTCCAGGTTTTCCGGTCATGTTCGGTTCCAAAACGGCCCAAACCTCGTCTGAAATGTCATGCCGATGATAATCTGCTTGCGTAATCTCCATAAGAATAACCTCCGTTTTTCTTATAGTATATCACATCTGCCGACGCTTGTCAACTCATGTAGACACTATCTATATCCGAATTGCGGAATACATCAACAACAACCCGTCCAATTGGAAAGAAGACCGATTTTATGATGAACGTTTGTAGGGACACGGCGTGCCGTGTCCAGGCTCCTTACCAATAAGATGGTCTTTTGGATCACAAACAATTCACAACCATGCACATAATAAAGAAGGAGGGAACCCCACAATGCAAAAGCAAGAATGCATCGCCATGCTGCTGGCCGGGGGGCAGGGGAGCCGGTTGGGCGTGCTGACCAAGTTCCTTGCAAAACCTGCCGTTCCGTATGGCGGCAAATACCGTATCATCGATTTCCCCTTGAGCAACTGCGTCAATTCCGGCATCGATACCGTCGGGGTGCTGACCCAGTACCAGCCGCTGGAGCTGACCGATTACATCGGCAACGGCCAGCCGTGGGATCTGGATCGCGCCAACGGCGGCGTGCATGTGCTTTCCCCTTACCAGCAGATCAAAGGCAGCCAGTGGTATAAGGGCACCGCCAACGCGATCTATCAGAACATACACTTCATTGACCGCTACCAGCCGGAATATGTGCTGATCCTTTCGGGCGACCATATCTATAAGATGGATTACGCCAGGATGCTGGATTTCCACAAGGCGAAGGAGGCCGATTGCACCATCGCCATGCTGGAAGTCCCGTGGGAGGAGGCCAGCCGCTTCGGCCTGATGCTGACGGATGAAGCGAGCCGCATCACCGAATTTGAAGAAAAGCCGAAGAACCCCCGGAGCAACAAGGCTTCCATGGGCGTTTATGTGTTCACATGGGCAAAGCTGCGGGCATACCTCATCGCCGATGAAGCGCGGGCGGATTCTTCCAACGACTTTGGCAAGGATGTGATCCCCGCCATGCACGCGGCGGGCGAGGGCGTGTTTGCCTACCCCTTCGATGGTTACTGGAAGGACGTTGGCACCATCGAAAGCCTGTGGGAAGCGAACCTCGATCTGCTCAACCCCAAGGTGGATATTGACCTCAGCGACCAGGATTGGAAGATCTATTCCCGCAACCCGGCGTCGCCGCCCCACTTTGTGGCGGAGGGTGCGTCGGTGCAAAACGCCATGATCTCCGCCGGTTGCGAGGTGGAAGGCACGGTGGATTTCTCCATCCTCTTTTCGCAGGTTACGGTGGAAAAGGATGCTGTGGTGCGCGATTCCATCCTGATGCCCGGCGTGACGGTCAAGCGCGGCGCGGTGGTGCAATACGCCATCGTGGCCGAAAATTCCGTCATTGAAGAGGGCGCCGTGGTGGGTGCGCGGCCGGAAGACTGCGCGCAGCTGGACGCCTGGGGCGTTGCGGTGGTGGGTTCCGGCCTGCGGGTGGGGCGCGGCGCAACGGTTACCCCCAGCGCAATGATTGAAAATGATGTGGAGGGGGAAATCTAACATGAGAGTCAACAACATACTGGGTATCCTCTTTTCCAATTCCTATGACGAGGCTTTGCCGGAACTGACCAACCTGCGCACGATGGGTTCGGTTCCCTTCGGCGGGCGTTACCGTATGATCGACTTCCCGCTTTCGAGCATGGTCAACGGCGGTATTTCCAAAGTCGGGGTGATCACCAAGAGCAACTACCGTTCCCTGATGGATCACCTTGCCCAGGGTAGGCCGTGGGATCTTGCCCGCAAGCACGAGGGCATGGTGCTGCTGCCGCCGTTTTCAGGCGGGGGGATTGCGGGCAACCAGACCCGCATGGAAGGCCTGACCGGCGCACTGGCGTTTTTGAAGAATTCCAAAGAGGAATACGTGATCATGAGCGATTGCCACGTGGTTGGCAACCTGGATTACCGTGCGCTGTTCAAGGCGCACGCAGCCAGCGGGGCGGACATCACCGTGGCGGCCAAGCGGGGGCGCGCCCCCCGGCTGGATTGTATGCGCCTCAAGGCGGATGCAGCGCAGGGGATGCGCCTGACGGAAATCGCCGTGAGCCGGGAAGAAACGCCGGATTGCCTGTATTCCCTCAACACTTTCGTGCTGCGCAAGGCGCTGCTGGAACGTTTGCTTCAGGAAGCGCTGAACCTTGGCCGCACCGATTTTGAGCGCGATTTGATTCAGCTGCATGTGCATTCCCTGCGCATCCATGCAGCGGAAGTGACGGCATATGTGCAGGTGGTCGATTCCCTGCAAGGCTATTATGATGCGTCGATGACGCTGCTCCAGCCCGGCAACCGCCGCACCCTCTTTGATGCGCAGCGCCCCGTGCTGACCAAGGTGCAGGATGACATGCCCACCATTTACGGCTTGCATTCCAACATCAAAAACTGCCTGGTGGCCGATGGCTGCCAGCTGGAAGGCGAAGCCGAGAACAGCGTGCTTTTCCGCGGTGTGCGCATTGAAGCGGGCGCAAGCGTGCGCAACTGCATCCTCATGCAGGGAACCTACATCAGCGCGGGCGTGCAGCTCGAAAGCGTGATTGCCGACAAAGGCGTGGTGATAAAACCCGGCAAAACCCTCGTGGGCGCGGCAAATTACCCGATTTATTTGGCAAAGCAGATTGTGGTGTAGCGGAAAAGCGTGTGCGTTACAAGCAAGTATGCCGCATAAAGCGGCGAAAGGGAGGTTCCCCATGAAAGTTCTTTTTGCCGCCAGCGAGGCGTTGCCCTTCAAATCCAGCGGCGGGCTGGCGGAGGTGGCCGGTTCCCTGCCGGCGGCGTTGCGCCGCCGACTGATTGGCGCGCGCGTCGTGCTGCCGCTGTATGACACCATTCCGGCGGAGCTGAAGGAATCCATGCGGTTCCTGACGCACATCGTGGTGCCGGTGGCCTGGCGCAGGCAGTATTGCGGCATCTTTGAAGCCAAGGCCAACGGCGTGATCTATTATTTGCTGGATAATCAGTATTACTTCAAGCGGGGCAAGCAGATCTATGGCTATTATGACGATGCGGAGCGCTTTGCCTTTTTTGCCCGCGCTGTGCTTGAAATTTTGCCCCACCTGGAGGGCTGGAAGCCGGACATCATCCACTGCAACGATTGGCAGACCGCCTTGACCCCGGTGTTCCAGGCGGCGTTTTACGGCAAATCGGAATACTACCAGAGCATCCGAACGGTGTTCACCATCCACAACATCGAATACCAGGGCAAATACGGCATGGAAATCCTGGAGGACGTCTTCGGCCTGGACGGGCGATACCGCACGCTGGTGGAACACGACGGCTGCGTCAACCTGATGAAGGGCGGCATTGAATGCGCCGACGCGGTGACGACGGTCAGCCCCACCTATGCGGGGCAGATTTTGGATCCCTGGTATAGTCATG
Organism: Oscillospiraceae bacterium; assembly: GCA_031290595.1. Taxonomy (GTDB): domain Bacteria; phylum Bacillota; class Clostridia; order Oscillospirales; family Acutalibacteraceae; genus WRMQ01. The sequence goes on from JAITNG010000048.1 coordinate 3,498, forward strand.
GCCTCGATAGCATCCTCCGGCCACGGCAGCAAAAACTGAGCGGCATCCTCAACGGGATTGACGTTGTCGGCTATGACCCTGCGGCCGACCCCGCCATTGCCGCGCCGTTCAGCGCGGGCGACCCCACCGGCAAAGCGGCGGATAAAACCGCGCTTCAGCAGCTTTATGGCCTGGAAGAAGCGCCGCGCAAGCCGCTGTTCGGCATCGTCAGCCGCTTGGTGGAACACAAGGGGCTGGATTTGCTGCGGGCAAAGCTGCGGGCGCTTTTGAACGGCACCGAAGCCCAACTGGCGGTGCTTGGCACCGGCGAGTGGCAATACGAAGAATTCTTCCGCCAGCTTGCGCGGGATTACCCGGGGCGCGTGGGCGTGAAGATTGACTTCATCCCGGCAGTTTCGCGGCAAATTTATGCGGGCGCTGATTTGCTGCTGATGCCTTCCAAGAGCGAACCCTGCGGCCTTTCGCAAATGATCGCCCTGCGCTATGGCTGCATCCCCGTTGTGCGCGAAACCGGGGGCTTAAAGGATTCGGTATCCGACAGCGGCACGGGGGAGGGCAACGGCTTCACCTTTCCGGGATACAGCGCCGAGCAGCTGCTGCACGCGATGCTGCGTGCGGTGGAAGGCTACAAAAACGAGGAAGGCTGGCAGCAACTGGTGCGCCGCGCCATGGAATGCGACAACAGCTGGGCAAAATCGGCCAGCGCCTATATTAAATTGTATAAAGGCCTACTGGCAAAGCCGTAAAGTGAAATACCTTTACAGAGATGAAAATCCCCTGAAAAACAACGATTTCTTAGTTTAATGCGGTAAAGCAAAAATACTTTACACAGTGAGGTTCCCATGAAATCCTATTATTTGACCCTGCTGCGCCACGGGTTGGCCGAAGGCGAGAGCGAGGGGCGCTACATCGGCGACACAGACGCCCCCCTCACCCGGGAGGGCAAGCAGCAGCTGTGCGACCTGCGCGGGGCGTTGCAATACCCCCACGCCGATGCGCTGTTCACTTCGCCCCTTGCCCGGTGCCGCGAAACGGCGGCGCTGCTCTACCCGGATGCAAAGCCCATCGTACTCGACGGCCTGCGGGAATATTACTTTGGCGAATATGAGAACAAAACCCCGCCGGAGTTGGAGGATCACCCGCTCTATCACCGCTGGCTTGCCGGGGAACCGGGGCTGACCCCGCCCTTTGCCGAAGCGCTGGAGGACTTCCAGGATCGCATCTTTGGCACCTTCACCAAGCTCGTGGGCGGGCTGCTCAAAACCGGCACCACCCACGCTGTGGTCGTCACCCACGGGGGGATCATCATGGCGCTGCTGGCGCGGTTCGGTTTGCCGGAAGCGGAGATGCACGAATGGCTCACCCCCGGCGGCTGCGGATTTTTGCTGCGCATCACGCCCATGCTCTGGTCGGGCGGCGAAAAGCTGGAAGTCGTGGCCATGGCGCCGGAAGAGCCGGAGGACGAAGACGAACTCCCGCCGGAACGCTCGCTCTGGCTGGAGCTGGAAGAACCCGGGCTGGTTTAAATTTATTTCTATTTTGAGGAGAAGATACCCATGGAAGGTTTTACCCCCGTCCTGCGCTTCATTGCTTTGAGCGATGTGCATTATAAGGATGATCACTCAGTGGAGCGCGAGCGCATGGCGCAGGCGCTGCAAACCGGCTACCGCTTTGCGGCACAGGCGCCGGATTACCACGCCCTGGATGCTTTGGCCGTGGTGGGCGACCTTGCCGACCGTGGCACCGAAGCGCAGTTCCTGGCCTTCCGGCAGACGCTTGCAGCGGGGCTGCTGCCCGCAACCACCGCGATCCTTTCGGTGGCCAGCCACGAATTTTGCGGCGACCATGTGGCCGAAGCCTACGAAAAGCTCGAACGGCACTTTCACCAGAAGCCGGATGTGCATACGGTGATCAACGGCTTTCACTTTATTTCGCTTTCGCCTTCGCGCGGCACCGATTTTGACCAGGCCAAGCGCGATTGGGCGGCGGCGGCGCTGGCCGAGGCGGCGGCGGACGACCCGCGCAAGCCGATCTTCTTCTTCCAGCACCCCCATATCCGCGATACCGTCGCGGGCAGCATCGATTGGGGCAACGCCGATCTCACCACAATTTTGATGCATTACCCCCAGGTGATTGATTTTTCGGGGCATTCCCATGTTTCCGTCAACGACCCGCGATCCATCCACCAGGCGCAGTTCACCAGCCTGGGCTGCGGCACGCTTTCCTATTTTGACCTGGATGAATACGACAAATATTACGGCACCACACCGCCCGGTGCGGAGGCGGCCGCGCAGATGCTCATCGTTGAAGCGGATGCGCAAAACCGGGTGCGCATAACGCCCTGGGATCTGCTCAACGACCAGGCATACCCCCTGCTGTGGGAAATTGAAACGCCGAGCGAGCCGGAGAGCTTCCAATACACCCGTGCCAAACGCAGCGCGGCGGCGAAAGCGCCCCGCTTTGCGCAGGGCGCGGCGCTGTGCGTCGAAAACAACCGCCTGACCTTTGACCAGGCGGATTTTGCCGTTGCGCCGGTGCTGGATTACTACGTCCGTATTCGCCGCGCGGCGGATGGCGTAGTGGTGCGGCAATACTCCCTCTGGTCTGATTTTTATTTTACGCCCCTGCCCGCGACGCTCTCCCTCCCCCTCGACGGCCTCACGCCCGGCGCGGAATACGTCGCTGAAGTCGCTGCCCGCGGCTTTTGGGGCAACTTTGGCGCAAACACAATCACAGGCGGGTTCACTGCGGTATGACCGGGACGGGATGGACGCTCACGGCGGATAGCGCCGCCATTGCGCTTGCGCCCATGGCAGGGGCGGCTGACCGCGCGTTCCGCGAGCTGTGCCGGGCGGAAGGGGCGGCGTTTGTGTGCAGCGAGATGGTCAGCGCCAAGGGCATTTGCATGGGCGACCGCAAGAGCGCCGAGCTGATGGCGCTTTCCGCTGCGGAGCAGCCAGCGGGGATCCAGCTTTTTGGCCGGGAACCCGCGTGCTTTGCACAGGCGGCTCTGGCGGCGCTGGAACATAATCCGGCTTTTTTGGAGCTGAACATGGGCTGCCCTGCCCACAAGATTGCGGGGCATGGCAGCGGCGCTGCTTTGATGCGCGAACCCGCTTTGGCCGAAGCGATCACCCGCGCCACGGTGGAAGCCCTGCGCGGCGCGGGCGCGGCGTTGCCCGTCAGCGTGAAAATGCGGGCGGGTTGGGACGCCGAAAGCCGCAACGCCGTGGAAATCGCCCGGCGCTGCGCGGCGGCGGGCGCGGCGTGGCTCACAGTCCACGGGCGCACGCGGCAGCAAATGTATGCCCCGCCGGTGGATCTGGAGAGCATCCGGCAGGTGAAGCTGGCCGTCGGGATCCCTGTGCTGGGCAACGGCGATGTGACCGACGGCGCGTCCGCTGCGGCGATGCTGGCGCAGACAGGCTGCGACGGCATCCTGGTGGGGCGCGGCGCGTTGGGGCGGCCATGGGTGTTCCGGCAAATCGCCGCCTTTTTGGCCGAAGGCGTCCGCTTGCCCGAACCCGCCGCCGAAGAGCGGATGCAGATGCTGCTGCGGCACATCCGGCAACTGTGCGCCTACAAAGGCGAGCGGATTGGGATGCGCGAAGCACGCAAGCACGCCGCATGGTACACCAAGGGGCTGCGGGGCGCGGCCAAGCTGCGCAACGAAATGACGGCGCTGCAAAGCATCGGCGAACTCGAAGCCCTCGCCGTGCGGATCATTGAATTGGAGGGAACGGCATAAAGAAGCAAATCAGCGGCAATGCGGGGCAAACTATGATTGAAAAAATTGGCTTGTGCGGGCTGCATAAGATGGAGGCATCAACATGACCAGAACCCGTCTTCTCCCTCTCCTCCTTGCGCTGCTGCTTGGTTTGGGCGGCTGCGCGTTGCCGGTTGCCCCCGGGGAACCGATTGGGGAGGGTGTGCTTATGCCGCCGTTGCAGGGCGGCGAAATGCTTTACCCCACGTTTGCTTTCAGCGGTGCGGTGTATGACGGCATGGAGAACCTGCGCAAGGGGATCATCGACGCCAGGGGCGCGCTTGTTGCCCCCGCGATTTATGCGCAGCTGAATTATGTGACCAACGCTGCGGGGGATGCGGTCGTCGGCCTGATGGCCGGGGCGCTGGAGGCGGAGGACTACCGCTGGGTGTATTACGGCCTGGATGGCAGCATTTTGGCCGAACCCGACTACCGGGGCTATATGTACGCCTTCCCCGGTGGGCGCTATGCGGAAACCAGCGGGCGGCAGACCGGGTGGATGGTGGACGAGAACGACGTGAGCGGCGGCCTTTGGAGCCTGGAAGAAAACCGGCAGTTGCTCGCGCCCGCCCATGCACAGAGCATCCGACAACTGGATGCGCACCGCTTTTTTGTGCGCATTGAAAGTTACACCCCGGAAAGCGGCTTTGGCCTTGTAGATATGTTCATTTTTGATGCAGACAGCGGTGCGCGTACCGCTGTTCCCTCGGATGTTTTCGAGCTGGAAACCTCCTTTGAGGCGGCTTTGATACGTGCCGCAGACGAAAACGGGACGTGGGGCTTGGTTGACAGCGACCTGCATTGGGTGGTTCCGCTGCGGTATTCCGAGATCGAAGGGCTTCAGGGGCGGCGCTATAGGATTGCCCGTGATTTTGATGGCGTGCAGTATTTGTTTGCCCCCAATGGCGCGGTGCTATATGAAGGCCAGAGCAGCCTAACTGCCATCAGTGCGGAATACGTGCTTGCCAAAAATGACGCAACCGGCGAAACGGCGCTGCTGCGGGTCACGACTGCGGGCTGCGCAACGCTGCTGGAACCGGCGGTGCAGGGCGTATCCTGGCTGGAAGGCGACCGCTTTGTGATCACGAACCGCGCCGCCGGCACAACCACCTTTTGGGACGCCGCAACGGGAAAAGCAACGGATGTGCTGCAAGCATATTACGACAACGCACGCAACCTCACGGCGGATTTGGTGCTGCTGGAACGCTACGATCTGGAAAACAGCAAAGAGGCCGTTACCATACTCTATAACTGTAGCGAAAAGCGGGCGATTCCCCTCCCGGCGGGTGCGAATTATGCGGTGGAGAGCCTTTGCCCCTGGGTGGTGTGCGTCACGGATTACAACACAAACACACGCCTTTTTTACGACGGCAAGGGCAATCCCCTGGGCGAAAGCGGCGCGGGGCAGTTCAATTACACCGGCCTGACGACCGTCAGCACAAACTATATGCAAGGTCTGCTCCCCGCCTACCCCTGGGTGACGCAGGGGCTGTATGCGGGCTATGTTGACCAAAACGGCGGCTGGATCTATAAGCAGGAGCGCTATTTGGGGCTGGAAGACTAAATTAAAACCGAAACTGATTCAGAAAGGCATGGCAATTACTTTGGAACAAATGAGGTTGAACCTACGGCTACTGAGGCGTTTTTGGCCGTACCTCTGGCGGCGCAAGCGTGTGCTGTTCATCGATCTTTTTTGCGCGGCGCTGACCACTGCGTGTGAAATCGTCCTGCCGCTGATTGTGCGCAGGATCACCAACGCCGCCGTTGCGGATGTGACGGCGCTGACGGGCAAGATGATCTTCCTGACCGGCGGCGTGTATCTGCTGCTCCGCCTGATGGATGCTGCGGCGAGCTACTTCATGGCGTCCCACGGGCATTATATGGGCGCGCAGATTGAAACCGACATGCGTAACGATATGTTTGCGCACTTGCAGGGGTTGTCGTTTTCTTTTTATGATAACACCAAAATCGGCCAGCTGATGAGCCGCCTGACCAACGATCTTTTTGATGTGACGGAATTTGCCCACCACTTCCCGGAAGAGCTGTGCATCACCACCATCAAGATTTTGGCGTGTTTTGTGATCTTTGTGCGCATGAACCCGCTGATGGCGCTGCTGGTGTTTGCGATTGTGCCGCTGATGTTCTTCGTCACGCAGTTCAGTCGCAAGCGGATGAAGCGCACCTTCCAGGATTCCCGGCGGCAGGTGGGCGAGATCAATTCTTTGGCCGAGGATAGCCTTTCGGGCATCCGCGTGGTCAAATCCTTCGGCAATGAGGAGGAAGAAAATCAAAAGTTCCGCAAAAGCAATGCCCGCTTCTTCGGCTTCAAGCGGCGCGGCTACACCTACATGGCGCAGTACCAGACCATCACCCGGCTGTTTGACGGGCTGATGTACCTCACGGCGGTGTGCTTCGGCGCATGGCTTCTGCGGGGCAAAACCATCACCGTGGGCGATTTTTCGCTGGTGCTGCTGATGGTTTCCACCCTCCTGGGTTCCGTGCGGCGGATCATCGAATTCAGTGAACAGTTCAACCGGGGCATCACCGGCATCGAACGCTTTGCCGAAGTGATGGACGAACTGACCGAAACCCAGCATACCGAAGGCAACGCGGAACTGAACACGGTGCGGGGCGAAATCACATTTGCGGGCGTGAGCTTCGTCTACCCCGGCACGGAGCGTTATGTGCTGCGGGATTTTAACCTGACGATCCGGCCCGGCGAGAGCGTCGCCCTGGTGGGTCCCAGCGGCGGGGGCAAAACCACGCTGTGCAATTTGATCCCCCGCTTTTATGATGTGACAGAGGGCGCGGTTCGCATTGACGGCAATGATATACGCGAACTGAGCTTGCAATCGCTGCGGCGCTGCATCGGCGTGGTGCAGCAGGACGTCTACCTCTTCGCGGGCACCGTGCGCGAAAACATCGCCTACGGCACCCCGGGTGCGGGCGATGCGGCGATCCGGGAAGCGGCGGAGCTTGCCGGGGCGGCGGAATTCATCGAAGCCCTCCCGGAAGGGTATGACACATATGTGGGCGAGCGCGGCGTAAAACTTTCCGGCGGGCAAAAGCAGCGGATCTCCATCGCCCGGGTGTTTTTGCGCAACCCGCCGATTTTGCTGCTGGATGAAGCGACCTCGGCGCTGGATAACGAGAGCGAGCGCCTGGTGCAGGCCAGCCTGGAACGCCTGGCAAAAGGGCGCACGACCCTGACCATCGCCCACCGCCTGACCACCATCCGCGCCGCCAAGCAGATCGTCGTTTTGACCGAAGAAGGCGTAGCCGAAAGCGGCACGCACGCCGAACTGCTGGCAAGCGGCGGCCTCTATGCACAGATGTGGAATATGTGATATTTTCGCCCCCAGAAAGGAACCTACCACTATGAAAAGACGTTTGCCCGGCATTCTCCTGGCGCTTGCGCTGTTGCTGGCGCTGCCTGGCTGCGGGCAGCCGCAGCCACCTGCCGAAAGCGGCGAAGCTGCGCTGCTTTTTTTGGAGGGGTATGTCTATTTCACCTTTGGCGGTGCGCTTTATTGCGAAACGCCGGAATTCAGCCAGCAAACCCGCCTGGTGCAGAGCGGCGCCACCGCTGTGTTTTACCACAACGGCCATCTTGGCTACGTGGATGCAAGCAATGGCGGCAAGCTGAACTGGATGCTTTTCGACGGCTCCAATGCGGAAACGGTTGCCGACGTTGCGGCGGCGCAGCCGGTCGCCACCGGCGCGTGGATTTATTTCATCAACCAGAGCGACAAAAGCCGTGTGTACCGCGTAAACCCCGCGACCGGGGCGCAGGAGCCGCTCACAAGCGAAAGCTGCGTTTCGTTTGATGTTGCGGGCGAAACGCTGTATTACAGCACCGGCCAGGCGCTGTTTTCGCTGGCTTTGGGCGGTGCGGCGGAGCAACTGGCCAAGGGCAGGGGCGTCGGCTCCGTTTTTGCCGGGGCAAAGCTGCGCGAGGATGGTTCTGCGCTTGTGGAAGTGGCGCAGATGGTCTATTTTGTGCAGGATAACCGGCTGTTCAAACTTAGCAGTGCGGGCGGCACGCCGGAGCAGGTTGGCAGGGCTGTGGGCGAAAGCTGGTGCTTGCGGGGCGAGGACGCGTATTGCACCGCTGAAGGCAAGCTGCTGCGCCAGCCCCTGGGCGGCGGGGATGCGGTGCAACTGGCGGAGGGCTGCACTGCCGTTGCGGGCGCGGGTGGCGGCTGGGTGTATTTTGTAGCCGAAGCCGAAGGGAAGCAGCAGTTTGTGCGCATCCGGCGCGAGGCCGGCAAACAAGAAGTTTTGGTGCAAGGCCAATAAAAAATCAAAAAACAGAACGGAGAATCCCCATGAAGCAAGAAGCAAAAATCCTGGAGATGAGCAAGTGGTTCGGGGAGTGGTTCCTGGACGAAAACACCCGGCAAGCGGGTAAAATGACGGCGGAGCTGCACCCCTATGAGCAGTTGTTTTCCCCCGTGCAGATCAACCGGCTGACGCTCAAAAACCGCCTGGTGATGGCGCCCATGGGCAACATCTCCATGTGCGAAGAAACCGGGCGGCCAAACGAGAAGATGATCGCCTACTTTGTTGAACGCGCCAAGGGCGGCGTGGGGCTGATCACCACCGGGCTGATCCCGGTCACGCACCACATCGATAATTCCCTGACGGAGCTGGGGGAACTGAGCTACTTCCCCCGCATTGACCGCAGCCGCACCGTCTTTGCGGGCTGGCGCGACCTTGCCCAGCGCTGCCACAGCCACGGTGCGCGGGTGTTCTTGCAGGCTTCGGCAGGGCTTGGCCGGGTGGGCAACCCCCAGTGCCTGGTCAATTCGATGAAGTTCCCCGGCTCGGCTTCGTTCAACCCCAACTGGTATATGCCGCAGGTACCCTGTCTGCGTCTTTCGGATCATCACATCCGCGGCATCGTCAAGGCGATAGGCCAGGCGGCGGCGGACGCCAAATCCGCAGGGCTGGACGGCATCTACCTCCACGGCCACGAGGGCTACCTGATGGAGCAGCTGACGAACCCGGCGTTCAACCGCCGCAAGCTCGGGCGCTACGCCGACCCCCAGCGCTTCGGCGTCGAAATGATCGAATACATACGCGAACGCTGCGGCGAACGCTTCCCCATCATGTATCGCATCGACCTTTCGCTTGCGCTGAACGAAACCTACGGCGAACGCATGGCGGGTACCTCCATGAAGAAGTTCCAAAACGGCCGCACCGTCGCCGAATCCCTGGATTATATGAAAAACCTGGTCAAGGCCGGGGTGGATATGTTTGACGTTGACCTTGGCTGCTACGATAACTGGTGGCTGCCCCATCCCCCGGAAGGGATGCCCCCCGGATGCTTCCTCGAAATCGCGCAGATTAGCAAAGAATATTTTGCAAACGAAAAGATCCTTTCCAACGCCGGGGTGCCGGTGCCGGTGGTGGGCGTGGGCAAATTGGGCAACCCCGATTTGGCCGAACGCGCCCTGCGCGAGCAAAAATGCGACCTGGTGATGCTGGGCAGACCCCTGCTGGCCGACCCGGATTGGCCGAACAAAGCCCGTGCGGGCAGGGTGGGCGAAATCATCCCCTGCATCGGCTGCCAGGAAGGCTGCATCAACGAATTTGTGGAAGGCGGCCACCCCCAGTGCGCCGTCAATCCCCGCACCGCCTTTGAAGAAATCTATCCTGAAACCCCGGCTCCGGCGGAAAAGCCCAAGAAGATCGCCGTGATCGGCGGCGGCCCGGCGGGCGTCACCGCAGCGGTGACAGCGGCGCGGCGCGGCCACAGCGTCACGCTTTACGAAAAGAACAGCCAGCTCGGCGGCCGGATCATCCAGGGCTGCGTGCCGGGGATCAAAGTCGAGATCGCCAACTATTTGGAATACCTGCGCACCTGGGCGGCAAGCGCACAGGCAAGCTATGGTCTGCAACTCCAGCTGAACACCGAAGCCACCACCGCCCTGCTTCAGGCGGGCGGGTTTGATGAAATCATCGTCGCCGCCGGGACTTTGGATACGTCGCTGCCCCTCCCGGGACTGGAAAGCGCCAATGCGCACCAGGCCGTGGCCGTGCTGCAAGACCCGCGTCTGTTGGCAAACGCCCAAAAGATCGTCGTGATCGGCGGCGGCGTGGTCGGCTGCGAAGTCGCCTACTTCCTGGCAAAAGAACATCAAAAGCAAGTCACGGTCATCGAAATGGATCAGTATTTTATGAACCACGCCTGCACCGCCAACCGCGGCTATCTTCTCAAATATCTTTATGACGCAAACGTAAAGCTGTGCAACTGCACCCGTCTGCTTTCCTTCGCAAAAGACGGCGTAAACGTGCGGCGCAACACATCCAAAACCGTGCCGGATCCCTACCTGAGCTGGACGCCGATTCTGCCGGAAAACGTCCTCAACCCCCTCGCGCCCAAGCTGAAGGAGGAACCCAAGGATGAATTCCTAGCGGCGGACGCCGTGGTGCTTGCGGCGGGCGGGCGGCCAAACGAAGCGCTGTTCCACCGCCTGCAAAAGGAATTCCCCACCCTCCCGGTTCACAACATCGGCGATAGCTTCCAGGGCGGCAAAGTCCTCGAAGCCACCCGCAACGGCTACGCCTTGGCGATCAGGATTTAGGCGGCTGGCGCCGTGATTGTAATTGCGCACAGGGCTTGCTAAAACAAAAAACATATGTTATACTATAGGCATACTAAGAATAGCCATTGACGGCAGGAGGACTATTGGATGCGGCAACTGAGCGAGCGTGTGTTTTATACCGGGGTGCTGAACCCCAATATGCGGGTGTTTGATGTGATCATGCGCACAGAATATGGGACGAGCTACAATTCCTATGCTGTGCGGGGCAGTGCGGCCACGGCGCTGGTTGACGGTGCGCACGGGCGGTTTGCGGGGCAGTTCCTGGAAGAACTGGCGCAGGCGCTGGGCGGCGCGGAGCCGGACTATTTGATCGTCAACCACACCGAGCCGGATCACAGCGGGGCGATTGCGGAGCTGCTGCGGGCGTACCCCGGGCTGACGATTGTCACCAACGCTGTGGCGGCCAAATATCTGGCGCAGATCATCAACCGCGCCGATCTCCCGCTGCGCATCGTCAAGGATGGCGATACGCTTTCGCTGGGCGACCGCACGCTGCGTTTTTTGCACGCGCCGTTCCTCCATTGGCCGGATACGATGTTCACCTACCTCGAAGAGGAAGCGACGCTCTTCCCCTGCGATTTCTTCGGCAGCCACTACTGCGAGCCGGGGATTCTGGACACTGCCGTGGCTTACCCGGCGGCATATGAGAGCGCGCGGCGCTACTATTTTGACTGTATTTTTGCGCCGTTCCTGCCGTTTGTGCGCAAGGGGCTGGCGAAGCTGGAAGCGCTGCCGCTGCGGCTGATTTGCCCCAGCCACGGCCCCGTGCTGACGGAAACAGGCCGCCTGGCAGAAACAATTCAGCTCTATCAAACCTGGTCTGAAGCAGTGGATTTGCAAGCGCCACAGGCGAAGAAAATCCCCTTGTTTTATTGCACGGCTTATGGGAATACGCGGCGGATTGGCGAGGCTGTGCGGGATGGAATCCGCGCAGTGCTGCCGGCGGCTGACGTCGAATTGTTTGACCTGACGTTTTGCCCGGATATGCCCGCCATGCAGCGGCGGCTGAACGAAAGCGACGCCTTTTTGCTCGCCGCGCTGACCATCAACCGCGACGCCGTGCCGCCGCTGTGGGAACTCCTGGCGGGTGCGGATGCGGTCAACATCGCCAAGCGCCCCTGCGCCCTTTTCGGCTCCTATGGCTGGAGCGGCGAAGGGTTCGCCAACCTTGCCCAGCGCCTGGGGATGCTCAAATGCAAGCTGTTTGAACCCCGGTGTAAAGTGAATTTTGTGCCTTCGGAAGACGAATTGGCGGCGGCCAAAGCCTTCGGGGAGGCCTTTGCGCAGAGCCTATGACGAACCGGGAACGCATCGATTGCCTGGCGGAAAACGCCGCCCTGCCCCATGCGGAGCTGCGCCGTCTGCTCCTGGAACACAGCCCTGCGGAGGCGGAGCTGCTGTTTGCGCGGGCGCGCACAACGCGGGAGCGGGTCTATGGCAAGGCGGTTTGGCTGCGGGGGCTGATTGAATTCAGCAGCTACTGCAAAAACGACTGCTATTATTGCGGCTTGCGCCGGAGCAACGCCAAGGCTGAGCGTTACCGCCTGACTGCGGAAGAAATTTACGCTTGCTGTGCAAACGGCTGGGCGTTGGGCTTCCGCACCTTCGTGCTGCAAAGCGGCGAGGATCCCTGGTTCACGGACGCACGGCTGTGCGAAATTGTGGCGGAAATCCGCCGCCGCTGGCCGGATTGCGCGATCACGCTTTCGCTGGGCGAGCGCAGCCGCGAAAGCTACGCCGCGCTGCGCACAGCCGGGGCGGAGCGGTACCTGCTGCGGCACGAAACCGCCAACGCCGCGCATTACGCCAGGCTGCACCCGGCGGAGCTGCGGCTGGCCAGCCGCATGGATTGTCTGCTGGAACTGCGCACGCTGGGGTACCAGGTGGGCTGCGGGTTCATGGTGGGTTCCCCGGGGCAGGATGTGGACTGTCTGCTGGACGACCTGGAATTCCTATGCGCCTTCCGGCCGCAGATGGTGGGCATCGGCCCCTTTTTGCCCCATGGCGAAACGCCCTTTGCCCAAGAAGCCCCCGGCACGCTGGAACAGACGCTCTTTTTGCTGGGCGTGATCCGTCTGCTGCTGCCGGGGGTGTTGCTCCCCGCGACCACGGCGCTGGGGACGGTGCACCCCCTGGGGCGCGAAAAGGGTCTGCTGGCCGGGGCGAACATCGTGATGCCCAACCTTTCGCCGGTGGGCGTGCGGAAGAAATATTTGCTCTACGACAACAAAATCTGCACCGGCGAAGAGGCTGCGGAATGCCGCCTATGCCTACAGCGCCGTGTGGAAAGCGTCGGTTATTTTATCGAAAGCGCACGCGGAGACGCGGCGGGGTGGGGGACGGATGGTGTTTTTTAATTGCAATTAAGAGCTGTTATTATAGAGGCGTTGCCGCAAAACATGGCCTGGCCGCCGAGAGCGTATCTTGCTATAAACAGCCGTTATTAAAAAGCCCGGCGCGCCCGAGGCCCGCCCTACAACAGTCCGGCCAACGGCCGTTTGCAGTATTCCCTCTTAACTGGTTGTTGAAAAAGAAGAAGTTACTTTTCCACCTCGGCGTGGTCATGCCGCGCCCTACTCCGATGCGGCCAGTGGCCGTTTTGGCAACAAAACCGACCAGCAGCAAAAGGCAGGTCAACAACAGCGCCACTGGCGCCAACAGAGCGCGGCATGGCCACGCCGGGGCATTAGAATACTCCAGAAACTCTTACCAAGAGGCAGAACGTAAACGGCCTTTGGCCGGACTTTTGTAGGGCGTGCCTCGGGCGCGCCGGGCTTTTTAATCTTCCTCTACCCAAAAAAACAAGCGATATACGCTTTTTATGGCAGAACACTATGCCGGTTGAAAGGGGTATCCTCTATGAAAATCATCCTTCGCTTCCTCAAAATGGCGCGACCTTGGTGGTGGGCTATGGTTTTGGCCGTGCTGGCGCTCATCGCCATGGCGGGGCTGAATTTGCTCACGCCGCAAATCGTGCGCAGCCTCACCGCCGGTTTGATGGAGAACACCCTCACGCAGCAAGGGCTGCTGCGCCTGGCGTTGCTGCTGGTTGGTTCCTATTTGCTGCGCTGGGCGACGCGTTTTGCGGCGATGTACCTGGCGCACGTTGCGGCGTGGCGCTTTGTGGGCGAACTGATTGCGGAGGTCTATGCCAAGCTGCAAACGCTTTCGATGCGCTTCTTCGGCCAGCGGCAGACGGGTGATATGATGAGCCGTGCGGTCAACGATTCGCGGCAGATGGAGGTGCTGATTGCCCACACGCTGCCCGATTTATTTTCTAACATATGCGTCGTGCTGGGCGTGACGGCGTTGCTGTTCACCATCCACCCGCTGCTGGCGCTGCTGACGCTGGCGCCGGTGCCGGGGATTGTGCTGCTCAGTCGCGTGTTCGCCAAAAAAGTAGCGCCTCTGTTCCGGCGGAATTCCGAACTGTTGGGGCAGCTTTCGTCTGTTTATCAGGATAATATATCCGGCATGAAGGAAATACAGGCATTCGGGCGCGAAACCACCGAATACCCGAAAATGCTGGATTTTTGCCGCCTGTTTGGCGCAACGAACCTCCATGCGAACTTTGCCGCCGGGCTGTTCCACCCCTCGGTGGAGCTTTGCACTTCCCTTGGCACGGTGGTTGTGGTGGGCGTCGGCGGTTGGTTTGCGCTGAAGGATCAACTTTCCGTGGCCGATTTGATGGGCTTTTTTATGTGCCTTGGCCTGTTCTATCAGCCGCTGACCACGCTGGCGCGGCTGGTGGAAGACGCCAGCTCCTCCACGGCTTCGGGGCGGCGCGTGCTGGAAATCCTGGACGCCGAAGCGGAGGTGCGCGATGCGCCGGGTGCGCAGCCCCTGCAAAATGTGCGCGGGCAAATCGAATTCCGCGATGTTTCGTTCGCCTATACCCCCGGTGAGCCGGTGCTGGATCACATCAGCTTCACCGCAAAACCCGGGCAGATGCTGGCGTTGGTTGGCGCAACCGGCGTTGGCAAAACGACGATTGTTTCACTGATCGAGCGCTTTTATGACCCCAACGGCGGCCAGATCCTGCTTGACGGGCAGGATATAAGCCAGGTGACGCTCAAATCACTGCGTGAAAATCTTTCCATGGTCTTGCAGGATGTATTTCTTTTCAACGGCACGGTGGCCGAAAACATCGCCTACGGCCTGGAGGGCGCTACGCGGGCGCAGGTGGAGGAGGCCGCACGCGCCGCCTGTGCCGAAGAATTCATCCGCCAGCTGCCGGGGGGCTACGACACCCCCATCGGCGAGCGGGGGCAGCGGCTTTCCGGCGGGCAAAAGCAGCGGTTGGCCATCGCCCGTGCGGTGCTGCGCGGTGCGCCCGTCCTGCTGCTTGATGAAGCCACCAGCGCCGTGGATAACGAAACCGAAGCGCAGATTCAGGCGGCCATTGAGCGCCTTTGCGGCAAGCACACGGTGATCGTGATCGCCCACCGCCTTTCCACCATCCTGCGGGCGGATTGCATTTTGGTGATTGACGAAGGGCGAATCAAAGAGCAGGGGACGCACCAGGCGCTGCTCGACCAGGGCGGGATTTACGCCGGGCTGCACGCGTTGGCGTGATATAGAACACTTCCCCCGTCAATTGGAAAGCCGCACAAAAGCATCCAGCTGGCGCAGCGCTGCGCCGGCGTCGATTTGCTCTGCGGCGACCGCCAGCGCGGCCTGGAAGTCCAGCTCCGGCTTGGCGATGCGGATCGCCGCCGCCGCGTTGATCAGCACGGCGTCCCTGCGGGGGGATCGCTCGCCGGAAAGCACGGCGCGGGTGATCGCCGCGTTTTCCTGCGGTGTGCCGCCGACGATTTCGCTCTTTTGGCAGCGCCGCAGGCCGAACTCTTCGGGCGAAATCACATAGCTCCTGAAGCTGTCACCGCGCACCTCACACACGCTTGTGGGTGCGCTGACGGATATTTCATCCAGCCCGTCGTGGCCGAAGACGACCATGGCGCTGCGCACGCCGAGGTTGTGCAGCACGTGCGCCATCGGCTCCACCAAGTCCTCTTCATAGACGCCCAGCAGTTCCATGTTCGCCCCCGCCGGGTTGACCAGCGGCCCCAGGATGTTGAAAATCGTGCGGATGCCCAGTTCCCGCCGCACGGGCGCGACGTACTTCATGGCGATGTGGTAATTTTGCGCAAAGAGGAAGCACAGCCCCAGCTCTTGCAGCAGCGCCAGGCTGCGCTCCGGTGGCACGGTGATGTTGACCCCCAGCGCCTCAAGAACGTCCGCTGCGCCGGATTTGCTGGAAGCCGCGCGGTTGCCGTGCTTGGCCACAGGGATCCCGGCGGCGGAAATGACCATCGCCGCCGTGGTCGAAATATTGAACGAATTGGATTTATCGCCCCCGGTGCCGACGATTTCCAGCACATCCATGTCGTGCAGCAGACGGATGCAGTGCTTGCGCATCCCCGCCGCACAGGCGGTGATTTCTTCGATGGTTTCGCCTTTGACGGACATCGCCGTCAGGAACGCCGCCATCTGGATCTCGCTCGCCTGGCCGCTCATGATCTCGTCCATCACGGTTTCGGCCGTTTCGTAGGGGAGGTCTTGCCGCCCCGCCGCCCATAGAATTGCTTCTTTAATCATTGTTGTGCTTCCTTTCTGCGCAAAAAGTTGTGTAACATCACGCCGCCCTGGGGCGTTAAAATGGATTCCGGGTGGAATTGCAGGCCGTATATTTCGTAGTCCTTGTGCTGCACCGCCATGATTTCACCGTCCACCGTGCGTGCGGTGACCAGCAGTTCCGCCGGGATGGTACCCTCCACGGCGGCGAGCGAGTGGTAACGCGCCCCCCGGATGGTATCCGGCAGCCCTGCAAAAAGCGGGCAGCCAGCCTCCACTGCAATGGCGGAGGCCTTGCCGTGCATCAGCGTTTTGGCGTAACTGACCGTTGCGCCAAAGACCTCGCAAATCGCCTGATGCCCCAGGCAGACCCCCAGCAGCGGGCGCTTCCCCGCAAAGTGGCGGATCACATCTTCGCACACGCCCGCGTCCGCAGGTTTCCCGGGGCCGGGGGATAGGATGATGTGCGTCGGCTCCAGCGCCTCGATTTGCTGCGGGGTCATGGCGTCGTTGCGTATCACCATAATATCCGGGTTTTCCGCGCCGATGAGCTGGTATAAATTATAAGAAAAGCTGTCGTAATTATCAATCAACAAAAGCATATCTTCCTCACGCCTCCTCTTCCTGTAGGCTGGCGCTTTCCAGCGCACTTTTGACCGCCTGTAGCTTGCTGGCGCATTCGCGGTATTCGCTTTGCGGCACGCTTTCGGCCACAATGCCCGCGCCGGAACGGATGAACACCCGCCCGTTCTTCTTGAACGCCAGCCGGATGGCGATGCAGGTATCCATATCCCCCGTGAAGCCCAGGTAGCCGATTGCGCCGCCGTATACGCCCCGCCGGTTGTTCTCGAGTTCCCGGATGATTTGACAGGCGCGTATTTTCGGCGCGCCGGAAAGCGTACCTGCGGGCAGCAGCGCTCCGATGGCGTCCGTGGCCGTGCGCCCCTCCGCCAGCTCGCCCGCAACCGCCGAACCGATGTGCATCACGTGCGAAAAGCGTTCAATCGAAAGGTATTTTTCCACCCGCACGGAACCGAATTTGCTGATCTTCCCAATATCGTTGCGGCCAAGGTCAACCAGCATGTTGTGTTCGGCCAGTTCCTTCGGGTCACGGAGCAGGCCTTCTTCCAGCGCCTGGTCTTCCTGCGGGGTTTTGCCCCGGGGGCGGGTGCCGGCCAGCGGGTAGGTGGTCGCCTTGCGCCCTTCCACCTTGACCAGCGTTTCCGGCGCGGCGCCCGCGATCTCCAGATCTTCTGAACTGAAGTAGAACATATAGGGCGACGGGTTGCTCCCGCGCAAAATGCGGTATGTTTCAAACAGGCTGCCCTCCGCTGCGGCGTCCAGCCGGTTGGAAAGCACAACCTGGAAGATGTCCCCTTCGCGGATGTATTCCTTCGCCCGTTCCACCATTGCGCAGTAAGATGGCTCATCAAAGAGCGCGTGAAAAGGGGAGCGCAGACGCAGCGGGGGGATCACCGCCGGTTGCCCCTGTTCCAAAATCTGCCGCAGGTACGCAAGTGCGCTGCACGCCCGGTTGTAGTTTTCTTCCGGCGCATCGGTTTGCATGTTGGCGGTCAGGATGACGTTGCCTTCCAGGTGATCGAAGGCGACCACTTTATCAAAGAGCATCAGGTCAATATCCTTGAAGCTCTCCTCGTCCTGCGCATCCAGCGCAAGCGTCGGTTCCATGTAATGGATGTACTCATACGCAAAATAGCCCACCAGCCCCCCGGCGAACGGCGGCAGCCAATCGAAGCGGGGGCTGCGGTTTTCATCGAGCAGCTTTTGGATGTATGCCGCCGGGTTCGCGTCGGCAAAGCGAATATCCGCGCCGCTGCGGATGCGGGTTTCGCCGCCCGTGCAGCTCAGTTCCAGCTGCGGGTCGTAGCCCAAAAATGTGTAGCGTCCGTAGCGCCCTGCGTCCTCCGCGCTTTCGAGCGTGAAGCATTGGCGGCTGAGGTTTTTGAGCTTGCGGAACGCCAGTGCCGGGGTGAGTTCCCCCGCCGCGAAGGTCAGGCTGACGGGGATCCTGCCATATGCGCCGCTTTCGGCCAGCGCCCGCGCCTCTTCCATGCCGGGTCGGATCATGAGATCGCCTCCTTTAAAAATAAACAAAAAAACTTCCGCCCCCGCGTTCACGCCATGCAGCGCAAACGCAAGGGCGGAAGGGGAATCCATCCGCGGTGCCACCTTGCTTCGGGAACCCTAAAGCCCCCGCACTTTTGTGGGGTACCAACATACCCCCGGCAACTGACGTATGCCCTTCACGTCGCAGTATACTTGGCTGTGCAGCGCACACGCCGTTCCCTGCGCCCTCAGCGGCCCATTTAACAGGTTGCTTGCCGCCGGTTTCCACCACCCCGGCTCTCTGTGGGCGCATTCCCTGTTTTTATCCCCGCTTCAACGGTTTTTGCTGTGTTGATGTTCAGTTTTTCATAGTATACGTGTTTTTTTGCCGTTTGTCAAGTGTTTTTTTAGCGCAGCACGCCCATGCCGTTGAAGAAGCCGGGGTATTTCGGCTGCCGCCACCAATCGGAGAACCCGCGTGCGCCCACCAGGTAGAAGCAAGCGTCATCCAAACCGCCCAAAAGCCCGCTCAGCAGCTTTTGATCCCAGGAAGGCTCCACATCCTGGCGGTCGTTGAAATCCGTTATGCCGGCGGCGTGGAGGGCGTCGGTCAGCTGTTTGCCGACGGCCTGTGTTTTCGCAGCGTCCGCGATGGTGCTATCCAAGAGCGCGTTTGTGGCGGCGACTGCGTCTTCCAACTGCTTGCGCACGGCCGGGGTCAGGTCGCCGCTTGCAAGGGCGGTGTTGGCCCTGGGCAGCCAGTCGCGGCGCATCCAGTCGGTGCGGGCGCTGCCGTTGACCTGCGGCCAACCCGTGGGCTTGGAATGCACGTTTACCAGCGTATCATCCAGCACCAGGGCGGTCGCCAGGTTGATAATAATATCGTTGCGCCCGGCCTCATGGTGCTGCTGATAGAAGAACCAGGTGTTATCCGGCAGCACGCAGCTGGAAGCATCCACCGAACGGTCGGGGGAAACATAGCTGTAGCCCGCATAGGCCGTTGAAGGCTTTGCCTGTGTGTAATTGGCCGGGAACGCCGTCCCCGCTGGCACAAAGCCCGCGCCCTGGGATGCGGAAAGAATATGGATAATGCCATCGGCATTGGAAGTCGGCGCCGAATTGCCGCAGCCGAAGATGTAGTATTCCACATCGCCCAGGTGCAGACCGTAGCCGCAGATGTTATTGATGCGCACGCCGCTCTTGACCGCATCAAGGGTGTTCTGGTCAAAGCGCTTCTGCATCGCAAAATAGGCGTCCACCTTCTTGAGCAGCTCGGCGTGGGCGGGGTCGGTCAAATAGGTTTCGCGCAGCCCCGCATACCGCGCCAGCGGCACCGTCGCCCAAAGCTGCGGGTTCTGGATCAGGACGTTGGTGTGCAAAAAATCAAAGGCGCGTTGCAGCAGATTTTCCAACGCCTTGCGCGGGAGCAGCCGCAGCGCGATGCTGATCAGATGGTCGTCATAGAGGGGGTCAACGATGGAACCCACGCCCAGGGTTTCCAGCAGGGCGGGGAGCAGTCCGTTATATAGATAACGGTCGTTGAGGTTGAAGTTGCGCTCAAAAAGATCGCCCACGGCGTCGCTGCCATCCAGCACGGCCACCAGGTTGATCACCTGATCCAGGTCGCCTTTATCCTTGAACATATCCAGATACGCAACCCACACCGAGCCGCCCAGGCTGACGTTGACCATCGAAACCTTATCGCTGCCGGTTTTTTCTTTGACGAACTGCACGTATTCGTCCAGTTCCTTTGCAGTTTGGATCGCGTCGCCCATCAGGCTATAAGCGAAGAAGAACGTCCTGTCCTCCCCGACCTTGGCCGTCATTTTTTCCATCGGGAACTGGCGGTAGAACATGCCCCTGTCGTATTCATCCATATCCGCCACGCTTTTGAACATCCGCCGCGCCCGGAGGTCGTTGACCAACGTGCCATCCGGGTTGGTCTTGTGCGGCGCAAGCAGCTGATCCAGCAGCTTGGCAGCGGCCTTGGAAAGCCCAAGATCCCACTGGAAAATCAAGGTCGCCAGCGCGGGGGCAAGCAGTGTTTTGAGCAGCTTATTGACTGCATCGCGGGTATCCAGCAGCACCATTGTGAAGTAGCCGCCCAGTTCCTCCCCGTTGTCGCCCACAGCCAGGGTGCCGTCGGCATCATAATAATCCACCGGGGATTGCCCGATGCCGGGGATGATGATCAGGGGGCTGTATTCCCTCTCCCCCTGCGGAGCCGCCTTGGCGGGCGCGGCATGTGCCACAACAACAACGGGCAGCAGCAACGTGCAGCAGAGAAATGAAACCAACAAGCGCCGGAAAACCTTTTTCATCGAATTTTCCTCCCTTTGCAAAAAATGAATTTTTACATACCATAACAATACCACAAATCGCGCAGGTTTGCAAGAGGCTTTTTTGGAATAACACGCTGCGCCATGTTTTTTCTTTTTTGTGAATAAATTGAACATATACGTTTTTGCTGCGTATAATGGAACGGCGGCCGCTATGGCTGCCGTGAAGTGTGCTTGATCGAAAGGAATGACCATTTATGATAAATAATTCGTGCGGATGCGCGTGGCCTTGCCAGCACCCCTGCCCGGTCTTCATCACCGGCCCCGCCGGCGCCACAGGGGCGAGGGGAGCAAAGGGGGCGACCGGTCCGACGGGCGCGACGGGTGCGCCGCCGCCGCTGCAACTCCTGACGGCCTATGACAACGACCCGCAGGAGGCGGTACTCTATACGCATATCCAGTTCCCCACGGTTGACATCAGCGAAAACGCGCCGGTACAGCCCGTCAACGCCAGCGATTTTGAGGTGCTTGAAACCGGCATTTACCACATCTACTACAAGGTCATCGCGCAGGGCAACCCTCTGACGGGTCTGATTACCTACCTCCGCAAAAACAACGAAGGCGCCAACATCATCGGCTCCGGCGCGTTTTATAGCCAGGATCATGAAACGTTCCGCTGGGAAACCCTGGAAGCGGACTTTTACACGCAACTGCAAGCGGGCGATGTTGTTTATGTTGTTGTGCATCTGCTGACGGAGGAGAATCGGGTGCAGTTTTTGGAAACCTATATTTCCTTCCACAAGGTGGATTGAGGCAATTTTTTGATATTTCTGCGGAATTTTCGCGCTTGCTCTTGACAAATCCCATCGCTGCGGATATAATATAACATGCGTCGCCGGTGCAGCCGGTCGCGCTTGCCTTGTGGTGGGTATAGCTCAGTAGGTTAGAGTGCCAGGTTGTGGCCCTGGAGGTCGTCGGTTCGAGCCCGATTATCCACCCCATTTTTTTGCGTACCATTAGGAGATTAGGCGCGGGCTTCAGCCCGCCCCTAACTCCTAATTTCAGGCTTCTGCGTTCATTGGGGTGTAGCCAAGCGGTAAGGCAACGGACTTTGACTCCGTCATTCGTGCGTTCGAATCGCGCCTCCCCAGCCACATTAGTCAACAGTCGTTGATACAATAAAACCGTCATACTTACTGGCGGTTTTATTGTTTCAGTAGGCGAAAAAGCCAGCAGTAACAAGGCTTTGCGGCAACTGAACCCCAACTATTGACAGCGAAAATGCACCCATTTAGATTTTCAACCGCCGCCTTTCCCAAAGTGTAGAAAAACCTTTGCACCCTTTTATCGCTCAAAAGGGTGCATTTTCGCTTACTTGGGTGCAAATGATTTTGACGGCAGAAAAACGCACCTTCGACGGATGCCGAAAGTGCGTTAATGCGGAATTCTATGCGGTTATTTCTGTGCCGTCTTTGAAGGCGAAAGCCATCTCACCTGACTGCTTGACGGTGATGTCGTCAATGGTGGCATACCAAAATTCCTCGTAATAATACGGCTGGCAAAGAACCCCACGTCGCTGTATCGTCCCGCCAGCCCTCTTCGCCGGGCAAGTTCCTGCTGGACAATATCGAAAAGCTCCACGCTTATAATACCCGGATGACTGTTCTCTACATAATATTGGGGTATCTCCCCTTCGTTGACTTTTTG
This sequence comes from Oscillospiraceae bacterium, assembly GCA_031290595.1. Taxonomy (GTDB): domain Bacteria; phylum Bacillota; class Clostridia; order Oscillospirales; family Acutalibacteraceae; genus WRMQ01. The sequence continues at coordinate 25,502 of JAITNG010000048.1, forward strand.
CTTTTTGGTCAGGAAGTCCACCGTGTATTTCTTTTGAAGTAA
>JAITNG010000107.1 GCA_031290595.1 Oscillospiraceae bacterium
ATCCTGCTGGGCGAGCGTGCGAACCCCTACCCGGCACTGGCGGCGTGCGATGTTTATGTGCAGCCGTCGCGCTACGAGGGCAAAAGCATTGCGCTGGAGGAAGCAAAGGCGCTGCAAAAACCCATCGTCACCACGTGCTTTAGCACAGTCACTAACCAGATCACCGACGGCGTGACCGGCGTGATCACAGAAATGGACGCGCAGCGCCTGGCTGACGCTCTCAGTAGGCTGCTGGAAGATTCTTCCTTGCAGGCTGCGTTGCGCGAAAATCTGCTGCACACGCCCGGCAATGCGGAGGAAGCGGCGAAGTTTATGGCGATTTTGCAACTTTCTTTTGGGAAATAAGGATTTTGGGCTTGCCATACGACAAAATATTTGATAAGATACTATCATAAGACGGCGAATCAACGGATTAGGAGAGTAGCATGGAAAAGTGTGTGGACTGTGGGAGAGCGCTTCCAGAGGATGTGAAATACTGCCCGGGCTGCGGCGCGGCGCAATTTGAGGAGTCTGCGACGGCGCCCCCGGCATACGTGGCGGCGACCGAACCCGAACCCGAACTTGCACCAGAGCTTGCGCCCGCACCCGAACCACCCCCCTATGCACCGGCGCCCCGCGTCGGCGGCAATTCGAGCTTCATTGCGTTCAAAAACGTTTCCAAGACCTACACGATGGGCGAAGTCACCATCAAGGCGGTGGATAATGTCGATTTCGCGATTGAAGAGGGCGAGCTGGCGTTGATCGTCGGTTCCAGCGGCGCGGGCAAGACCACGGTGCTCAACATCCTGGGCGGCATGGATTCCGCCGACGGCGGCGAGGTCTGGGTGGACGGCAAAGAGATCACCCGCCACAGCAACCGCAAGCTGATCGAATTCCGCCGCAATCAGGTGGGGTTTGTCTTTCAGTTCTACAATTTGATCCCCAACCTCACGGCGCTGGAAAACCTGGAAATCGCCACGCAGCTCAGTGAACACCCGTTGCCGCCCGAAGAAGTGCTGCGGCAGGTCGGACTGGGGGATCGCACCAAAAACTTCCCGGCGCAGCTTTCCGGCGGGGAACAGCAGCGGGTTTCCATCGCCCGGGCGCTGGCGAAGAACCCGCGCCTGCTGCTCTGCGATGAACCCACCGGCGCGCTGGATTACGCCACGGGCAAGCAAATACTCGCCCTGCTGCAACGGACGTGCAGGGAAACCGGCATGACCGTCATCATCATCACCCACAACGCGGCCATTGAACCCATCGCCAACCGGGTGATTCGGATGCGCAGCGGCCAGGTTCATCAGGTTACGATCAACCACAGCCCAAAAGACGTTGCGGATCTGGAATGGTAACCCACTGCCGGCACTATAGGAGGTAACTGTGACCAAATCTCTATTTCGGGATACGCTGCGGGCGATCCGCAAGACGCTTTCCCGCTTCATTTCCATCGTTATCATCGTCGCGCTTGGGGTCGGCTTTTTTGCGGGGCTCAAGGCGGTTTCGCCCAACATGAAGGGCGCAGCGGATGCGTTTTATAGCCAGCTGAACCTGGCTGATCTTGTGCTGACTTCCACCGTCGGCTTTGATGCGCAGGATGTGGAAGCGATGCTTGCCATCGAGGGCATTGAATCGGTGACGCCATCGCGCTATGTGGACGGGCTGGTCTATAACGAAGACGGCCAGCTGGCGCAATCCCTGACCGGCACGGCGTATGTGCTGCGGGTGATTGGCTACGATTTCACCCAGCTTGCGGGTTCCGGCTCCGAAAGGCTCAACCAGTTGGAGCTGGTGCAAGGCCGTGTGCCGGAAGCGCCCAACGAATGCGTCGCCAGCGTCTACGAAAGCGACGTCAACTTGCAGGATGAGATCCGTGACCGCTACAAAATCGGCAACACGCTGACGATCAAGGGCGACCACGAGGATCTGCTTGACAGCATCAAGACGACGGAATTCACCGTGGTCGGGTTGGTGCATACGCCGGAATTCGTTTCGATGGAGCTTGGCTCTTCGCAGGCGGGCGGCGGCGAGCTTTGCGGCTATATCTACATCCCGGATGATGCGTTCACCATCGATTATTACACCAAGCTCTACCTTGGCATTGCGGGTTCGGATTCGCGCGAAGCGTATTCGGAAAGCTATGACGAGGGCGTCCGCCAGTGGAAGGACGCGCTGGTGGATGAATATTCCGCCCCCATCGTCGCCAGCCGGGCGGAGCGGATGGGCGCAACCATCGCCGAACAGGCCTATGCCGAGCGCAAAAAGATCGGCCAGTTCCTACAACAGGCCACGGCGTTGCTGCCCCTGCTCAGCGGGGAAGATAAAACCACAATGAACGCCCTGCTGGAACAGCTCTACCGGCTCCAGACTTCCGCGCAGGAAGGGACGGACGCACAGGCGGACGTTGCGCGGCAGATTGGCGACGGCAAGCAGGAGTTGGCTCTTGCGCGGCAGCTGCTCCCCCTGGGGCAAAAGGCGCTGGCGGAAGGTCCGAAGGAATACAACCGCACAAAAGCGGAAAAAGAAAAGGAAATCAGCGCGGGGGAAGCCAAGCTGGAGAAGGGGCGGCTGGAACTCGAAAAGCAGAAGGCGCTGTATAACACGCAGCTCGCCGAATACAACAAAGGCGTGGTGGAATTTGAAGCAGCCAAAAAGATCGTTTTGGAACACCCCTATGCCGAAGAGGAATACGTGACCGCAAAAAATCAGCTGGAACAGGCGCAGTCCAGCTACGAAATCGCTTCCGCCGCCGTGAAGGCCGGCCGGTCGGCCTTGAGTACGGCCAAAAAAGCGCTGGCCAGCGAACAGGCGGACCGCATCGCGAACGCCATGGCCATTTTGCAGGGGTATTTTCCCCTGGAAGACGAGAGCCTGACGGTGGAAGGCCTCCGCCGCCAGGTGGAGGAAGCCGAAGAGCAGCTGAACCTCCAGGAAGAAGAGCTTGCGGAAGGCAAGGAGAAGATTGACGACGGGAAAAAGCGGCTTGCGGAAGCCGAACCCCTCATGGCGCAGCTGGAAGAATT
>JAITNG010000112.1 GCA_031290595.1 Oscillospiraceae bacterium
TTCTTTGCCGCTTGCCAGCGGAACGCTATCACAACGGCAGTTTCCACATCAGCGGCGACTGTTATTGAAACAACAACGCAAGCGACAACACTTTCGGCTGTTTCTAGTAGCGAACCCACTATATTAACTACAATTGCAAGTTCGTCATTGCAAGCAACAAAAGCATCGGCAAAAACAACTGTAAAACTGAAAACCACGGCAACAACGCTGAAACCTGAAACGCAAATCACACCATTCACCACACGTGCATTCCCGGAAACAATGAATGCAGAAATGGAGAAAAACAAGCAAATTCTGCTGCAAAACATTGAAATGTATGAAGGGGATGCCGAGATAGCGGCGAAACGCCTTTACACACGGGGCATTGCGGAGATCAAAGAGATCACCGTTGAGGCAAAACCGTATCCGCCTCCGATGCCGCAAGATCAAAATTGGCTGTTTATTCGCATTGTGGATGTTGAAAATGAGGTTTATACGTTGGAAGCGACGCTAGATGGAGGTATAGCCTTGATTTACAAGGGCGAGGGGGATGATCGACGAAGCATTTATGCTTTTGACATGGAGGGTAGAGAGAAGCGCTAACTGCCCGGTAGCCGCCGGGGTTTGTATGTTGTTGCGACGAAGCTAAAAAATGCTCGAAAAAGAAAAATTTACGTTGACAGTTCCGGGAAATTATGTTAAAATGTAGAAAATACAGGCGAAGGGGGATTGTGCGTAATGCAGAAGGCAGCAAAGAGGAAATGGCGCATTATTGTGGGTTGCGTGGCCGCCGGGCTGATTGTTGTGGCGGGGCTGTGCATTCTGTTGGCGCTTGGCGACGACAGCGCCCTCAGTGCGGATGAAATTGCGCAATACAACGAACTGGCGGCAACCCGTGCGGATTTCACAGGTTCGTTGATCAAAACAGTGCCAATTGAGGAGTTTACGCCGCTCGTTGACGGCGTTGATTATTCATCCGCTGCCGTAAAAGACGCTTTTGCGGATTTATACAACATAGCGGAGTCGGTGCGCAAACACACCGAAAACAGCGGGAACGCAAGCCGACAGCACGTAAGCGGCCCCCGCATCTGGGTCAATTTGGGCGCCGCCGTGGTCGGGTATATAGAAAAGCAGCAGAGCGCTTCCGTCGGCAGCGAATTGTATGCCGAATGGAGCGAACCCGGCTTCTGGATTGAAGCCGGTGACGCCGTCATTGTCAGTATTGACGAGCAACTGAACGATACCGGCGAAGCGTTCGATGTCGGCGCCTGGAGCGAATTCATCGGCGGTATAGTGGTCGAATACGCAGAAGAAGAGGATAGCGCCACCGACTGGAGCGCTTTGAACGATGTTGTGGCTGAATGCATGGATGAACAATGGGTCGGTTTGGAGGACGGCGACTGGGTTGAATACACAGAAGAATACTTTGATGCATCCTGGGAGGAGTACCGGGAAAATCCGACCGAAGAAACATACGCAGAAGCGGCAAAAAAGATAGACCCGATGCATGACGCGTGGGGGCGAATCAAGGCGGCGTATTACCCTGTGCAATACAAAGCGACAGGCAAACTGTTTTATCGCGAAACGCTCTCAGAAAAGCAGCGTTTGCTCTATGACATTGCGGTCACTGTTGTCCAGGAGGGCAAGCTGGAGATGGAATGCGATTTTGGGATAGCAGACACCGATGAAATGCTGCCTGCGCTGGAAGCCGTAATGCGGGATTTCCCTGAATTTTTCTTCCTGGAGGGTATCGCTGCGGGCAGTACCTTTGAGTTGCATTTGGTTCCGTCTGAAGAAATCACGCAAATCGGTATAGATCAAGCGATAGCGCAGATAGCCGAACGCGTAAAACCCATAGTCGCCGCAGCGAATAAGATCAGTGCGCCGATTGATAAAGTCAAATATATTGCTGATTACATCTGCGAGGTGGATACCTATCATTCATTGAACTGGGAAACGGATAGCCTTGACGCTGTTCGTGCGATAATAAATGAGCGGCAAACCATATGGTCGGGTATCGTGACGAACGACACGGTCTGCGCCGGATATGCCGCAGCGTTCCATTATTACATGAATCTGGTGGGTATTTCCGCAACAAGAATGTTAAGCAGCGGCCATGCTTGGAACTTGTTGGAACTGGACGGCGATTATTATTACATGGATGTGACATGGCTGGATGGCGGTGGTTATCAGTGGTTCAATTTCAATGAGAATTTGCTTAAAAAATACATGGCGGATGAAAACACCAACACGCTGGTACACGGGCGCGATCACTATTCTGCGATGCTCCCTGCGGCGAAAGGGACGAAATACAGTTATGACAATTGGTACGGAACCAATGAAAACACCACGACGACGGCAACCGCTACAGTAACCAGAACCCGGACGGAACCGCAGAGCGCCGCCCCCCCGGTTGTGGTGATCAACGGCGTGGATGTTTCGTCCGAATTGCGCACCAAAGAGATTGACGGCGTCCTGTATGCTGAAAGCAAATCATTCATTGAGTCGTTTTCTGAAACTGACATGTCAGGTTCAATGCATTACTTTAATTATGCGTTGCTAAATGACAATGATGTGATTGCTTCCTATTTTGCATCCAATGATGCATATTCGCGCTTCCGGGGTTGTGACGCAATACTGGTGTCGTCCTGGTTTACCGATTCGGCAGTCTACATGCTGTTTCTCGGCAGGACGGAGGTTGTTGTGTTTGGGGAAGAGGAATATGCGCAGCAAACAATCAAAATAAGCGAAACGCCACAGATTGTGAACGGAGAAGTATATATTCCAATGGATGCATTCGCCAACATGACGGGGAATCGTATTTCTATTCAGTGATTAGGAGATATTTGCCCGCACCCGGGTTTTATAGTCGTTCCAGACGTTTTCAAACCAGTTGTCGTCTTCGGGAATCGGCCGCACGGGTGCGAATTGGTGGGTGATCCCTGCCGGGGTATAGTTGGTGCGGAAGACCTGACCGCTGCAATCGGCCTTGGGGGGCAGAATGCGGAGATCGGGGAGCGCGTCGCTGACCTGTTCACCGGCATCATCCACGACGACGGCGCCGCCCCGGCTGCCGGTCACGGGCAGCAGTTCCAGCATGGCCGATAGCAGGGCGATTTGCGCAATCAACAGTTCCCGGCTTTTCAGCGCCTGGGGAATATCCTGGTTCCCGGCGATTTGCGTTTCTTCGGTGAAGTGCGCCAGCTGATCCTGCAAGGCGGCCAGCAGGGGGCGCATCTGCCCCAGGTGGCGCAGATGGGAGGCGCAGGCGCTCATGGCGGCCTGGGCGGCGGTGCGCCGGGCGACGATATTGGATTGGCCGGTTTTGCGTGCCGCAAGGCGGAACACCCGCTCTGCGGCGCTTTCCAACTGCGCGACGGCGGCGGCGGTGAAGGCGCCGGGCGCTTGCCGCGGCGTGTGCCAGGCGATGTGCTGGGCGCAGCGCATTGCGCCGACCTGGGTGGCGTTCAGCGCACTCCCGCCGGGGCGGTATACCCCGAAGGTCCCCGCCGCTTCGCCGCAAACGTAAAGACCCGCAACGCTGCTCTGCCAATGCGCGTCAACGGCGACGCCGCCGTTGTGGTGCTGGGCGCAGACGCTGACCTCCAGCGGCTCACCGGCCAAATCAATGCCGTGGGCGCGGTAGAGGGCGATGGCGTCGGCGTTCATTTTTTCCAGCCGTTGGAAGGGGGTCGCAAGCAGGGCGTTGGAATTTTCAAGATAGTGATACGCCTCATCGTTCAGCGCTGCAAAGCCGCGTTCCAGGCCGGTGGGGTTGGTTCTGAAATCCATGAACACCCGGTTCCCCTTGGTGAAGATTTCGTGATGCACGATGAGGTCGATAATCGAGCTGCCCCCCACCTTGGCAAAATCGAAGGGCCACTGATAGCCCTTGAGGAAGACCATGTTCAGCGCGTCGGTGGCGTGCGCAAAATAGGCGGGCAAAAATTCCCGCTGGTTCCCCTGCGGATCCATGGAAATGTAGCGGGGCAGCACCTGTTGATAGGTACCCGAAACATTCCACCGAAAGCGGGTGGAGGCCAGGCCGTACTGCCATTCCTGCAAATTGGCGGCCTGTGCGCCCGCTTCCAGCAAAAGCCCCAGCGCGCCGGTTTGGCTTGCGGGGTAAACGCTGTTTTGATAAACACCGGCAGGGCCGCCGGTGGCCGCGATCAGCTTTTCGCAACGGAATACGCGCAAGCCATGCAGACCGTCCTCCAAATGCGCATGATCGATGCAGAGTACGCCCTGGGCGCGGTTCTGGTCGGTGAGGACGGCGATGACCTGCATCCCGTCAAAAATGCGTATGCCTTTTTTGCGCACCGCGTTTTCCAGCGCTTCGGTCATGAATTTTGAGGTGAGCGGCCCGGCGCTGGTGGCGCGCTGGCGGGGGTCGTGGTCGGTTTTGTAGCCGACAAATTCCCCGTAGCGGTTGGTGGGGAAGGCCACGCCCAGGTTGACCAGCTTCATGAACGACTGCACCGAACAGGCCGCTTCAATCAAAGCGGCGTCGCCGTTGACGCACTGCCCCGCAAACAGGGTTTGCGCCATTTCCAGCACGCTGTCGCTTCCGTCTGAGGCGATGGAAAGTTTGTAGTAGGTTTGCTTGTCGCTCCCGGTGTTGCGGGAAGTCCCCATGTGGATCCCTTCGGTGAGGATCGCTATATCGGTCACGCCCAGATCGGCCAGCCAGTCCGCCGCGTTGTAGCCCGCGCAGCCTGTGCCGATGACCAGCGCTTCCAAAGCATAGCAGGGCAGCGCCCTGCCGCCGATTTGTATGGTTGTCTGTTCCATCCTGCGTCCCTCTATATTCTTCTGATGTGAAAGCCGCCGTCGGCGTTGAGCACCTGTCCGGTGGCAAAATCCAGCAATCCGCTGACCGCCGCCCACACGCAGTTTGCCACATCGGCTGGCTGGCCAAAGCGTTTGATGGGGGTGACGCCATCCGCAATCAGTTTGGCGTATTTTTCCTGGACGGACGCCGTCATATCGGTCATAATGATGCCGGGGCGCACCTCAAACACCGGGATGCCGTGTTCCGCCAGCTTATCGGCGAACAGCAGCGTGACCATCGAAACGCCCGCTTTGCTGATGCAGTATTCCCCCCGGTTGGTGGAGGAGGTGTAGGCCGACATGGAGGAGATGTTGACGATGCGGGGGGTGTAATCCGCAAGGGCTTTGCCCTGTGCCGCAAGCATGGCGTTGGCGGCGGCCTGGCACATGAAGAAGGTCCCCCGCAGGTTGATGTTCAGCAGCCGGTCAAAACTTTCTGCGGTGGTGGAAAGAATATCGAGCCGGGCGGTGGGGGCGACCCCGGCGTTGTTCACCAGCAGATCCAGCCGCCCGTAGTCCGCTTCGATTTGCGCAAAGACGCGGGCGCGGTCAGCTTCGCTGGCAATATCACATTTAAGATAGGCGCACGCAACGCCCTTGGCCTGCAAAGCCTCCAGCACGGGGGTGGCGTCGTCAAGCAGATCGGATACCAGAACAAAGTAGCCCTCGCCCCCGAGCTTTGCTGCGATTGCGTTGCCGATGCCCCGGGCGGAACCGGTCACCAGCGCGATTTTTTGGTGCATATGCATTCTCCCAGCTATTTTTTATGTTTGATTCAAATTTTGCCTGGCTTTGTTGTAAATCGGCAGATAGACGGCGGAATCGCGCACGACGCAGCCCGCCGTGCTGCCCATGCGCATCAGCTCGCTGCATTTTCCGCAGGTGATGCAGCATTGGGCGCGGTCAATTTGGCCGGCAGCAAGCAGGTCGGCGGCAAAGCCCGGGTAGGCGAAGGCCATACGGCCAAAGCCCGCGAGCGCGGCATACCCGGCCGTGATGGCGGCGGCGGCGTAGCGGGGCGCAAGCTCTTGCAGGTAACTGACGCCGGAAAGCGCCACCTTCAACTGCGGGAACGCTTTTTGCACTTGCCCTGTGCAGGTCAGGATCCGCGCAACGCCTTCCGGCGGCGTTTCGCTGGGAGTATAGCTCCCCGCACGGTAGGGGCGGTTGACGTGGGGGTTTTCGTAGGGGTTGCCCAGGGTGACGTTGAGCAGGGGCAGGTGCAGCTGGTTGTGCAAAACATCGATGAGCTGCATCGGCTCGGCGAGGTCGGGGGTCAGGCCGTCCTGCGCGTTCACGCCAAAGCCGCCGGGGTAGGGGAAGCCGTCGTATATATTCATACGGCTGGTGAAGATGAAATCCGACGGCGCCGCCGCCTTTGCCGCCCGGATGCTGTTGAAAAAGAAGCGGGAGCGGTTTTCCAGGCTACCGCCATACGCGCCCGGGCGGGTGCGGGCGGAGAGCAATTCGCTGTTCAGATAGCCGTGGCAGCATTTCACGTCAATGCCGTCAAAGCCGCATTCCACCGCCAAAGCGGCCACTGTGCCGTAGCGTTCTTCCAGGGCTTTCAGCTCGTCGTCGGTGATGGTGTGGTAGCCCTTGGGCAGGGGCTTCCAATGCGGGTTTTCGTAGGCGATGACCGGCGCGGGCGAACCCAGCGGCTTGGAATGCCGCCCCGAATGGGTGGCCTGGAGGAGCAGGACGGGCTGCGTGCCGCTGACCCGGAAGAAGCGCGCCCGTATATCCGCAACCAACGCCTTGAAAGCATCGGCGTTGCCCCGGTTGAGCAGCAGCTGGCGGGGGTTGGCGCGGCCGGAGGGATCCACAGCGGTGGCTTCGAGCCAGATCACGCCCGCGCCGCTTTCGGCAAACCGCCGGTACCGGCGCAGGGTGAGCGCATCGGGCTTGCCGTCAGCCGTGCCGTCACAGCCCTCCATCGGCTGGAGCAGGAGGCGGTTGCAGGCGGTTTTGGCGCCGATGGCAACCGGCGTTTTCAAAATATCGGTGCCGACCGAAAAATCAAGGCCGCCACATGCGGTGCTGATCTGTTGCAATGCGTCAGTTTCTTTCATTCAAAGCCCCTTTGGATTTTTTGCGCCGTTTGCCGGTCACCACAATAGCGCCCAGCAGAACCAGGCCAGCCCCGGCGAATATCAGCAAATACAGCCACCATGCGCCATGCCCTTTGGCGGGGTCGGCGGGGCTGGTTTCCACGCCGTCCGTTTGCACTTCGGCGATTTTTGCGCCTGTGCCGTCGGTCACAAAAAGCTGTACTTCGGCCACGGCTTCGCCGCCGACCTTGGATGTGAATTGCTTCCCGGCGGTGAGCGCCACACCGCTGAAAGATTTTGCCTGTTGCATTTCTTCGGTCAAGAGATCTTTTGCGCATACAGAATACGCCATCGTGCCGGTATCGGTGCCTGTCAACTTGACCGTGTATTCCGCAGAATCAGGGACGCAAATGTATTTATCATCCCCAAAGACTGCTGCCGTCAAACTTCCTTCGCCGGTGTTTTGAACGGTATTGTTCGTGATCCTGGCTACGGTTTTGTTGTTGGCGTCAAGAACCTCCACATCCACCGGGCATTGCACGGTCAACCATTGAAACGTAAACGAAGTTTCGCCTTTTCCTGTCATCGTTTCAATGTATTCCGCATACTTTGTGCAGTTGTGCGGGTCGTTGAAAGCGCCGTCGGTCGTCACGCGGTAGTTTTGCCCGTGATGCATACCGACAGGCGGCAATGTCATTGGCACCCAGTCGGTTACTGAAATGAAGTTTGAGATGTTATAACAGCTTGATTTAAACATCACAGTATTGGGGCAACCAAACGTAAATGCCCAGATGTTTGCTTTCCAATCTGAATTGTCTTCTATTAAATCGTTTGCAACAATGTTTGCCATTGCGCCGCCGAGGCTGTGGCCGGTAATCAAAAACAAAGAATGCTCTCTATCCAAAGTCGAATGCGCTTGATAATATTCTTCCAGGAGTTCTTTTTCCTGACCGGCGGCATCTCCCCATGCGTCCAACATACTGAATACATCCGTAAGAATGTCATAATTCGTCGTCGTGCCGCGGTATACCACAACAAAAAGCTCAAAAGTTTCCCCGGCAATTTCAAATGTTTTTTTGCCCAGCGCATAGCCGGGGATAATAAGCGAATCTGAAGTGTTGATCACTGTGTCTGTCAAGCCAAGACTTGTGAAATTTTCCGCAATCGGGCCATTTTGAATGGACTTTGAGAGCATGGCCGAGAGCCAGGCGAGGTTCTTCCAATTGGCGGTTCCGGGGTAGGCTTCATTGGCGGGTCTGGTCAGGAACGTGCCGCCGTTCCAGAAATCGACGTTCTTCGTTATCGTTTCCGCTTTATCGTCGTTATAATATTTGATGGGGATTTTCACTTTAGCTTCCGCCGCTTTAAACGTTGCTGTGACGGTGACTGCGCTGGCGGGCATTTTGAAGGTAGTTATTGCGCTAGTCATGTCCCCAAGCAGCGTCTCTTCGGTTGTGACCCACTTATCAAAGCTGGAATCCGGGGGGAACTGGGCAGTGATCGCAACCGTCGCCCCCGGCGCATAATTCCCGCTCCCCGTGCCGTTGACCACCGTCAAAGCATAGGTAGCAGCAAGCGGGGAACTCGTACTGAAGGCAGGGATGGTGGTGGTGGGCTGCGGCACCACAACCCCGCTGCCAATCAGCAAAAACGGTATTTTATTCTCAACAGCATATTTGTGTGCAGCTGAATCTTTATAACATTTGATGGTCAGGTTGGGGCAACCATCAAATGCATCATCGGCAATGGAAGTAACACTGTTTGGAATGGTAACTGAGGTCAGGCTAATGCAACCCAAAAAAGCTCCACTTTCAAAGGATGTAACGCTATTTGGAATGGTAACGGAGGTTAGCTTGATGCAATCAGAAAGAGCCCACTTGCCAATAGAAGTAACGCTGTTTGGAATGGTGATGTAGGTTAGATTAGTGCATTCGAAAAAAGCAAGATTGCCAATGGAAGTTATGCCAACCGCTATTTGAACCGATTGAATCGACTCTTTGTAACTATACCACGGCATTTCTTTTTCAACATAACGCTCAATATCGCCCGTTCCAGTTATATTTAATATACCCGTGGAGGTATCAAATGTCCAGTTTGCGTTGTCGCCGCAGGCGCCGCTTTGTGTTGCTGCTGTGATCATTAGGGGCGCTGCTGCCATTAGCAGCGTTGCGGTGAGCAGGATGGCGAGAATGCGCTTGATTTGTTTGAACATGGAAAAGACCCCCTTAAAATTTTTTGTCAAGAAGATTATAGCAGAGATGGAGCGGGAATGCAAGGGGGAAAATAGACTGACGCGCAAGCTCAGGAAATCAGCCGCCACGTCCCCAGCGCCAACGCCCAAAGGTAGTGAAAAAATGCAGCGCATGCGCTTTCCCGGCGCGGCGGTTCCTCTTGCACTGCACCGGGGGAATCCGGCGTGATTGTTATTCCGATTTGCAGGGTTTCCACCGGCGATAGGCGTAGCAGCCGACGGTAGGAAACTTCCAGGGTATCAAACACGGCGCTGGTGGGCGCATCGCCTTGGATGGCCAGGGAAACCGACTGCCCGGGAGCCAAAACAAAGGGCAGCGGGCTGTCTGCACGCAGGGTTCCGCCGGTGAAGCGGACGCTTTGGACGGTGACAAAGACTTCACGCGAAGGGTTTTGGATCACCAGGGACGTCCCTGCAAGGGCGGAGCCAACGACCGGGAGGAAAGCGCTGTTGGTGCAGGTAAACCGGGCGGAGAGTTCGGCCGTCGGGGAATCGCATTCCATGAACTGCGGATATTCCCAGGAAGACCAGGCGTCCGGGATCTGCGCGTCCGTGAGCAGCTTCATGATCAGCGCCAGGGAGCGGGGGTTCCACTCCACCTGGCCATGGATGTGGCGGTTGATAATCCAGGTGCGCTGCGGCCAGTAGCCCGTGGAAAGATCAATGGTGCGATCCGGGGAAATGGCATAATGCCCGATGTCGCGCTGCTGCACATAGTCCGCCGGGAAGGTTTCGCCCAGGGCTGCGCTGGTGGCGCCGCAAGCATAACGGAGGTTGACGATGCCGTCAGAATTATCCACCGTTCCGGTCGCCAGGGGCAGCCCGGCACAGGCGACGATGGAAATCGTTGCGCCGTCGGCTGTGGCCTTCTCAAAGGTTTCTGTCACATGGGTGAGGAAGCCCTCCTGCATCTGCTGAATTTTTGCTTTCAGCGGCGCACAAGCCGGGTCGCTGAGCCAGAGGGCTTGCTTTTCCGCCTGGCGCTGCGCCGGGAGGGAATCCCAAAGCGCCGGGGCATAGATGATCCTGGGCAGAACCAACGCCGCCGCGCCGCTTGAAAGGAAGGGGTTCAGGGTATCCGCCGGGAGGACGCCGCCGATGCGCTCCAGTTTTAGCTCTGTGTGGGCAATCGCCGAAGCGATGCGCAGAATCAGCGGGAAGTTCAGCTGAAGGGGGTCGGTGATGAAGTCGGTGATCAGGTCGCTGCCCTGGAGCATGGGCGTGTCGAAAACCACATCCCCGATCTGCCCGCCGCCGTATGCATACAAATACGCGCCCACCAGCATAGCGCCTTGGCTGATGGCATACACGTTGACCCGGTCATGCCCGGTCAGGCGCAGAACGTCGGCGACGTATGTTCGGAATTCTTCGGCCAGATCCAGGCTGCTTTTGCGGTAATCAAACATGAAGTTGAAGACATGATCCGCGCCGATTTGATCAGCCAGCAGCTGCATATCTAAAAATTGGGAGCTTGCATAGGGGATCTCGGATTCCAGCCCGGCGGCGCGGAACGCCGCAAGGGATGTGTTGGCTGCGCCGGATACCACAGGGTGGATTTCCGGGTGCACCGGCGTGCCGTCCGGGTGCATGGCCAGGGGTTCAACGAGGTCTTCCACCAGTTTGACCAGCATAGCGAGCAAGTCACCGCCCAGGGGTAGACCCGCCGCCGTTGCAATGCCCTTGAGGAGGTCGCCGCTGTTATCCTGCAAGAAGCCGGTGACGGCATCCCCGGCGGGCAAAAAAGCGTAGCCGTCGTCATCCACCAAGCGCACCGCGCCAAAGCCGGAAATCAGGATGACCGGGTTGTGTTCGCAATGGTCGCTTGCATCCGCTGCTGCAAAGCCCTGTAGCGTGCCGCAAAGCAACACAACCGCAAGCGCCACGCAAAAAGCGCGGCGAATGGATTTGATTTTCATGTCTGGACTCCCTTCTGTTTCCCATCATGTCAGTGACTGTTCTTTTCTGAAATTATAACACAAAAAACCCGGCGTTGCAAGCAATTATGCCCAAGCAGATTTTGCCCCCTCGAAAATTTGCAGAAAACACTTGCGCTGCATCCGTAATTTGTGTATACTAAAAATAGACACGCGCAATTGATTATTAATTTTTGGGAGGATTTCTTTATGTTGGCGTTTCTTCAGCAGGTGTTTTGTTTTTTGCTTTCCGTCCTTTATTTGCCGGTGGCGCTTGTTTTCAGCGTGCCGCGCCCGGCGGTTGGTTTGCCGGTGAAGCTGAGTCAGTTTGAACTGGTGTGGAGCGACGAGTTTGACGGCACGGAGCTGAACCGGGCGAACTGGAACGGCCACAATGGCGATGTTGGCCCCCGGCGGGGCGGGTATTGGGATATTGGCATGTGCACGGTGCGCGACGGGGCGCTGCACATCGCCAGCGCTTACCTGGAAGAAGGCCCCAGCGGCGGCCCGGCGGGGTATTACACTGCGGGGATCGACACGCGCCTGACCTATGCCCAGCAGTACGGTTATTTTGAGGTGCGCTGCCAGCTGCCCAAGGGGCAGGGGCTTTGGAGCGCCTTTTGGCTGCTGACGGACGGCATGGCCAACGAGGACGGCACAGGGCTGGACGGCGCGGAAATCGATATTTTTGAAAGCCCCTACTATGTGAAACAGGACTGGTGGCTGCGCAACGCGGTTTCCTGCGCGGTGCATTTTGACGGCTACGGCGATGCGCTCCAGAGCAAGCATGTGGGCGATTATTTTGTGAGCAAGCCCTACGATTCGTTCCATACCTATGGCCTGGAATGGAACGAAGACGGCTACACCTATTACATTGACGGCAGAAAGGCCGGGTGCAGCACGTTTGGCGGCGCGGCGCAGGTGCCGGAATTCCTCATCCTCAGCGTGGAACACGAAACAGGCGGCTGGGCAGGGGACGTCGGCGCAAACACCGAACCTCTGACGGATTTTGTGGTGGATTATGTGCGGGCATATCAGTATAAATAAGCTGCATAAATAAGGAGCGTGCCGGAATGCCGAACGGAGATCCAAAAACATACCCCGTGTTTGTGCGCACATTTTTGCCGGAATTCCCCGAAGACCCGGCCGCATCCGCCGCGCCCGATGCGCACACCAGCGCACGTCTGCGGCACGTGGAAGGCGATGTGACCTGCACCGCCCTGGGCGCGGGCGGCCTCTATGCAGGCACCGCCCAAAGCGGGCTTTGGCATATGTTCGGCAAGCGGGCGGTGTGGCACACCATCAGCAAAAGCACCAGCCCGCTGCCCGGCGACAGCATCCATGCGCTGCAATACGACAGCTGCGGGATGCTCTGGATCGCCGGCGACGCTGGCGTATGCATCTATGACGGCACGGATTTTTGGCGCACCCCTGCGGATATGGATACCCTGCCGCAGTCGCCGGTTTATTCGCTCTGCATTGCGGAAAACGGCTGGCGCTGCTTCGGCGGGCAGGATGCGCTGCTGCTCTTGATGGACGGACAGCTGCACTATTTGGGCGCAGAGCGCTGGCTGCCGGGCGGCAAGGTGCTGCAAATCGCGGTGCGCGGCAATGCGATATATGCCAAATGCGAGGCGGGCAGCGCCAAAATCGAAGTGCAAAGGATGACGCTGGAAGAAAAGGCGCAGATCTACCAGGCGAACACGGAGCTGTATCATTTGCGCGAAGGCTTTGTTGCGCCGCGCAGGTTGGCGCAGACCGGCGATCTTGCTTCCGGCCACGTGGGGCACACCGATAACGACGGCCTTTGGACGGGCGTCTATGTCGCCGCCCAGGCGCTGCGCTATGCCGTCACGCAGGGGGAAGCCGCCCGTGCGTGCGCCGCAAATTCCTTGCGTGCCATGCTGAAGCTGACGGCGGTCACGGGGATCCCCGGCTTCACGGCGCGTGCCATCCGCCGCCCGGGCGCCCGGGGCTATGGCGACGGCAATGCGGAATGGATTCCCTTTGCCGACGAAACCGGCGCGGGCGAGTGGAAGTGCGAAACATCGAGCGACGAAATGGTCGGCCAGTTCTTTGGGCAAAGCTATTATTTTGACCTGTGCGCGGACGCTGCCGAAAAGGCGCAGATCCGTGATACGCTATGTGCAATTGTCGATCACATGCTCCAAAACGACTACCGCCTTTGCGATGCGGACGGCTTGCCGACCACCTGGGGCAACTGGAACCCCAGCGACCTCAACCACGACAGCAAGTGGTTCTGGGAACGCGGGGTCAACGCGGCGGAAATGCTGATGTTCCTGCGCACGGCGCACCATGTTTCCGGCGATGAAAAATACCTGGCCGTTTATGATATGCTTGCGCAGCGCCACCATTATTTGCTCAATGCGGTGCGCCACAAAATCGACGACGGCCACGACTGCCACATCGATGACAAGCTGGCGATGTTCACGTTCGATACCCTGCTGCGCTACGAAACCAGGCCGTCCGTGCGCGCCTATTTGCTTGATGGTTTGTGCCACCACTGGCGCTATGAGCGCGTGGAGCAGACGCCGCTGTGGAACTTCATCGCAAGCGCACACCTGGGGCGCAGCTGCGATGTTGACCTTGCCTGTGCGGGTCTGGCGCAGTTCCCCCTTGATTTGATCACCTACCCGGTGCACAACAGCCACAGGCCGGATGTTGCGTATGACGCGCAGCGGCGGCAGTTGACCGTGCCGCTGCCCTACACGGAAGCGCCGATTGACCGCTTTGGCCACGAACGCTTTGCAGCCGACGGCGGCGACGGCTGCACCGCAATCTATGGCACGATTTTTCTGTTGCCCTATTGGTACGGGCGCTATCACGGCTTGATTGAAGCGTAAAACCCGGTTTTTAGTTTGAAAGGAGGTTCCCCCCATGCCATCAAAATCCATTCAGCGCCTGTTGGCGTTGCTGCTGCTCCCGGCGCTTTGCCTGGCCTTTGCGGCGTGCAAGCCGACGACGGCAAACGGCACAACAGCCGCCACCGGCACAACCGAAAGCAGTGCGGCCTACGAAGAAGACCCCTTCCCGGTATACACCGCAGCAGACCCGATGGCGTTTTGCAACCTCTTCCCCAACCCCTATTTGGCAGAAATCGTGGCCGGGTTCTTCGCCAAACAGCCCACGGAAACGACGACTTTTGCAGAACTTGGGTCGTACACAGGGGCGCTGGAGCTGGGGCCGCAACTGGAGGACGGGTTTGAAAGTGGCCATGAAATATCGATCAGCCTGGAGGGCGTCGGCTATCTTACGGGCATCACAACGCTGGATATTTGCAAGAACAGCATTGCGGCGCTCCCGGCTGAAATCCAGAACTGCAAGCAACTGAAAGAAATCAACTTGATGAAGCAGTATGCCATCAAAACCTTTCCGCCGGAAATCGGGGAGCTGACGGAGCTGGAGTATATCAACTGCGCGATTTCCAACATCGAAAGTCTGCCGCCGGAAATTGGCAAGCTGAAAAAGCTCAAAACGCTTATCCTGGATCACAGTTCAATCACCGCACTGCCGGAAACCATCGGCGAACTGGACGGCCTGGAAACGCTATCGCTGCGCATCACGGAAGTCGAAGCCCTGCCGGATAGCATCTGCAACCTGAAACGTTTGAAATCGCTCAACATGGGGCATTCGAGCCTACAGGCTCTGCCCGCGAACATCGGGCAAATCAAAACGCTCAAATTCCTGGATTTGCGCTTAACCAACGTCACGGCGCTCCCGGCTTCCATCGGTGCGCTGGAAAATCTGGTGTACCTGGACGTGCATTCGGCCAACACGGATATTGTGCGGGAGGAAAGCGTAAAGCTGCGGCTGGAAGCCGTGCCGGATAGCCTTGGCAAACTCACAAAGCTGCAATATCTTGACCTCAGCTACACCAACATCCAGAGCTTACCCGGCGACTTTGGCAACCTGAAAAGGCTGCGTGTGGTTGATCTTTTCGGCTGCCAGCTGCGGCACATCCCGGATAGCACACGCAACATTCCCGGTATCGAATACTTCAATGTCTACGATAATTTTGATCTGGATGAAGATTACAAGCGCTACATACCGGAAGCCGCCTACACCTGCACCGCAGATCAACGCGCCATTGCAAGTGAAATAGAAAATGCATAAATAAAAAACGAGGTGAGCGCACAACATGTCCTTTCCAAAGGATCACATCCGCAATTTTTCGATCATCGCGCATATTGACCACGGCAAATCCACTTTGGCTGACCGGCTGCTGGAACTGACGCAGGCCGTCGCTTTGCGCGACATGACCGCGCAGCTGCTGGATAACATGGATCTGGAACGCGAGCGGGGGATCACCATCAAAGCCCATGCCGTGACGCTCAATTACACGGCGGCCGACGGCGAAATCTATGAGCTGAACCTGATTGATACCCCCGGCCACGTGGATTTTAACTACGAAGTCAGCCGCTCCCTTGCCGCTTGCGAGGGGGCGCTGCTGGTGGTTGATGCATCCCAGGGGATTGAGGCGCAGACCCTGGCCAACACCTACCTTGCGCTGGACCACAACCTGGAGCTGGTGCCGGTGATCAACAAAATCGACCTGCCAGCCGCCGAGCCGGAGCGCGTCGCCGCGCAGGTGGAAGAGGTCATCGGGCTGGATTGTTCCAGAGCGCCGCGTGTCAGCGCCAAAACCGGCCTGAATGTTGAACAGGTGCTGGAACGCATTGTGGAAGACATCCCCCCGCCGGTTGCGGATGATTCCCTGCCCCTGCGCGCTTTGATTTTCGATTCCGTTTATGATAGCTATAAAGGCGTGATCGTCTACGTCCGGGTGAAGGAAGGCAGCATCCGTGCGGGCGAAACCATGCGCATGATGGCCACCGGCGCGGAATTCGGCGTGGTGGAGGTGGGGCGGCTGCGCGCGACTTCCATGGAAGCGACGGAAACGCTCAACGCCGGGGAGGTGGGCTACATCGCCGCTTCCATCAAAACGGTGAAGGATGCGCGGGTGGGCGACACGGTCAGCAAGCTGGAACACATGGCCACCGAGGCGCTGCCGGGCTACCGCCCCGCGCTGCCGATGGTGTTCTGCGGCGTTTACCCCGCTGACGGCGCCGATTACGAGGCGCTGCGCGAGAGCCTGGAAAAACTCCAGCTCAACGACGCCGCGCTCTCCTTTGAGCCGGAAACCTCCGGGGCGCTGGGCTTCGGCTTCCGCTGCGGCTTTTTGGGGCTGCTGCACCTGGAAATCGTGCAGGAGCGCCTGGAGCGGGAATACGACCTTGACCTGGTGACGACCGTCCCCAGCGTCATCTATCATTTTCAGCTCAACGACGGCACGGTTATCGAAATCGACAACCCCACCCATTACCCCGACCCGGGCAAAATCGTCGCCAGCGAAGAACCCTTCACTTCGGCGCACGTCTATGCCCCCACCGAATACGTCGGCACCATCATGGAGCTTTGCCAGGACAGGCGCGGGGTGTTCAAGGATATGAGCTATGTTTCCGCCGACCGGGTGGATATTCATTACGAAATGCCGCTCAATGAGATCATTTATGACTTTTTTGATAGCTTAAAATCCCGCACACGCGGCTATGCTTCCTTCGATTATGAATACTTAGAATACCGCAAATCCAACCTGCAAAAGCTGGATGTGATGCTCAACGGCGAAGTGGTGGATGCGCTTTCCTTCATCATCCATGCCGAAAAAGCGCAGGCCAGGGCGCGTAAGATCGCTGAAAAGCTCAAGGAGCATATTCCGCGCCAGATGTTTGAAATCCCGGTGCAGGTGGCGGTGGGGGCAAAGGTGATCGCGCGCGAAACCGTCAAGGCCATGCGCAAGGATGTGCTGGCCAAGTGCTACGGCGGCGACATCACGCGCAAAAAGAAGCTGCTCGAAAAGCAGAAGGAAGGCAAGCGGCGGATGCGCCAGTTCGGCTCCGTCGAAGTGCCGCAGGAAGCCTTTATGGCCGTGCTGAAGTTGGATGAATAAGGAGCCGCACATGCAAACAATCTGCATTTGGTTTGAAAAGCGCGGGCGCGCCAAATATATTTCGCACCTGGATTTGATGCGCTGCCTGAGCCGCACCGTGCGCCGGGCGGGGGTTCCGCTGTGGTACACCGAGGGGTTTCACCCGCACCCTTACCTCAACTTTCCGCGGCCGCTGCCGTTGGGGCAGGAGGGCTTGCGCGAGCCGCTGCTGCTCCGGCTGGAACAGCCCATGCCCTTTGATGCGCTGTGCGCCGGGCTGAACGCCGCCCTGCCGGAGGGTTTACATGTGCTGGAGGCCACGGCTGCCTGGGGGGAGCCGGGCGAGATCACGGCGGCCGGTTATGCGATCACTTTTGACTTTGCCGGGGCGGGGGAGGCCGCAACCTGGGCGGCGCAAGCGGAAACCCTGCTGGCTGCGGGCAACCTAAAGGCCACGCGCATGGGCAAACAAGGCCATCGAAAAGTGGAAAAAGAGGTTGATGTGGCGGCGCTGCTGCTGGATTGGCGGCTGGAATGCGCTGCGCCCGGCGTGCTGCTGCGCTGCACTGCCGTTTGCGGCACCGAGCAAAACCTCAACCCCGCGCTGCTTTGCGCGGCTGTTTTTGCCGGGGCAGGGGAGCCGCCCCGCTGGAACATCGCCAGAACAGGCTTTTTGCGGGCGGATGGTTCCATATGGGAATAATGGTTTGTGAGATATGCCAAAGATTATGTACATATTGCCAAAACGTGGCGTAACGCTTGACAATTCAAGGTGGAAAGTAGTAATATAATATTTGTAAAGGTGTACATGAATTTGGAGGAGTGTATGCCGAAATTTGATTTGTATCTTTTTGAAGGAAGAAAGGATGGAGTAATCATGCTACAGAAAAAACTAGCCCACCCCCCCGCTAAACCGAAAATATTACGGCGGATGCTGTCGGTATTGCTGGCGCTGGCCATGGTGCTGCCCGGCATGGCGCTGCTCGGCGGGATTGAGGTTGGGGCAAGCCTGGCGGTGGTGGAAGCAGCGCAAATCACATTCACTGCGCCGGAAACCGTCTGGATGTATGGCAACAACACTGGAACCATTTTGGCCTTCGGATCGTTGGGCAGCACCGGGAGTCAATCCACTGGTTCGGTTGCATTCACGAGTGACAAGGCCACCAGCGAGTACAAAGTTGAAGGGTTCCTCGGCGCTAGTGCGACTGCGTTTGCGAGTAGCACAAGCGCAAGCTACAGTATCACAAACAATTTTGGTTCCATCACCTATGGTTCCCCGCAGGTCATCACTTGGAAAGCAACCTATAAATATGCCGGTGATACCACAGAATACCACAGTTATACCTATACAGTTGCATATGCTCCCTCCATAAAAGTGATTGGCGTCACGCAAAAAGCTTCAGGGTATCATGCTGGCAGTGCTAAGACCATTTACAACCAGAGCGGCTTAGTGGTCATGGGCTTGGATACGGCATGGACCGGCGGTGCCTACGGCCCAAACGCCACGCTAATCAGCAATCTATATAGCGGAACCAGTTCTTGGAATAACCAGGCGATAACCGGCGCTGCCCTGGCATCCGGCAATACCATTCGCTATAGTGATATAGGAAACAACTGTGATTATTGGACTTACGACCACTCTGACAGCCGTATCACAGTGGATACCTCTCGCTTTGCGGATATAGTGAATGTTCCCGGTTACAAATTTGCCCTAATCAAAACAGATGATGAGAACTCCCAGCAGAGCAAAAGGGAGGCTTGGATCAGTTCAGGCACGGCTTTTGCAGGAACCAGCCTGGGGTATTACGACCATGGCAGTGCGCAATCGGAAGGTGTGTTTTATAGTAGTGTCGCCAGCTTTAATTTGGGCGCTAATAGTTCAGGCCAAGCCATTATACGCTACGATGGTTACACGGAATCTCGCGGTACGTCTGGCACAGATGCCCACTGGTGCCTGGAAAACAACAACATGAACAGCCACGGCAACAACAACAGAACGTTCGTATGCGTTTATGTTGACAAAGTAAACAAGTCTACGCTCAAAACCAACGTAAACACCCGGGAAACCACAAAACGTGTGCCGGACGAAAATGCATCGAACGCGAGTGACTTCAACAGCAAGCTCAAGGCCGCTGTGACTGCACTCGGCACGCCGAACGCAACCCAGACCACCGTGGATGCGGTGGTGGCGGTGCCGGCGCTGACAGCAAAATCCACAGGTACGGCAACCAACAACCACATCAATTTAGCCACCGGCGCAACAGTTGCGACAGAAACAAAGGTATATAACTATGGCGAAGCCGTGACCGGCAGCGTCTGGTGTACCAGTGGCACCAATGGTGCGGGAGCCACCGTCAACAGCACCAACTATGTGTATTCTTACCACAAAACGCCAGCGAACGTGCAGGTCAACACGCCGACGGAAAGTTCAGTGGTCAACCCGGCAACTGCCACAAGTTATACCTGGAATTTCTACTACTACCCGATCTACTACATCTCCTACAACACCAACGGCGGCACGCCCGCGACAATTGCTAAGACGAGCGGCATCACATACAACACCACGGCAACAACCGCACTGCCCACAGCGCCCACCCGCACCGGGTATACGTTTGGCGGTTGGACTGTAGCCAACGCAACAAACGGCGTAAGCAGCATTGCGGCAAGCGCGACAACTGTGAAGAATGACCTGAGCAACGTGCCGGGTACGGTGGAGTTGACGGCGGTGTGGACGGTCAACTCATACACATGGACGTTCAAGAACAACTACACTTCCACCGATAATACGAATAATAGCGTCAAAACCCAAAATTATGACACCGCATTGAGTGTTACGAACCCCTCGCGCACAGGCTACACCTTCGGCGCATGGTATGCGGAAGCTGCTTGCACGACTCTGGTCACGGTGCCAGCAAAGATGCCCGCATATGGCAATACGGTCTACGCCAAGTGGACGCCCATCCCCTACACGGTGACGTATAACGGCAACAACGCAACCAGCGGTGCAACAGGGAATTCGAGCCACACCTATGATGTTGACAAGAACTTGACGACCAACGGCTTTGCAAGAGATGGCTACACCTTTGGGGGTTGGGCGGAATCGGCAACAGGAGGGGCTGTTTACACCAACAGCGAAAGCGTCAAAAACCTGACCACAGTGAACGGCGCTACGGTGGAACTTTTCGCCGTGTGGACGATCAACTCATTCACGTGGATATTCAAGAACAACTATGGTGGAAGCGATACTACGGATCATTACAGT
>JAITNG010000045.1 GCA_031290595.1 Oscillospiraceae bacterium
GTGGGCATCGCCATTGCGGAAGGTTACATCAACAGCATTGAGGATAAAGTGGTGGATTACTTCCCCGATCTGGACATCCTGATTGACAAGGAACGCAAGGAGCAGATCACCATCGCGCAGCTGCTGACCATGACCTCCGGCTTTACGGGGATCATTGACCCCGACGAACTGACAGACCTGTTTGCTCGGTCGGATCTTGAGGAACGTGCAGATGAAATTATAGCACGCTTCGAGGCCGATACCACCAAGTTTTACTTTGAATGCGCGTCCTTGGTGGGCGACCCCGGCGCGTATTGGAACTATTCCCCCATCAGCACAGATATACTTGCCGGCTTGGTGGCGCACGCCGTGGGCAAGCCCTTGCTGGAATATGCGGAAGAAAAGCTGTTCGCCCCCATGGGCATCACAAATTATAGCTGGCTCACCGATGTGGACGGAACAGTCCACGGAGCCGGAGGTCTGTTTATGACCCCGCGTGATATGGCGAAGTTCGGCTACCTTTACCTGAACTATGGCCGCTGGGAGGAGCAACAGTTGGTTCCCGCCGACTGGGTGGCGCAGAGCGGGCCGGATTCCAAGCTGCCCTTCGCCTATGGCCACCTGTTCTGGAACACGCCGTTGGTTCCCTTTGTGGGCGCCTATGAGGCCTATGGCATTACCGGGCAGCTGATTGATATTTTCCCCGGCCAGGATTTGGTGATCGTGCGCACCGGCAGTGGGACTGCCCTTGAAAATTGGATTGTGGGCGGCATTTTGGGCGGGTAGATTTCATCCTACAAAAATCTACGTTTTAGAAAGATTAGGTATTCAATTTGATCCATTGGGTTGCCTCCTGGGGGGCGTCCGCTTCCATGGTTGACCTTGATTTGTTTGAAAGGCTTCCGCCGGTTTCGGTGGGCTGCGCCTTTTCCACCTTCCGGGTGCGCATCACAAACGGCCTGACCGGCGACCTGCTGCGCATCCGCTTTTCCAACCAATACGGCAACAAGCCGCTGACCCTGGGGGAGGTTTCCATCGCAATATCCGTCCCCGGCAGCGCTGATATTGTCCCCGGCACATCCACCCCCGTCACCTTTGGCGGCACGCCCGGCGTCACGCTGGGCAATGGCGAAACGCGCAATTCCGACCCCGTTGCCATGGCCGTGAAGGCCGGCGAAGAACTATCGGTGAGCTATTACGTCCCCCGCAGGACGCGACTGAACACCGTCAGCCTTTTTGGCGGATACACCTATGCGATGACGGGCAAACACACAACGGCCGCCAAGCCGCGCCTGCCCATCCCCATGTTTTTGGATAATGCATTGCAGCTTTGTCCGTTTTTGGTTGGCGTTGATGTCTATTCGGATGGCTATGCGATTGTCCTGTTCGGCGATTCCATCACCATGTGCCATTTGCCGGATATTTTCGCCCGGCGCATCCGCAACACGGGGGTGGAAAACGTCAGCGTGATCAACATGGGCATCACGGCAAACCGGCTGCTCTCGCTTTCCGAAAAAACGCGCACCGCCAGCATATTCGGCGACGCCGCGTTGGATCGCTTTGCGCGTGATGTTCTGGAGCTCCCGGGCGCACGGTATGTTTCCATCAAAATTGGCCTGAACGATCTTGCGCATCCGTACCTGAAGAGCTTGCAGGGGATGGCGCAGCAGGTTGCGGCGGCGCAGGTGATTGACGGCAACCGGCAACTCGCGGCGGCGAGCGAAGCGGCGGGGATTGCCGTTGTTTTCGCCCCCTACACAGGCACAAAGGGCTACGTGCGCGATCTTTGGGGGACGGGCAACGACGATTTGGAATGGACGGAAGAGTTGCAGGAAAAAATCACCGCCCTCAACACGTATTACGATATATATAACGCCGCCAACGGCGTAACGGTCGATCTTTCCGGCATGAACAGCCCGGATGACCCCTACCGCCTGGATCCCAAGTACACCAAGGATGGCTGCCATTTCAACATCTTAGGGCAAGAAACCGCAGCGGGGCTGCTGCCGCTGGCGGCCTTCGGCGTAACAGGAACAGAAACCGGCGAAGCAAAGAACATCGAAAGCCCCTCCGCCTGGAACCGGCTGCTTGCGCGGTTGCGCAAGCGCGGGTGAGGGGGGAATTCAAAAAGGCACTTGCTTTTTGTTTGATCTTGTGGTAGAATAAAAATGCAATTGATTAGCGAAAAAGGGGGCTACGCTTAGTGGATCATCACATTGAAAAACTTTCAGATAAATACAGTGCAGAGAAGGCGCAATTTCAACGTGCCCTTTCAGAGTTTGCGCTAACTCTTGAAAGACATATAACGCTTAATGGCAATTGGACGATTAAGGGTTTTATAGATGTATTCAAAAACATTTACACGATTTCGTCGGACACAAAAGTGGTGTCAAAAATCCTTGAATTGCACCTGTTCCCGCACTTCCTCGACTTTGCCCGTCAGGCAGGGTATTCGTTAGAGTTGGCAACATTCCAAAATTGGTATCCCGATCTGACTTTTGTATACAAGGAAAATAGCGAGATAAAATTCGCTGTGGACTTGAAAACCACCTATGTTGACGAAAAACGCATCGGATTTTGCAATGGGTTTACGCTTGGCTCTCACGGGAAATATTTTATTAACCGCGAAAGTTCAAAAAATATTCAGTACCCATATAACAGATATAGTGGTCACTTTTGCCTTGGGATCATTTATTCTCGTGCAATATTGACGGCTGAATTTGAAACGCACAAATATTCCGTTGAGGAATTGCCGGAAATCCCGTCAGTTATTAATGGATTCACCTTTTTTGCAACGGAAAAATGGAAAATCGCAAGTGACAAGGGCGGGAGTGGTAACACGGCTAATATCGGGAGCATAAAAAGAGTTTCCGACATTATGACGGGTAATGGTGTTTTTGCAAAAGCCGGTGAAGAAATCTTTGACGATTATTGGGCTAACTTTGGTAAGATACAGATTGAAACAAAAGACGGCAAGCGCAAGTCTATGACTTCATTTGATGAATACATAGCATATCGCGGCTTGTCAACCGATATTAAGAATACAAATGCTCCAGCAAGTGAGGTATAAGGCTATGAGCGAAAAAATATATGTACCGCCATTCAAAACACAAGGGATTAAAACAAAACTTGTTCCGCTTATAAAAGCGACGGTTAATGTAGACGATAGTATAACGTGGATTGAGCCTTTTATGGGTTCTGCGGTTGTGGGGCTTAACATAGCCCCACATAAGGCTATATTTGCAGACTTAAACCCGCATATTATAAATTTTTATGATCAACTGAAAAACGGTTCAATTACTTCCGCGCTTGTTCGTGCGTATCTTGTTGAACAAGGGTCTTTGTTATCCGAAAAAAAGGAGGAACATTACTATTTTATTAGAGAACGGTTTAACAAAGAACATAATCCGTTGGATTTCCTTTTTCTGAATCGTTCTTGCTTTAATGGAATGATTAGGTTTAATAAAGGCAAGGGCTATAATGTTCCTTATGGTCATAAATCAGAACGATTTGCAAAAGCGTATGTAACAAAAATTGTCAATCAGGTTGCCCATTTTGAGCAGATGTTGGGGTGCAATGATTGGCAGTTTGTTTGCCAATCATTTGAAGATACTATTGCACTTGCAGATGAGAATTCATTTATCTACTGTGACCCACCATATATCGGACGTCACGTTGATTATTATGACAGTTGGAATGAAGAACAAGAAGAACAGTTAAAAACTGCGCTCTTGTCAAGTGGCGCAAGGTTTATGCTTTCGACATGGGATTTCAATCAATACCGCCAAAACCCCTATATCAATACGATATGGGGAATGTATCAAAAAATCACGCAGGAGCATTTTTACTTTGTCGGTGGACATGAGGAAAACCGCAATTCGATGATGGAAGCATTGTTGATAAACTATGCGACTACTCCATCTTCTCCGTGAAAACAAACAAAAACAACCCAAAGGAGAACTTTATGCTATCCAAAACACCGCCCATGGGGTGGAATACCTGGAACAGTTTTACTACCGAAATCAATGAGAGCGTCGTGCTGGAAACCGCCATTGCTATGGTGGAAACGGGTCTGCGGGATGTGGGCTACCAGTATGTTGTCATTGATGACGCTTGGAGCCTGAGCGAGCGGGATAGCGAAACCGGCCGCATTGTGGCCGACCCTGTGAAATTCCCCCGCGGTATACAATGGCTTTCGGATGAGATACACAAGCGGGGGCTAAAGTTCGGGATGTACTCCTGCGCAGGGGCGCTCACCTGTGGGGGCTACCCCTCCAGCTTTGGGCGGGAATACCTCGATGCGCAAACCTTTGCGGATTGGGGTGTGGACTTCCTGAAATATGACTTCTGCAACGTGCCAAGCACAGCCAACGGCGTGTTGCTCTACCAGCGCATGGGGCTTGCTTTGAAAGCGACGGGGCGCGAAATCCTGTATTCCGCCTGTAACGGGGGCGCGCAGGAAACCGAAACCTGGGTGCGTTCCACCGGCGCGCACATGTACCGCACCACCGGCGACATCAACGATAACTACGTTTCCATCACCGACATCGCCAAAAGCCAGGCGCACAAGCTGGTCTACTCCGCGCCGGGCTGCTATAACGACATGGATATGCTCGTTGTTGGCATGTACCAGCGCGGCGCGGATCAATGGATTTCCTCCGTAGACAAACCCAAAATGACGGCGCAGGATTATAAGCTCCACTTTGCCCTGTGGTGTGTGATGCAAAGCCCGCTGATAATCGGTTGCGACATCCGCAGCATTGACGACGATATGCTTGCGCTGCTGAAAAATCCGGCGTTGCTTGCGCTCAACCAGGATGAGGAAGGCCGCCCGCCTTACATGGTGGATCGGCAATCGGAAATCGCCTATATATACCGAGGGCTGAAGCACCTGGCGAACGGCGAAGTGCTTCTGTTCGCGTTCAACCTGAGCTGCGGAATATTCTGACCGGGGAAGAGATACGACCCGCGAACGACAGAATTCTGCAAAAGTTAGACCCGCACGGCTTTTCACTCATGAGAGGAAAGGTAGTCAAAATTTGAGCAAGTGTTGTGAATGCGGCGCTGAACTCAGCCGCGACGAAATCGGCCTGAGCAAAAAACTGATCAACCGGGATGGGAAGCGCCTGAAATGCATAGGCTGCCTTGCGTCACATTATCAAGTAAGCGAGCAGCGGCTGCACGCCATGATTGCGCAATTCCGCGCACAGGGCTGCACTGCGTTTGAAGCAAATGCATAAGGAGTGACAGTTTTCACTTGGCTATTACAATATCTTGCGGTGGTTGAAGGTGAATATCTTGGATTGACTATCGGAAAAAGCACAAAAAGCTGGCGGCGGCAGCTGTTGCGCATAAACAGGTGGCTATACAGGCGCAACGGGCGCAACAGGCGTTTGCTTTTGTTCCTGCGGTTGCAGCGAACCAAACTATGCCTATGTGCTTGACCGCAACGCCGGGATCATCAGCGTCATTGATCCCGTTACGCACGAGGTAATTTCGCAATTCGCCAACAGTATCCCCGATGCAAACAGCATTGTGGCGGATAATATCAACGGTCTGCTCTATGTTGCCGGTGACGCCGACAGCATCGCGGTGTATGACCCACAAACCCAGCAGCAGGTCGCTGCGGTCGATGTGGGCAGCCCCATGACTTCCCTCGCGTTCAACCCGAACGAAAACCTCATCTATGCGGCAAACCCGGCGGGCAGCGCGATCCAGGTGATTGACCCGGCCACAAGCGCTGTGCTTGGCAGCATCCCGGTCGATCACCCCCGTTCGCTCCGCTTCAACGCAAGCAACAACACACTCTATGCCCTGGGGGATGAAAACGGCGAAGGCTCCTTGTATAGCATCGACGGCAGTACCGATGCAATCACCGGCGTGATCACCGCCGGTGGAACCGACAGCATCACCCTTGACCCGGGCAGCCACAATATTTATTTGACGCAAACCAGCAATGCGCGCATCGCCATTATGGATGACCAGACGTTTGAAATCACCGGCTCCATCGCCATTGACGGCAATCCCGGCGCTTCCGCCGTGAACCCAAACACGCAGTTGCTCTTTGTGAATGTTGCAGATGTTTTGGACGGCGCCAGTCAAATGGAAGTGATCGCCCCCTCCGACGGCAGTGTGGTGGACAGGATTCCGCTGCCGAACGGGGTCTACGCAGAGGACGTCACGACGGATGTGCAAAACAATCTGGTTTATGCGGCGCTAAGCGACGGTTCCGCCCTGGTGATCGACGGCGCAACGAACGAACCGCTCGGCACGGCGCAAACGAAGGGTACAGAGGCTTCCGGCGTCACAGTGATGACCTGCGCCGACACAGGCGGGTGCGAAACCGGGGCTACAGGGGCAACAGGTCCCACCGGCTCCGCCGCCTACAACTGCAACGCGTCGCCCTACGCATATTACGTTTCCTCGGAGAGCATGTACGGTTCCACCCCCGGGACTGTTTTTGCTGTGAATCCGGCTACGCAGCAGGTTGTGCAGTCCATCCCGCTCAACAGCGCCAGCAGCATTGCGGCGGATCCGATTCACGGCGTGCTGGCTGTTGGCAGGGGAATCGACGGGCTGGATTTCCTGGATATTCACACGGGCGCATCCATTGCGCATTTTAGCGACGCAGAATCATACCAAGTGGTGGCCAACAACCCCGTCAACGGCAAGGTCTATGTGCAAACCGCTGCCGGTATCGCGATTTTCAGCGATGCTCCGCCCGCGTATATCACCACAATCCCTGTTTTAGCTCACTACGACCGCCCGTATGTGGATACCTGCACCAACACCATTTATGTGATCGACAGCGCCAATCACATCGCGGTGATCAGCGGGAACACCAATGCCGTCACGGGCAGTTTCCCGGTTCCTTCCGGCACTGCGTTTGTCTATAGCCTTGGGCTGGACGCCTGCCATGGCCGCCTTTATGAATACGGAAGGCTCACCCCCAGCACCCAGAAGTTTTTGGCGAGTTTCGATTTGCATACCGGCGCACAGCTGAACCTCATTACGCTGGGCACCGCTGCAGCCTACAGCGGCTCGCTCGGGGTGAATACGGCGCTGGATCTTGTTTACAACAACCTTTACCCCGCAACCGAAACCGCTGTTTATGATGGCGCTACGCTGGCGCAGGTGGGTACCATTGCCGGGGCAATCCTCGTCAACACAGCCGTCAGCGCTAAGGATAACCTGCTCTATGCCACCACCAGCAACGGCAGCGACGTGATCGTCGATGGCGTCACCAACCAGATCATCGCAACCATCGCCCCGCCCGGCGGGCAAAGCATTCAGGAGTTCACGCTCGGCACCTGCGGCAGCGGCACGGCCACCGCCACAGCGGCAACGCCCATAACAG
Organism: Oscillospiraceae bacterium; assembly: GCA_031290595.1. Lineage (GTDB taxonomy): Bacteria > Bacillota > Clostridia > Oscillospirales > Acutalibacteraceae > WRMQ01. The sequence goes on from JAITNG010000045.1 coordinate 7,337, forward strand.
CACCTGCCCCCGCGCCCCTCGCAACGCCCGCAACAGGCGGCGGGGCGAAGGTCGTCATCCCCTTCGGCACGCAGACTGCGCCCGCCATCAGCAACGACGCCGCAGGGAACCCGGCCAACGCCCTGCTGATCACCTTTGCGGGGATTCCGCCCGTGCAGCCCCTGGATGCTTCCGGCGGCATCACCCTGGCGGCGGATAGCCAACCCGCGTTTTCGCTCCCCTTTGATGCGGTGCTGGAAAGCATTTATCTCACCGTCGCATCGCATTCCGGCTGCAAGTGCCAGGAAGGCGCGGCCTGTCTGCCGTTTGTGCAGCTGTTCACCGCACCGCCCGGCAGCAACCGCTTCACCGCCCTGCCACAGACGCAAACCGCGCCCGCCACAGGCTACAGCGGCAAAGCGCCAGGTGGGGAACTCCGCGCAGCTTCCGTGCGTGACCTGGGCATACCGCTGCCCGCCGGGACGCGGGTGCTGATCGTCGGCATGATTCGCTTCACCGGGGGCGACACCCCGCCAAGGTCGTCGTACTACAACTTCTCCGGCGGCATCGCGCTGCGCGAAGGCGACTTTGGGGTAGAATAAAAAATCCAAGCGGGCGGTATGTGGTCATACCGCCCGCTGTTATTTGTGTTCGCCTCAAGCAAACAGCAATACAGTGCCTTTATCGAAGAAAAGCATCACCCCAGCGTCGTATCCAGCAGCATCATGCAGGCGAAGCCCAGCATTGCGCCCAGGGTAGGGGCGTGGGTGTGGCTTTCCCCTTCGCCGTGGGCTTCGGGGATCAGCTCTTCCACCACCACAAAGACCATCGCCCCGGCGGCAAAGGCCAGGGCATAGGGCAGGAT
>JAITNG010000143.1 GCA_031290595.1 Oscillospiraceae bacterium
CGTAGCCGTTGGGTTCGTGTGACAATTCCCCTCCGTGGGAGGGGTGGCGCGAAGCGCCGGGGTGGTGGCGCGGAGCGCAGCGCGGTTGGGCTTTAGATCAGGAATTGTATTACCCCCAAGCGAACATACAATAAAAACATTATTTTATTCATTGCGCAATCTATGAAAGGCACATCATGAAACAATTCCCCTATGACCCCATGGAATACCAGCCCGGGATGGAGGAAATCCCGAGCGGCATCATGGCGCAGGTGCTGGGCGAAACGGCGGCGTTTGCGCCGGAAGCGTATACCCCGGCCGATGTGCGCCGTGCGCTGGCGCAGCCATCCAAAACCCCGGCGGATTTTGCCGCGCTGCTTTCCCCCGCCGCCGCGCCGCTGCTTGAAGAGCTGGCGCAAGCCGCTTTGCCGGAAACCCGGCGCTGGTTCGGCAACAGCATCCATCTGTTTACGCCGCTCTATATCGCGAATTACTGCGAGAACCACTGCACCTATTGCGGGTTCAGCTGCAACCATAAAATCCGCCGGGGCAAGCTCAGTGCGGATGACATCCGGCGGGAAGCCGAAACCATCGCCGCCACCGGTCTGCGTGAAATCCTGCTGCTCACCGGCGAATGCCGCAGCGCCTCCGGCGTGGAATACATCGGGGAAGCCATCGAATTGCTGCGGGAATACTTCGGCGTGATCGGCGTCGAAATCTATCCGCTCAACACAGAAGAATACCGCGCCCTGCACGAATGCGGCGCGGATTACGTCAGCGTATACCAGGAAACATACGACACGGCGCTCTATGACCGGGTGCATCCCCTGGGCGCAAAGCGCAGTTACCCCTACCGCTTCAACGCGCAGGAACGTGCGCTGCGCGGCGGGATGCGCGGCGTGGCTTTCGGTTCCCTGCTGGGGCTGGGCGAGTTCCGGCACGACGCTTTCGCCGCCGGGATGCACGCCTGGCGCCTGCAAAGGGAATTTCCATATGCTGAAATTGCGTTCAGCTTCCCGCGCATACGCCCCATTTCACCTGAAGGCGCAAACGAAAGCGCGGCGCAGCCAGCCCCGCCACAGGCGGTTGACGAAGCAAGGCTGTTGCAGGTCATGCTTGCCTACCGGCTGTTTTTGCCCTTTGCGGGCATCACGGTTTCCACGCGGGAACGCGCCGGGTTCCGGGATCGTGCCGCCGGGTTGGTCGCCACCAAGGTTTCCGCCGGGGTGAGCGTGGGCGTGGGCGGCCACAGCGAAGAAGCCAAGGGCGACCCGCAGTTCACCCTGGCCGACCCGCGCAGCGTGGCGGAAGTCCGGCAAGCGCTGGCAGTACAGGGCTTGCAAGCGGTGATGCAGGATTATGTGCGGGTGTGAGGGGCGCTACACCCGTTTATCTGTTTTGCCATAGGCCGTCGCCCGGCCTCCGCCGATTTTGACCAGATACCCCTCGCCAAGGAGGGCGGCCAGGGTGCGCTCAATGGTGAGCTTGCTAATATCGGGGCAAGTTTCCATGATCTCTTTCTTGGTGATTTTCCCCAGCTTGCGGTCAATGACCACCTTGACGCGATCCGCTTTGGTTACACCCTTTTGGCTGGTAAATTCCACCCTTTCTTCAAATGCACTGTAGGCTTTTTGCAGAACGCCCAGCGTATAGCGGACGAAGGGGAGATAATCATTGCCGTTTTCGTGCCAATCAGCGGAGCTGGCCCGCAAAGCCTCGTAATAGGTATCCTTGCTGCTCTCAATCAGCTTTTCCAGGCTCACATATTTGCCGACGATATACCCTGCGCGGTAGAGTAAAAGCAAGGTCAGCAAGCGGCTCATGCGCCCGTTCCCGTCGTTGAAGGGGTGAATACACAGAAAATCCAAAATAAACATGGGGATCAACAAAAGTGGGTCGTGTATGTCCTTTTCAAGGGCAAGTATAAACTGACTGCAAAGCGAATCCATTGCCGTAGCGGTCAAATACGCCGGAACAGGCCGGAAGCGCATCGTTTGGTTCCCTTGTGCATCGGTTTCTGCTATGTAGTTATCCGCATTCTTATAGGAACCGCCGACGGCACTTTTCGCAAACGAATAGAGCTGCTTATGCAACTGCAAAAGGATATTTGGGCGCGGCTGAATATAATCATAGCTTTCGTGGATAGTCGCCAGCACATCGCGATAGCCCGCAATTTCCTGCTCGGTGCGGTTGCGGGGCGCGGATTTATCGCGCACCAGTTCTTCCAGTCGCTTATCCGTGGTGTTGATCCCCTCTATGCGGTTGGAAGCGCCGGTGCTTTGCACCTTCGCGATTTCCACCAGCGTGATGAGGGCGTCCGAATGCGCCGCAACAAAGAGTTCCTGCTTACCCCTGTGTTCATGGATGTTTGTAAGCATCCCAACAACATCGGGCGTGAGCAGGTTCTTTGGAACCGTTGTGTAATCATAGTCTTTCACGTTTATCTACCTCATTGCCATTTTATCTACATCATTATAGCACAAAATGATGTAGATAGCAAGCGGAAGATGTAGAATAGGTGCGGCCAGCCCAGCGCATCAAAGAAACATCGCCATATACAGTGGCAAACTCTCCACATTTTCAGTTTCACCAATGTTTTTGGAGGATAGTTTAATGCCGCGCTTTACGCCGTGGTTGGCCATGGCGTAATTGAGGGACTTTGACTTGGTGTTATCTGCGGATTTCACTTCAACAGCGGTCGCCGTCTTATTCCTGCGGATAAAAAAGTCAATTTCCAGCCGGTTATCCTTCTCGTAATAATAAAGTTTTTTTCCGGCTTTCCCAAAAATATCTGCAATGATGTTTTCATAAACAGCGCCCTTGTATATGCCAAGGTTGCCGTCCATGATGTCCTCTTGTGAACCCGGCTCCAGCATCGCTATCAACAGACCCGTGTCGCGCATATACACCTTGAACACGTCGCTTTTGGCGTTGCCCTCCAGGGGCAGTTCCGGCGCCGAGAGGTTGTAGCAAAAATTGATAATCCCCGCATCGTAAAGCCACATCAGGCTGCCGCCGAATTTGCGGGCGGAGCCGCCTTTTTCCACAATGCTGTAGCGGAATTTCTTATAATCCTTCGCCAAATGCTTTGGGATGGAGGCAAAGCAGGCTCGCGCCTTTGCTTTTTCAACGCCTTCGGCATATTTGGCGATGTCATCCGTGTAATCGCTGAGGATCGCTTGCTGTAGGCGCAGGACGGCCGCAAAATTGTGCGTCGTTACAAATTCATTGACGATGCGGGGCATCCCGCCAACAACGATGTGTTCCCGGAACAGTTCCATCATGCGGTCATGCATGGAGGGCGGGACGGGTTCCTTTTGTTTATAAAAGGAGCGAACGTCCGCAATGGAACGCTCCCGTATTCCGTTTGCCCAAAGGAACTCCTCGAAATCCAGGGAATACATTTCAAGCTGATCAACATACCCCACAGGATACGACGGAACCTCTTTATAATGGATCCCCAGCATGGAGCCTGAAGCGATCACATCAAACCGTTTATCCATGGCCAAAAACTTCAGCGCGGTTCGTGCGCGGGGGCAGTTTTGGATTTCATCCAAAAAAAGCAGCGTCTTCCCCGGCACAAAATCGGCGTTCGGCACGCGCAGGGTAATTTGCTTGACCAGCGTTTCAACGTCGAGATCCCCCTCAAAAATAGCGCGGAAGGCCGGGGTTTCATCAAAGTTAATGGCGATAAAACTTGTGTAATTCTCTTTGCCAAAGGCCGCAATGCTATACGTCTTCCCAACCTGACGCGCACCCTTCACAAGCAAGCATCGCCGGTCGGGGTTCCCCTTCCAGCGAAGCAAGTCTTCTGTAATTTTACGCCGCAACATAAGCAATCCCCCTGCACTTCATCTGATAGTTCTTATTTTACCAGAAGCATAGCGGGTTGTCAATAGCTGCGTGCAACTTTTCCGCACGAATAATGACCGCCTGTTGCAACTTTTCCGCACGAATAATGCCCCTGCGTTGCAACTTTTCCGCACGAATCACGCTGCCGCCACGTTCTTTTTCCCTTGCACTTTGCCGGTGATTACGCTCACCAGCAGGCACACGGCCACCGAACTGGCCATGGCCACCACGGCAAATTGCGTGCCGTAGCCGGCGATGGTCTTGATCCCCTGCGACGCGTCGTTGTTCTGGAACACGTCGATCATTTTATAGATGGCGGGGATTATCGCAATCACAAAGCCTGTGGCGATGCCCGCCCATGCGCCGATTTTGTTGGTGCCTTTATAATACAACGAAAGCACATAGGGCGCAAGGAAGGAGCCGGAGATGATCCCCCAGGAATAGCTCATCAAATCGAGAATCGGCGTTTTGCTGGTGGCAACCAGGAAGGAAACCGCGATGAAGGCCAGGCACACGAGCTTGGTTCCCAGGCGCAGCGCCTTTTCCTCTGTTTTTGGGCGCAGACCCTTGAAGAAATCCAGCACCAGGGTGGAGCTTGCCGTCAGCGTCACCGAACAGAGGGTGGAAACCGAGGCCGCCAGCAGCAGCACCAGCACAACGCCCATCAAAACAGTGGGGATGTTCGCCAATTTGAGCATCGTGGGCACAATGTAATCCTTGAACGTCTTGCCATACGCTTCCAGCTCCGTTTGCGTTTTTGCATCCAGGAACAAATGGCACAGCGAGCCGATGAAGTAGCCGCCCCCGGCCACCAACAGCGCAAAAAATGTTGAAATGAAGATGCCGCGCTTGGCCTGCTGGTCGTTCTTGATGCCAAAATATTTTTGGATCATGTGGGGCAGACCCCAGGTGCCAAAGCTGGTCATCAGCACCAGCGAAAGCAGCGCCCACCATTGCTTTCCATCGAGCTTGGGCAAACCTGCGTCGGTTTTCGCGTATTCCGCAATACCGCTGAACCAGTTGACCTGCGGCGCTTTGAGGACGTAGAGGATCAGCATGACGATGCCCACCATCATGATGACGCCCTGGATGAAATCCGCCCGCGCCTGCACCAAATAGCCGCCGAAGAGCAGCAGCAGCGCCGCCAGCGCCGCAATGATGATCATGAAGGTTCGGTCGCTCTCGAACCCCAGCAGCACCCGCGCGATGGAACCCAGGCCTTTATAGACCGACGCAGAATACGGAATGAGGAAGATAAAAATAACAACACAGGCAAAAAACTTCATGGCGCGGCTGTCGTAACGCTTTTCCAGGAATTCCGGCATGGTGTGCAGGTTGAGTTCCGCCGCGATGGCACGGGTGCGCCGCGCCAGCACCAGCCAGGCCAAAAGCGTGCCGAACACCACGTTGCCCAGCCCCGCCAAGATGCCCCACAGGCCAAACGAATACCCGGCCGAACCGGCATAGCCGACGAACATGACCGCCGAAAAATACGCCGTGCCATAGCTCAACGCCGAAAGCCACGCCCCCGCCTGCCGCCCGCCAACGGTGAGATCCGCAATGCTTTTGCTGCTGCGCCCCGCCGCGATGCCAACGCCAACCAACAGCGCGATATAAACGCCAATCGTCCCCCACAAAACCGTGTTTGAACCCATTTTCAAAACGCTCCTTTGCGCTTATTTCACTTTAGCGCTTAAAAGCGCTAAAGCATTCTACGTATCTATTGTACCATAAAATGCAGGGGTTGTCAAGGGGGGCGCGGGGGAATCCCACGCAAAACGCATGAATCCGTTTCGCCGTCACAAGCCGAAGGCAAAAACATTCAAAATCACAGCAGGAGCAGGCGTTCCAAGTGTTTCACAGGGTTGGCGCCAATGGCAAAGCGTTTCTTTTTCAAGCTCAAGGGCTTGTTTCCGACCTCAAACAGCTTCAAAATGTTGATTGCCAGCTTGCGAATGATGTTCAAATTGAAGGCGGCCTGCTTCTCAA
>JAITNG010000145.1 GCA_031290595.1 Oscillospiraceae bacterium
TTGTTGTTGCGGATTCGTTCAATGTCGTTGTTTGTGTGGAAGAACCGTCTGCCTCCCCGAATGATATTGTACGGCCATCATCGTTATCTGTCGGGAAATCGACAAATACCTGCGATTCATTTAACCACTTTACTATCGCACACGCAAATGTTTTGTGGACGGCGGTTTATAGGTAGCCGGGACTGAGGAAGTTGAATATGCCGCAGAAAATGGCTGTAAATACCAAAACAACGCCTAACACGCAAACAGCCACAACGCCTTTCTTGCTGAGTTCTTTCTTTAGCTTTTTGCCAAGAAGTGTTGATACAAGCGCATCCGAAGCTCCGTTGAGAGCGCCTGCCAAAGGCGGCGAAGAAATCGTGTTGTAAAGCCTTTCGGAGAACGACAGATCGGGGTTCGTTGGAATCACACCGCCACCGTCTTCACCACTTAGTTTGTATTTCCAACTCCCTCCTTCCGGTTGTGGAATCTGGATAACCATATGATCATCATCCAACATTTCCGCATCATCCATAGTGTAAACGCGCTTGCTAACCGGGGATGTTAATTCTATCGCATCATCCGGGGAAAGGGTAATGGTAAGTGCTAGCGCACCAATGCGCGGCACTTGAAAGCGCTTGCTTTCACCTGCTACCAAATCAAACTTTTGGGAAGAAAACAAAAAATCGTGAATAGCATCGAACGCTTCCTTTAATCCAGCAGCGCTGCGCACTTCCTGGAACAGCGAACTACCAGAAAGCTCAGATATTTTTTTCAACTCTTCACTTTGCGCCTCACCGTTGGTGTTGAGAGCAACGGTGGCAATCTCCACCTCCCGGTTTTTCGCCTCTTTTGCCAAGCTCGTCAACCGTCCGGCTGATTCTGACACTGCGGATCTGCCACCCGGCAAATCTATCACCCCATCGGTGAAAAGCATAATCAAGTTGGGCAGGTTTTCATCCAGTCCCCTTTTCTCCCGCTCCGCTTGTACGTTCGAGGCATCTAAGTTCGGGAAGAATTCCAAGGCCTGTTCCATAGCTTCAGTGATGTTTGTCCATTCCCCAAGTTTTTTGTTAGCAACATAATCCCGCAATTCTACTACGTCATCCATGGATTCCATCAACCGCAGTTTGGGATCGTATTGCGAAGCGTTTCGGTTGAACGTGATTATCCCAACCCGGCTCTTTGTACCGGGCAACCAGGAAAGAATTTGCCCCAGCGCATCATAGCGCAGCCCGCCCGGGTCGGTGCCTTCGCCTCGTGTAGTCCTTAGCGAAAGGCTTGTATCCACCACAAACACGATATTAAAGCCGGAACTCTTCTTGATTTCCACTTCACCTTCACCCGCCGCAAACGCAGGAATCAGAACCTGGAAACACAGTAAAACCAACACCGCCATGCACAGGATTGTTGCCTTCAGTTTTTGCTTTTCCACCCTTATCACCCCTCAACCAAGATTTTATATATTTTATCACGCTAGAGCGTCACTGTCAATACTAATTGCAAAAAAATGTCATTTTATACTATTTTTCCGTGAAACGTGCCCGGAGCATTTCATCCTCCAGTATTCAACGCAGCCACACACAAACCTGGCTTCAACTGGTGATTCGCATTATAAGCAAAAAAACGCATAACCCAATCGTATTTCTCCGCCCCAGCTCCGCAGACTATTGTTAGAGAGGTGGGAGCGAAAATGGCCAAACGCGCCGGGATTGTCTTTTTTTTGTTTGTCCTTTGCCTGGGGGGGCTGGGGCTGCGCCTGATGAAAATCCCCTTCAACCAGCCTGTGCAAAACGCCACGGGCAGCATGTCCGTTGTGGTGGATCGCAGCCGGGGGGCGATTTATGACCGCAACGGTCTGCCCCTGGTGCAGACCGAAACGCAGCTTTATGCCGCTGTGAAGCCCACCGCTGCCGCCATTGAAGCCCTGCGCCCCGTGTTGAGCGCACAGAACTGGGAAGCGGCGGCGGAACGCCTGAGCCGGGGTTCGCTTGTGGTGGTGCCGGTGGATGTGGCGCAGATCCCCTGCCCCGATATTGAAATCTTCACCGCCGCGCCGCGCTACAGTGCGCAGCAGCTTGCGCCCCATTTGATCGGCTACCTCAAGCGGGAAACCGGGCGGGGGGTCAGCGGGCTGGAAAAAAGTTTTGATCCCCTGCTGGAAGCCGCCGCCGGGGAACTGCGGGTGCGCCTGGCCGCCGATGCGCTTGGCCGGAGCCTGACCGGCGCAGCGCTGGAAATTGAGCGCAGCGGCTACTGCTCCGCCGCCGGGGTGAAGCTCACGCTGGACGCCGGAATCCAGGCCATTGCGGAAGAAAGCATGGCGCAAAACGGCCTGGCGCAGGGCGCTGTTGTGGTGCTGGATGCGCAAACAGGGGATGTTTTGGCCCTGGCCAGCACACCTGCGTTTGACCCCAACGATATTGCCGCAAGCCTCAGCGACCCGGCGCAGCCCTTCTTCAACCGTGCGCTGGGGGCATACCCCGTCGGCTCCACCTTCAAGTGCTTCATCGCCGCCGCTGCGCTGGAACAGGGCTGCACCGGCGCGGAGTGCTTCACCTGCACCGGGGCGCTGGAGGTGGGCGGGCGAACGTTCCGCTGCAATAGGCAGGAAGGCCACGGTACGCTGGATCTGACCCAGGCGCTTTCAGCATCATGCAACCTGTATTTCATCCAGCTGGCGCAGCAGCTTGAAAAGCAGCCCCTGCTGGATTTGATGGCGCTCTTCGGCTTCGGCGAAAGCACGGAGCTTGCACCGGAGCTGCGCAGCGCCCAAGGGAACCTCCCCGGCCTGGGCGAGCTTGCGCTCCCCGGGGAACTGGCGAACTTCTCGTTCGGCCAGGGCAAGCTGCTGGGGACGCCCCTGCAAATGGCCGCCGCCACCGCTTGCCTTGCCAACGGCGGCGTTTACCGTGCGCCAAGGCTGATCCAGGCCACCGTCGCCGCCGACGGCAGCGAAATCCCCTGGCCACAGGCAGCGGAAGAGCGGCAGGTGATCCGCCCGGCGACGGCGCAGACGCTGCGGCAAATGATGATCACCACCGTGGAACAGGGCAGCGGACGCGGCGCAAAGCCGGAAGTCGGCTCGGCGGGCGGCAAAACAGCCACCGCGCAAAGCGGCAGCTTCGATGCAAGCGACCATGAGATCCTGCGCACCGGCTTCACAGGCTTCTTCCCGGCGGAAAACCCCCGTTACGTGGTCACGGTATTCTGCGAAAACGGCATATCCGGCTCGGCGGACTGTAGCCCGGTATTCAAACGGATCGCCAATGTGATCAATGCGCGGGGGGAATAATCTAAAAAAACAAACCCTCTTTACTTTTCAACCATCCTGTGGTATACTATCCGTAGGTGAATAAATGTACGAAGGGCGGCTACGCCATGGAATCCCCGGAGCGCACCATCTTCCACTGCGACTGCGACGCCTTTTTTGCCAGCGTCGAAGAAACCTTTCACCCGGAATATAAAAATCAACCCATGGCGGTGGCCGGTGACCCGGAAAACCGCCACGGGATCATCCTTGCCAAAAATGCGCTGGCCAAGCGCTGCGGCGTCAAGACGGCCGAAACCATCTGGAGCGCCCGGCAGAAATGCCCCGGTCTGCTGCTCGCCCCGCCCCGCCACCATACCTACGGCGAATTCTGCCGCCGGGTCAACCTAATCTATGCGCAATACACCGACCGGGTGGAGCCGTTCAGCATCGATGAATCCTTTTTGGATTTGACCGGCTGTCTGCATCTGTTTGGCGATGCGGAGAACCCCGCCGCGCTGGCGCATAGGATCCGCAAGCAGGTGGAGCGGGAACTCGGCGTCACCATTTCGGTGGGCGTGAGCTGGAACAAAGCCTTTGCCAAGCTGGGTTCTGACCGCAACAAGCCCAACAACATCTGCTGCATCACCCCGGCGAATTTCACGCAGACCGTGTGGCCGCTGCCCGTGGGCGAATTTTTTGGCGTGGGCAAAAACACCGCTGAAAGCCTGCGCAAGTGGGGGATCCTCACCATCGGTGACCTTGCCCGGGCGGATGCGCTGTTTTTGCAGCGGCATCTGGGCAAGCAGGGCGCACAACTGCACCTTTGCGCAAACGGCCTGGATACCAGCCCGGTGGTGCCGGCCGGGCAGGGCGAGGCGGTCAAATCCGTGGGCAACAGCATCACCTTCAAGCGTGATTTGACCACGCAACGCGATATTCGCACCGGGGTGCTTGCGCTGGCGGATAGCGTCGCATCCCGCCTACGGGCGCAAAACCTAAAATGCCGCACCGTGCAGGTGACGATCAAGGATGCCGCGCTCAAATCCATCCAGCGGCAAAAGCAATGCCCCCACCCCACCGACCTTGCGGCGGAGCTGACGCGCACCGCGCTGGAACTGATTGCGGAAACCTGGCAGCCCATGCGCCCCATCCGTCTGCTTTGCATCACCGCGCAAAACCTGCTGCCCGCCGATGAAGCCACGCAGCAGCTCTCCCTTTTTGATGCGCCCGGCGGCGACGCGCAAAAAAACGAACGCCTGGAACAAACCATGGATCACATCCGCGAAAAATACGGCAACGGGAGCATCCTCCCCGGCGCGGTGGTGAAAAATGACCTTGGCATTTAGCGGGTATTGCCGTAGCTCATGATGCCATCCGGCACAGCGCCGACGATCACCGTTTCAGCCAGGCACACCGTGACGCTGATCTCCGTTGTGACGATCTCCCCCGGGAGGATCACCGAAAGGGCGACGTGCAAATCCATCAGGATGCGGTGCATGGTCTGGTTGACCCCGGAAGACGTTAAATCGCTGCGAATATCCGAAAGGGCGTGGCCGGTCATCGTCAGCGGCACCGCGAGCTTCGGCCCCGAACCCGCGAACAGGTCGCTCCCCAGCAGCGCGCCCAGCGGCAGACGCAGCTTGGCGTTGCGCAGGGCGACGGCCTCTTCCGCCGCCGCGTTGATCTTCCCGCGCAGCATGTTGACTTCCAGCGCGTTGGTTTCAATGGAACGGACGCCCGCGCCGCCATCGGAAAGCATCACCAGGCGTTCGTAGGTGATCTGCTCTTCCAGCAGCACCTGTTCCACCGCCTGTGTGATGGCGGTGGAGGCCTGTTGCCGGGCGGCGGTGCTGGCCAGGGCGTGAATCTGCGGCCGGGCGCGGGCGTCCAGACCGATGCAAACCAGCGCCGCCACTGCCGCCAGCGCCGCCAGCTTCAAAACCGTCGCCCCCCGCAGACGGCTGCGCCCCAACCCGCGCCTGTGCAAACGCGGCAAACGGAGCAAAACCCCGGAACACCGGGGTAAACCAAACCATGACCGCCGCAGCCCGCGCATAGCCACCCCTCCCCTTTTATAACAGTCGTATAAGACAAAAAAGACCCCTCCCACATATGCCTATGCGGAAGGGGTTGGACGGTATGCAAGATGAATTTCAGGGGGACTCAAAACAAATAGCACCCGGTGTATGTCAAAGTCCCCGCCCCATAATAATAGGGTAGGCCGTTGGCTGTGCAAGCGTCGCTGACCACCAGGCCGAAGGCTTCCATGGATTGCGCGGCTTCTTCCGGGTGGCGGCAGGGGGAATCCGGGCAGGTGCAGTTTGGGCAAAGGCCGCAACCGCCGCTCCCCAGCGCCAGCAAGCCGGAGCATTCCCGCCGCAGTTCGCGCAGGAACCCCTGGAACAGCTCCTTTTGCTTTTTGCCGGCCTCCTGCATCCCTTCGTAATCGAAGTCGTCTTCCAGTTGGGCGGTGGTCTGCACCAACAGCCCCGTGCGGTATTGGGTCAGCAGACGGCGGTTTTCCTCCAGCTCGCCGCAATAGGGCGGGCAGGTCCAGTTCTTGCCGTATAGCCCGCAGCGGTCGTCGGCGCACATCGCCCGCACCTCTTCGCGCACCACCAGCGTGGCGGCATCCAACGCACCGGCGTGGGAAAACCCAAACGCCAGCGCACGCGCTTTCAAATCCGTAAGATCCATATGGTTCATGCGGCCACCACAAAGGACTTGGCCATATCCGCTGCCGAAGCCGCGTCCGGCGTGTAGCCATCCGCGCCGATTTCATCGCAAAATTCCTGGGTGACGGGTGCGCCGCCCACCATGACCTTTACGCTTTTGCGCAGACCAGCTTCTTCCAGCGCCTGCATCACCAGTCGCTGGCTGCCCATGGTGGTCGTCAACAGCGAAGACATCGCCACAATCTGCGGCTGATGCTCCCGCACGGCGGCGATGAAACGTTCCGGCGCCACATCCACGCCAAGATCCACCACCGCAAAGCCCGCGCCTTCCAGCATCATGCGCACCAGGTTTTTGCCGATGTCGTGCAAATCCCCCTGCACAGTGCCGAGCACGATGGTGCCGATGGGCTTCACGCCCTCCGCCACCAGGCGGGCTTTGAGCAGCTCCGTCCCTTTATTCAGTGCGCGGGCAGCGATGAGAACCTCCGGCACAAAAACTTCGTTGATCTTGAATTTTTCGCCGACCACGCCCATGCCCGCCAGCAACCCCTGATCCAGTAATTCCTGGGCGCTGATCCCCTGTTCCAGCCCGGTTTGCACGAGTTCAACGGTTTCCTTCGCCCGCCCACGCTGGATGGCCAGCGAAAGTTGTTCCAACAGCATCAAAGTTCCCCCATTTCGGTGTTTGGTTCAATGCTGTCATTATACCCTCTGGGGCGGGAAATGTCAAGGGCGGTGTTTGCGAAACCGGCGGTATTTTCTTTTTTTGGGGGCGCGAAAGCCGGAAGAACAGCAGCAGCAAGCAGAGAATCAGAACGGCGCTGCACGCAGCAAAGGTCTTCGGGTACCCCTGCGACGCTTGCATCAGCTTGCCAAGCCAGGGCAGCGTCACTATCTTTTTGCCGATCACCGCTTTGCCCGGCACCGGCATGTCGTCCGTCGCATCGTTGGCGTCGCCCTTGGTGACGAAGAACAGACCCGCTTCCCCGTTCCACTGATCCATCACTTTGATCACCCGGTGGCTGTTGCGCTTCGTCTTCGTCCCTTCCTGCATTTCAAATGTAATAATATCGCCCACCACAACGTCTTCCGGCGGAATCTTTTGGACCACAATCGCGTCGCCTTCCCGGAAGCCATCCTTGGGGATCAAGCCATCCTGCTGCACAACCGGGGTCATGGAGCCGGAGGTGACGTTATAAAAGCGCAGGCCAAAAAAGGATTTATCCGGCTTGCTGCTGAAGGTGAACAGCACCGTGCCGCCGATGAGCGCAGTGCAAAACAGAATCACAAACACGTTGAGCGCACAGGCAAACACCCGCGCCGCCGTCAGGGGCTGCCGCGCCTTGCGCTGGCGCTTGGCCACCGCCTGGCGCTGCTGTTCCTGCGCAAAAACCGCAGCGGTCGCGCCCCCCGGCGGCACCTGCGGCATGGCTTGCGCGGGCTGCGCAGTCTGCACGGGCGGGAGGCCAAAAAGCGGGGGCAGCCCGTCCATGCCCTCGTCTTCCAGGTTGCCCAGCAGGAACAGGTATTCTTCCACGCTGGCGGCCGCACGCGGCGTGGGGGGCGCAGGGGGCGGCGTTTGCGCCAACGGGGGGAAGTGCGATAGATCAAGATACCCGGCAAAGGGGTCGTCATCCCCCACAAGGGGATCAACCGCCACGGGTGCTTGCTGCCGATACGCCATGCTTGCCGGACTCCTTTCGTTTGACTGAACAGGATTAGACACAAATAGCATACCATTTTCAGGCGAGCGCGTCAACAAATTACCGTGTGAAATTTCAGCGCATGAAAGTCAATTTTGGCAAACCAGGGGCAAAGTGTAAAATCCTGGGGGCGTTAGGGGGCGGGTTTGCGCAAAAAATGGGAGGGGGTGTTACGCCAAATCATATTGCTTTCCCCCGCACAACCTGCTATAATAATACCATCGAAAATCCGCACAAGGAGGTGCATCCCCTATGGCAAGCGACAACGGCTTGCTCCCCCTGCCCACCCGGTGGAGCGAAACCGTCAGCAAGACCTGCCCCTGGCCGGAATACCCGCGCCCGCAGCTGCGGCGGGAACACTGGCAGTGCCTCAACGGCGTGTGGGAATACGCGATCCGGGAAGGTGCGCCGGGGGGAATGCCTGCGGCGTTTGACGGCAATATTTTGACGCCGTTTTCGCCGGAAAGTCTGCTTTCCGGCGTGGGGCGGCAGCTGCTGCCGGGGCAAACCCTTTGGTACCGCCGCCGGGTGCGGTTTGAAAACACCGCCGCGCTGCCCGTGACGCTCCTGCACTTTGGTGCGGTGGATCAGTGCTGCGCCGTCTACCTCAACGGGCAGTGCGCCGGGCGGCACGAAGGGGGCTACTGGCCGTTTGCGCTGGATGTTTCCCACCTGCTGCGCGAAGGCGAAAATGAGATTGCGTTGGCCGTGACGGATGACACAAACCAAGGCAGCCAAGCCTACGGGAAGCAGTCGCCGCGCCGGGGCGGGATCTGGTACACCGCGCAGAGCGGCATTTGGCAAACGGTTTGGGCGGAATTTTTGCCACAGGCGCATGTGGAAACGCTGCGCCTGAACCCGCTCTATGATGAAAGCTGCCTGGAAGTGACGGCTGCATTTTCCGCCCCCGTGGGCGAAGTGCAACTGCGGGTGCTGGCGGAGGGCAAAGAAATCGCGGGCGGCACGTTCGACCCCACAGCGCCCATGCGCATTCCCCTGCCCGGCTTCCGCCCGTGGGATACCGAAGACCCCTTCCTTTATGATTTGGAGCTGCGGGCGGGCGAAGAGCGGGTGCAGAGTTACTTTGGGATGCGCAAATTCGGCACCAACAAGGGCAGCGACGGCGTCCCCCGCTTTACGCTCAACGGGCGGCCCATCTTCCAAACCGGGCTGCTGGATCAAGGCTACTGGAGCGACGGGCTATATACCCCGCCCTGCGAAGAGGCCGTCGTTTGGGAACTGGAGCAGTGCAAAGCTCTGGGCTTCAATATGCTGCGCAAGCACATCAAAATCGAACCGCTGCGCTGGTATTATCACTGCGACCGGCTGGGGCTGCTCGTTTGGCAGGATCTTGTCAGCGGCGGCGCACCCTACTCCCCTTTTGTGACGCAGGTCAGCGGCTTTTGCGGCCCCCGCCTGGCGGATGACCGCCGCTACGCCCGCTTTGGCCGGGCGGACGCCGCCGGACGCGCCAACTTTGAACGGGATATGCACCGCACCCTGGCGCTGCTGGGGAACGTGACCTCCCTGGCGCTGTGGGTTCCTTTCAACGAAGCGTGGGGGCAATTTGATTCCGTGCGGATCGCCGAAGCCATCCGCGCCGCCGACCCGAGCCGGTGGATCGACCACGCCAGCGGCTGGCACGACCAGCACGCCGGGGATTGCCGCAGCCGCCATGTGTATTTCATCCCCTACCGCCACAAGCGCGACCGCTTTGGCCGGGTGGAAATTTTGAGCGAATTCGGCGGCTACAGCTGCCCCGCGCCGGGGCATATGGCCTCGCGGAAGCGCTTTGGTTACAAGAAATATGACAGCAAGGCGGCACTCACCCAGGCCTACGCCCGCCTCTTTCAGCGTGAAATTCTGCCAGCCGTGCGGCGCGGCCTCAGCGCGGCAGTCTACACCCAGGTCAGCGACGTGGAAGACGAAATCAACGGCCTGTTCACCTATGACAGAGCCATCCTAAAGCCCGGTGCGGATGAAATACGGGCGTGCAACAAAAGCCTGTTGCAAGCGCTTTGCGACACAAAATGAAAGGGAAAACCTGCACATGGAAATTACCGTTCGCGCAGCGGAAATAGACGACCGCCGCGCAATCAACCGCCTGTTGTTGCAGTTGGATCAAACGGAGCACCGCTTGCACCCGGAGCGCTGCCGCAGACCGCTTGCGGCAACGCTGCGCACCCGTTGGCAGCAACGCGGGCAGGTGCTGACCGCCTTGGTCGCCGCCGGTGCAAACGGCCGTCTGCTGGGCGTTTTGAGCTACAGCTGCCAGGAAATCAACCAAAGCCCCACCCGGGTGGCCGCCGTCCTGCTGCACATCCACCGGCTGGCAGTGGATGCGGCTTGCCGCCGCCAGGGCGTGGGTTCCGCACTGCTGCGCCGCGCCCTGGCGCTCGCCGCCGAATACGGCGCAAACCGGGTGGAACTGAGCGTCACCGAAAGCAACGAACCTGCGCTGCGGCTCTATGAACGCTGGGGCTTTTCCACCGCTGAGCGTGAAATGCTACGCCCCGCCGGGTCTTTGATGGCACGAACTGGCCAAGATTTCAATCAGGCTGACGTTCATGTGCGCCGCGCAACACCGGCGGATACCCCCGCGCTGATCGGTCTGCTCCGGCAGATCGGGCAATGGCACCACGAACTGCGGCCTGATCTTTTTTGCCCCGGCGCGCAAAAATACACGCCAGAACAGCTTGGCCAGCGCCTGGCAAAAAAAGATTGGCACATCTTGGTGGCAGAAAACGCGGCGGGCAAAATCTGCGGCCATATCTTTTGCAGGGTGGGCAAGTGGCGCGGGCATCCGGGCTACAAAAACGCCGGTTTCCTCTTCATCGACGACCTTTGCGTGGATGCGCAGTGCCGTGGCCGCGGCATCGGCGCCGCACTGCTGCGGCAAGCCGCCGCCCTGGCCGGCCGCAGGCGCTTTTTGCTGCTGGATGTGACGGAAGGCAACAAAAACGCCCTGCGGTTCTATGAACAGCACGGCTTTTTGCGCTACCGACAAGGGATGGGGCGGGCGGTTGCCAGCGCAGAGGCCTCCCCATGCTAATCATCGACCGTTTTGAAGCGGAAACTGCCCTGTGCGAAGCAGAGGACGGCCAAATTGTGCAGATCCCCCGCGCCGCTTTGCCGCCCGGTGCGCGGGAGGGC
>JAITNG010000105.1 GCA_031290595.1 Oscillospiraceae bacterium
GAATAATAAAAAACCAACGTGTTCATGCTGTTACCTCGCTTTATATTTTTGTGTTATATAGAGTATAACACAAAGCAGGGGAAAATGCAGCAGAAACCCGCAAAATATTTTTCAAAATATATATAATGATTGTACCCCCCTCACCCTGCAAACACCCTTTCCACCGCCCTTGCCAGCGCCCGGTGTTCCGGCGCGGCGAGGGCGGCGTCTTTTTCGGTGATCGCCTGTGCGGCTTCGCGGGTTTGTTCCAGCAGCACGGCGTCGCGCAGCATATCTGCCAGGCGCAGCGGCGGTAGGCCATGCTGGCGCTGGCCGAAAAATTCCCCCGGCCCGCGCAGACGCAAATCTTCGCGGGCGATAGCGAAGCCGTCGTTGGTTTGGGTCAGCACATCCAGGCGGCGGCGCGTTTCCTCCGCCCCTGCGTCCGAAATCAGGATGCAGGTGGAGCTGCCCGCCCCGCGCCCTACGCGCCCGCGCAGCTGGTGCAGTTGCGCCAGGCCGAAGCGTTCCGCGTTTTCAATCACCATGATCACCGCGTTGGGGACGTCCACGCCCACCTCGATCACGGTGGTGGCGACCAGTAGCTGGAGTTCCCCCGCCGCAAAGGCACGCATGGTTTCTTCCTTCTGCTTGGCCTTTTGCTTGCCGTGGAGCAGCCCCACCCGGTAGTCCGCGAACCAATCCCGGCTGAGTTGCTCGGCGTGCTGCTCGGCGGCGGCCAGGCCGCCCGGTTCGCCGTCGTCTTCCACGCGGGGGCAAACGATGTAGCCCTGTCTGCCCGCATCCAGGTGCTTTTTGACGTAGGCATACGCCCGCTCCCGCAGCGCGGCGCCGACGCAGTAGGTTGCCACCGGCGTGCGCCCCGGCGGCAGTTCATCCAGCACAGAAATATCCAAATCGCCATAAATGATCATCGCGAGTGAACGCGGGATGGGCGTGGCGCTCATCACCAGCATATGGCAGCTGCGCTGTGGTGCGCCTTCTGCGGCGTCGCCCGGTTCCCCCTGCGCGTTTTCGAGCGCTTCACGCTGGCGCACGCCAAAGCGGTGCTGCTCATCCACCACCGCCAGCCCCAGGTTCGCAAAACGCACATCCTGCTGCAAAAGGGCGTGGGTACCCACCACCAGGGGCAGCGTACCCGCCGCCAACCCGGCCTTGATCGCCCGTTTTTCCTTGGCCGGGGTGGAACCCACCAGCAAGGCACAGCCCTCCAGCGGCAAGGTTTGCCCTTGCAGCAAATCCGCAAAGAGTGTGCGCAGCGTTGCGTGGTGCTGCCGTGCCAACAGCTCCGTGGGCGCCATCAGCGCCCCCTGGCAGCCGCTACGCGCTGCGGAATACAGCAGCGCCGCCGCCACAGCGGTTTTGCCCGAACCCACATCCCCCTGGAGCAAACGGCGCATCGGCACGGCTCTGGCCATTTCGGCCTCGGCTTCGGCCACGGCGCGGAGCTGCGCCGCCGTCGGCAAAAAGGGCAGCCCGGTCAAAAAGGCCTCGCCCGCTCCCTTAGGCAAGGGGGGGGCAAGCAACGTTCGATCTCCTGTGCGTAAACGCCGCAGCCCCAGCTGGAGCAGCAGCAGTTCTTCAAATATCAGCCGCTTGCGCGCCGCCTGTGCCGCTTCCATATCCGCCGGGGCATGGACGCCGCGCAGGGCTTCACGTAGGCCGATGAGGTCATACGCTTGCCGCAGCGCCGCCGGGAGCGTTTCTTCCACCTGCGGCAGGGCTTCGGCCAGCCCACGGCGCACCAGTTCCCCCAATTGGCGGCTGGTGATCCCCTCCGTCAGGGGGTAAACCGGGTGTAGGCATGCCTGTTCCACCGGGGCAATCTGTGGGGAGGACATCTCCCGCCGGAAGAACGATTCGCTCACGCGGCCATAAAAGAGGAATTCTTCGCCCTCGCGCAGCTTTTCGGCTTGCCAGGGGTTGTTGAAAATGGTGATGCCCAGCACGCCGGAGCCATCCGTCACCGTGGTTTTGAACAGCGACATCCCCTGCCGGATCATCTGCTCCGCCGGGGTGTGGTCAACAAACGCACGGATGCAGCAGGCCTCCCCAATAGGCGCTTGCTGAATGCCCGTGACGGTCTGCCAGTCCTCATAGGAACGCGGGTAGTGGAGCATCAGATCTTCCAGGCACAAAATGCCCAGCTTTTTGAGCAGGGCAGCGCGGCGCTCGCCCACGCCTTTCAGGAATTGGATCGGGTCGGTTATTTTCACAGTTCACGCTCCAGTGCTTTGTGGGATTTATTATAACACCCGCGGGCGGTGGCTGTCAATCGGAATTCGCCGGGGCGCACGTGAATCTAATTTTTCAGGCGCCCGGTCACGGCTTGCCGTGACCGGGTACATAAAAATGAAAAGGGCTTGCTAAAGGGCAAAGTCTGTGTTATAATATGTGTTACTATAGCGAATTAGGCAAATAAGGGGAGGAGCGGCGCTTTATTATGCGAAATCAGTCGGAGCCACCCAAGCAATATGACGACACACAAACCGAATGCGTCTTTGGGCGCAATGCCGTGCTGGAGGCGCTCAAGAGCGGCCGCCCGGCCGATACCCTCTTTGTCGCCCGCAAAACCACCGCCACGCCGGTGGAATCCGGCGCGTTGGGGGCGATCCTTGCGCTGGCCAGGGAACGCGGCGTGGTGATCAAAGAAGCCGACCGGCATAAGCTGGAACAGCTCAGCGACGGCGGGAACCACCAGAGCGTGGCGCTGTTGGCCGCCGCCCATGCATATGCGGAACTGGACGACCTTTTTGCGCTGGCGGAAAGCCGGGGCGAAGCGCCGTTCTTCCTCATCTGTGATGAAATTGAAGACCCCCACAACCTGGGCGCGATGCTCCGCACGGCGGAAGCGGCCGGGGCGCACGGGGTGATCGTCCCCCGGCGCAGGAGTGCGCCGTTGAGCCAGGCGGTGGCCAAGGCTTCGGCGGGCGCGGTGGAATACATCCCGGTGGCGCGGGTGCCAAACCTCTGCGCGGCCATGGAAGAGCTAAAGGAGCGCGGCCTGTGGATTTTTGGCGCGGATATGGGGGGCGAAGCCTACGACGCCAAGCCCCTGACGGGCGCGATTGCCCTGGTGATCGGTTCCGAAGGCAAGGGGTTGGGGCGGTTGGTGCGCGAGCACTGCGATGGTCTGCTCGCCCTGCCGATGCAGGGGCAAATCGCCTCGTTGAATGCTTCCGTAGCCGCCGGGATCCTGCTTTACGAAGTGGTGCGTTCACGCAAGCCGTGCGTATAGCGAACGCGATTCCCCCAACTTATATAGAAGAGGATGGGCGCAGAATATGCCGGAACAAAACATCCCGCCCCGCCTGAAGAAGGTCATGGAACAGGCGGCGCCCCCCGCAGCGCCCAAACGGACTGCGGATAAAAGACAACTGCTTTCAGATGTTGACCGTCTGCTGGAAAGCGTACAAGGGACGTTTTTTGATGTGTACGCCGCCCCCCCCGAAGAAGAAGCAGATGTAGGTGTGGCTGAAAGCGGCACAGCCGCCGAGCCCACCGCAGGTGCGGCTGAAAGCGGCACAGCCGCCGAGCCCGCCGCAGGCGAAATTGCGGCGACAGAGATTACGGAGCCGGTGCCGGTGCTGGAAGGGCTGCGGCTGGATCTTTTTGGCGAAACAGTGGAGCCGCAGCCGTTCACGACGGAGCAAAGCGGCAGCATTGTGTTGACGCGGGAGCCGATTGCACAAGAAGCGCCGGAAGCGCCGCAGGTGGACGAGCAGACCAAAAAGCTGGCTGAAACATATGAAAAAACGGTGGAGCGCCCCGGCGTGGTGCTGCGCCGGGTGGATATGCAGATGACCACTGACCTTTCGCCGGTGCCAAAGGTGGTGCCGGCGGCGGAGCTGCTCCAACAGCAGAAGAGCGCCCCGCCCGCGGGGGAAGATGTGCCGGAAGGGCAGCAGCGCTTCCAGGGCTTTGAAAGCGACGCGCCGGACGCCCGCAGCGAAGAGGAACTGCTGCGCGAACTCCAGCGCAGCCGGGTGGAACACACCAACCAGTTTGAAGCCCTGCGCCATTTGACCGAAAAACTGGAACAGACCGGCGAAACCGGCACCGCCCCCCAACCGCCGCCCCCGCAACCCCTGGCGGACGGGGAAACGCCGCCGTTTGAATACACGGAACCCGGGGAACGCGAGGGCGTTTTGCGGGCGTTGTTGCAGGTGCAAAAGCGTTTGGGTAGCAATATGCTGCTCCAGGCGTTGCTTTGCGCCGTCGCCTGTGTGCTGCTGGCGGTGAGCCTGGCGGCGCACAGCCAGGGGGCTATGGTGGCCGCGCCGGATGGCGAAATCGCCCGGGTGGAACTGCCGGTCAGCCAAAGTCTGCCGCAATTGCTGCTGCTGCTGGGCGGCCTGGCGCTGAGCGGCGGCGCGCTGCTGCGGGGCGCAAAGGGCTTGCTGCGCGGCAGACCCAATGCGGATACGCTGCTGCTGGCGGCGGCGGTTTGCACGCTGGTGCAAACTCTATTGGCATGTATCCCTGCCTTTGGCGGGTATTCTTATGCGGCGTTGCTGCTGTTCCTGACCGCGATGCAGACCGCCGCCCGGTGGCTGCGCACGCGGCAGGATGCGATCAACTTCCGCTTTTGCGCCTATCGCCCACAGGCGCTGTATGCCCTGCGCACGGGGGAAGAGGTGACCCAGGGCAACGGCGCGGGGGCGCTGCGGCGGCAAAAGACGGTGCTTTACCCCGCCCCGGCACGTTTCCCCACCGGGTTTGTGGCACAGACAGTGCGGGATGATGCGATGGATCAGATCAGCCGCTGGCTGCTGCCCCTTGCGGGGGGTATGGCAGCGATTGCGGGGCTTTGCGGCGGTTTGATTGCGATGGATGTGGGCGCGGGGGTATCCGCAGCGGCGGCCGCGTTGTGCCTGGCGGTGCCTGCGGCGGGTTTGCTGGCGCTGCACAGCATCCTGCGCGGGCTGAACCGGCGGGAAAAAGAGAGCGGCGTCGCCATCCTTGGCAGCGGCGCTGCGGAAGAGATCAGCGCAGCCGAGAGCCTTGTGGTGGATTCGGGCGACCTGTTCCGCCGCAGCAAGGGGCGGATGCACGGCTGGCGCGAATACTGGCAGGTGCGCACCGATGAAGTGCTGCTTTATGCCGCCGCCATCGCCATCGCTTCCGGCGGGCCGCTGCAAGCGGTGTTTGAAGGCGTGGTGGAAGGCGACCACTCCGTGCTGCCCAAGCTCCACCAACTGACGTTTGAAGATAAAATGGGCTTGAGCTGCTGGATCCACAACCAAAAGGTACTCTTCGGCAACCGCAAGCTGCTGGAAAACCACGGCATCAGCGTTTCACTCAGCGAGCGGGAGGAACTGAAATACGAACACGGCGGTCGCAAGATCCTCTATTTGGCCGTCGAAAAGCGTTTGACTGCGTTCTTTGTAGTTAGCTACCAGCCGGAAGAAATATTGACGCCCTACTTCCAGCGCCTACAGCAGGAGGATCTGGGCGTCCTGGTCTGCAACGGCGACCCCAGCATCACGCTGGAACTGCTCAGTGAGGGGTTCCGGCTGCCGGGCGGGCGCATTGAGATGCTCCGCGCCAGCCAGAGCGAGGCCAACCGCCGCCGGATGCGCACCCCGCAGGAGGATGCGGGCGCGTCCGTTTACCACGCCGATAACATCCGCTCCTACCTCCGTGCAGTGACGGCTTGCCTGAGCCTGAAGGGCAGCATCAAGCGTCTGCGCATCTTTCAGGTGGTCGGGAGCCTGACGGCCTTCCTGCTCCTGCTGCTGGCGGCGCTGACCCGGCAACTCGATTACGCCAACAGCCTGGTGTTCATCGCCTTTGAAGCCATCTGGGCGGGCATCTGCTACGCCGGGGCGCGAAACTAGCCACCTGCGCCACCTGCGGTGGGGCTGGTCGGCTGTGCCGCATTCGCCGGGGGCGGGATTAATGCTTGGGTTTTCAGATGAGGAACAGTATTAGCGCATGATTTGCAAACAAATTCACACAATGAAAGAAGATGTTTTCCATGTCTAACCTCAAACGCCGGATCATTTTGCTTGTGGCGGTATTGTTGTTCGCCATGGGCGGCTGTGCTGAACGCAGTGTGCAGCCAACAGAAACCGCCGGGGAAGAGATAATAACGACGCAGACCAACCCTTCCCGGCAAGAAAGCGTGACTGAAACAACAACGCAAAGCGCAAAGACGGAAGCCTCGGCGCAAAAAATTTCGGTAAACCTTTCCAACCAAATGGTAGATGACGCAAAGCTGAAGGCGCTTGTGCAATCAGGTGAAATACCAAAGAATGTGACGCACTTGGTTCTTGACTTCAACTATATCAATGACCTGACGCCGCTGCAATCGTTGACCAAGTTGACGTATTTGAGTCTTCACCACAGCCAAATCAGTGACCTAAAGCCGCTGCAATCGCTGACCAATTTGACCGAGTTGGTTCTTGAAAGCAACCAAATCAGTGACCTGACGCCTTTGCAATCGCTGAAAGATTTGACGCTCTTGCTTCTTAACGACAACCAAATTATTGACCTAAAGCCGCTGCGGGTGCTGACCAAGTTGACCAATTTGCAGCTTGACAACAACCAAATCAGTGACCTGACGCCGTTGCAATCGTTGACCGGGTTGACATATTTGCTTCTTGACAGCAACCAAATCAAGGATCTAACGCCGCTGCAACCGTTGACCAAGTTGACAGAGTTGCAGCTTGACATCAACCAAATTGTTGACCCAGCGCCACTGCGGTCACTGACCAATTTGACAAACTTGCACCTTGGTATCAACCAAATCAGCGATATAACGCCGTTGCAATCGCTAACCAAGTTGACCGAGTTGTGGCTCAGTAGCAACAAAATCAGTGACATAACGCCACTGCGATCGATGACCAGCTTGACGGTGCTGGGGATTAGCTTCAACCAAATTATTGACCTAACGCCTTTGCAATCGATGACCAACTTGGCTGATTTGGGACTTAGTGG
>JAITNG010000122.1 GCA_031290595.1 Oscillospiraceae bacterium
TAACCAAGTTGACCAATTTGCAGCTGGACAGCAACCAAATCAGCGACATAACGCCGCTACGGGCGAGGACCAGCTGGGCGGCGCGGGGGATTGACGGCAACCAAATTGTTGACCTAAAGCCGCTACAGTCGCTGACCAAGCTGACGGCGTTGTATCTTGACTTCAACCAAATCAGTGACCTAAAGCCGCTGCAATCGTTGACCAATTTGATGGGGTTGTATCTTAGCGACAACCAAATCAGTGACTTAACGCCGCTATTGCCGCTGACCAAGTTGAAATATTTGCAGCTTCGCAACAATCCGCTGCCCCAAACACAGGTTGATGCGCTGCAACGCGCCTTGCCCGATTGTGGTATCGGCTCTGATTATTCACCCACCGAACCAGACGTCGCTATGAGCTAACGGAGGTACATATGCTGCAACAACAAAATTTCACCAACCCGACCATTCAGGCGGACGGGGAAGAAGCCGCCGTTGCCGCCGCCATCTTGCGGGAAGAGCTGGCCTTGCGCGGGCAAAATGCCGGTGGCGGGGCGGTGATTGCGCTGCGCTGCGGGGCGCTTGGCGACCGCGACGCATTCACCATCACGGCGGAAGGCGACGGCGTCGCCTTCGCTGCGCAGGATCGGCGGGGGCTGCTCTTTGCCATCGGGCGCTTTTTGCGCAAAGCCGTGGTGGCGGGCGGGCAACTCACCCTGGCGGCGGATATTGCCGGGGAATTTGCGCCGTGCAAGCGCATCCGGGGGCATCAGTTGGGCTTCCGGGGCAACAACAACACCTATGACGCCTGGCTGCCCGCACAATACGACCGCTATTGCCGCGAAATGATGTTCTTTGGCGCAAACATCTGCGAGCATGTGCCGGATGAACACAACAACCAAAGCGCCCTGATGCAAATGACGCCCAACGAGCTGCTGATTGAATGTTCCAAAATCCAGCAAAGGCTGGGGATGGATCTCGGCCTGTGGTACCCTGTGGATAGCCGACAGGGCGCGGAGGAAGCGGCGGCGGAGCGGGCGCAGATTTTTGCATCCCTGCCGCATTTGCAATATGTCTTCATCCCGGGTTCCGACCCGGGCGATTTGCCGCCCGCCGAGCTGTTCCGCCGGGCGACGCACTATGCCAAGCTGCTGCGGGGGCGGCACCCGGAAGCCACGATGTGGGTATCGGCCCAGATGCCCCACAACGCGCCCGCCTGGCCGCAGGAATTTTATGCGGAACTCCAAAAGGAGCAGGCGGGGCTGGACGGCGTGATCATCGGCCCCAACCATGCCTTTGGCGTGGAAGAACTCCGCCGCGCCGCACCCATGCGCTTCGATTACCGCCTTTACCCGGATATTACCCACAACGTCCGCTGCGAATACCCGGTGCATTATAGCCGCGACGACTGGCATTTTGCCCTGGCTTCCACCCTCAGCCGCGAAAGCGTCAACCCCAGGCCGCAGGAATTCCGCGCCCTGCACAGGCAAACGCGGCGCTTCCTTTCCGGCGGGGTGTCGTATTCCGAAGGGGTCAACGACGACTGCAACAAGATGATCTGGAGCGACCTCGATTACTACGGCGAAGCGATGCCGCTGCGTGAAAGCCTGGAAGATTACGCCCGCCTGTTCTTTTATGAAGCCCCGGGCGAAGCCGCCGCATTTGCCGATGCGCTGCTGCTGCTGGAACAGAACTGGAACGGCGACCCGGCGGAATCCCCCTGCATCGATACGGCGCTGGAACGCTGGGAGGGCTTTCGATGCCGCTACCCGGCGCTTATGGAAAATTGGCGCTTTGTTTTGCACCTTTTTCGCGCCCGTTGTGATGCGTTTGTGCGCGGCAAGCGTTTGTTTGAATTGGCGCTGCTGGATGCCGCCGCAGCATATATACGTGCAGGTGAATTAGAAGAGGCCAAAGCAATTTTGAACACCCCGCCGTCAGCACATCAAGCGGAGTTGCGCGCCGGGTTGGACGCCTTGGCGGCGCTGCTTTGGGCGCAGATCGGCATCCAGCTGGATGTGGCCACCTACGGCGGCGAAAGCTGGGAACGCGGCTGCACGCTCGACACCATTGACCGCCCGATTACCGATTTGCCCTGGCTGCTTCGCCAATTTGCAAAGGCAAACGGCCTACCGGCTGCACAGCAAAAGGAACTCCTGCTGCGCAGCCTGGCACGCAACCGCACCGCGCCGGATGAATTCTACTATTCCTTTGCCCTCCACGGCTGGGAACCCCTGGGCGTGCGCCAGGAAGGGGAATTCTACCTCAACTTCCAGGGCGACCGCCCCTGCAACGATGGCCGTCTGCCCACCAGCCTGTTCCAGGTCTATGACCACTTCACCCTAAAATGCCGCCTCGGCGGATTCTTTGATGGCTTGACCTACAAGTTGCGGGTTACTTATTTTAAAGAGGGGGATCCGGCGGCTACGGATTTCACCATCACGGCCAACGGGCAGGAGATCTACCGCGGCGCGCCCTATGGCGGCACGCCGGATGCAGCCTTCGACGCAGAGCAGTTGGCCGAAAATTATCACAGCGCCAGTTATACCCTCCCGGCGACGGTGTTTGAAAACGGCTGCCTGGCGCTGGAATTCGCAGAACCCATCGCAGGGCTGATGCTGAGCGAATTCTGGGTGCTGCGGGCGTAAAAGAAAAAACGCCGCCCGTTTGGGCGGCGCAGGTGTTTTGTTTTAACGAAAAGGGGGTACTTGGCAGGCGTAGCGTTCCCCTGCATCTCTCAAGGTCTTGCGACCCTTGTCAAACCATCGGCGTGTGGATGCCACGAAATTGTCCACTTCAAGTACCCTGCCCTTATCGTATCTTTATTATAGCACGATTATGCGCGTTTGTAAATGCCTTTTTTGTAGCGCGGCGAACCTGGACACGGCACGCCGTGTCCAGGTGCCCGCAAGAAAGCGCTGCTTTAAGATGTGGAATATATTTACACAATATCCCCATCTTCCCCTTGCGCATCCCCCCTGCTCTGTGTTATAATCATTTTCTGAAACTTACACAACAACCATCAAAGGGAGGTGTTTTCCACTATGAACTGGCCAAACCGTTTGACCATCCTGCGCATTGCGCTCACGCCTGTGTTTTTGCTCTTCTTTTTGCTCGATTTGCCGCACCGCTTCTTTTGGGCGGCCGCAGTGTTTGCCCTTGCCAGCATCACAGATTTTCTGGATGGCTACCTGGCGCGTAAGCATAAGCAGGTGACGGCCTTTGGCAAGCTCACCGACCCTGTGGCCGATAAGCTGCTGACCACGGCGGCGCTGCTGGCGTTTTTGCAGCTGGGCTGGTGCGATATTTGGCTTGTGCTGCTCGTGCTTGCCCGCGAATTCCTTGTCACCTCCGTGCGCATGGTGGCCAGCGCCCAGGGCGTGGTGATCCCGGCCAACATCTGGGGCAAGGTCAAAACCGCCAGCCAGATGGTCTTCATCCTGCTGCTTCTGCTGCTGGCCGAAGCTGCGCAGCGGTTTGACTTTTTATCGTGGCTGCGCGAAGCCGCCCACTTCACCCTGCTTTCGGAAATCCTGCTCTGGCTCACCACGGCAATGACCGTGATTTCCGGGATCACCTATGTCTACAGCGCAAGCAAGATCATTGATTTTAAAGCAAAATAGAAGGAGCAAGCCTATGCTATCCATCCCCAACGGCGTATACCCCACGATGGTGACCCCGTTCAAGGACGACTTGCAGGTGGATCTCCCTGCCCTGGAGCCACTGCTGCGCTGGTATGAAGCGCGCGGCGTGGCGGGCGTTTTCGCCATCTGCCAATCCAGCGAAATTTTTTACATGTCTTTTGCGGAGCGGCTGCAAATTTTGCGGGAAATTCTGCGGCTGCGCAAGGCTGAAACGGTTGTGATCGCATCCGGCCACACGGCCTATGACCCGGCTACGCAGATCAAAGAGGCACAGGCCTTCATCGCCGAAGGGATTGACGCTTACGTCTTCATCAGCAACCGCTTTGCCGCCGCCGGGGAAGGGGAAGACGCCTTTTTGCGCCGGGTGGAAACCGTCGCCCGCGCACTGGGGGATATTCCGCTGGGCGTCTATGAATGCCCCTACCCCTATAAGCGGCTGGTCGCCCCGCAGACCCTGCGCCGCCTGACCGGGATCGGCAACTTCGCCTTTTTGAAGGATACCTGCTGCTCCGCCGCCGGTATGCAAGCCAAAATGGAGGCCGTCACAGGCACCAACCTGAAGCTATTCAACGCCAACGCCGCGACGCTGCTTGAAAGTCTGCGCCTGGGCGCGGCGGGCTATTCCGGCGTGATGGCAAACTTTCACCCGGAAATCTACGCCAAACTCTGCGCTTGCTGGCAGAGCGACCCCGCCCTGGCCGAACGGCTCCAGGCCTTCGCCGGCTTCGCATCCCTGGCCGAATGCCAGGCATACCCCACCAACGCAAAATACCACCTTGCGCTGGAAGGGATCCCCCTGGGCTGGCGCTGCCGTGCGCAGGATAGCGAAGCGCTCTTCCCCCGCAACCGGCAGCTGGAAATTGAGCAGCTGTGGCAACTGACGCAGGAGCGCAAAGCGGCGTTTGCACTGTGATTGGCATCCAATCTCGTGCATGAACGCACCTGGACACGGCACGCCGTGTCCCTACAATCCGAGATAAAAGCGCTAACGTACCTTTGTATTTTTATCTACCTTTGTAGGGACACGGCGTGCCGTGTCCAGGTGCCTACGATAATGCATTGCTTTTTACTTTCAACATGAACCCCCCTCTGTCACCAAAAACAGAGGGGGGTAAATTCTCAGTCCTGCGGCACCTGCGGCGCAGCCGCCTGGTTTGCCGCGGGTGCGCGGTGCAGCTTGAGGAATGCCCATTTTCGCACCTTGAAGAAGACTTTGATCGCCTTCTTGATCATTTTTGCGCTGCGGGGCTTGAATTCCAGTTCCAGCTCCCCCGCAAATTGCGTCAGTGTGCCGCCGAAGCCTTTTTTGAAGCGGTAGAGGCCGCTCAGGGGGTTGTTTTCGTCCATTTCTGCCGGTACGCCGCGCAGGTCATAGAGGCGGCAGCCCTTTTCCATCGCCCAGCGGATCATCTGCCATTGCAGGAGGTAGTTGGGCATGACGTTGCGGGATGCATTGGAGCTTGCGCCATAGAGATACCAGGTTTTATCGCCGAACCAGAGGGCGATGGTGCCGGCAATGATTTCGCCTTCGTAGTTGGCGAGGTAGAGCCGCACATGGTCGCCGAGGCAATCAAAAATGCGCTCAAAATAGGCGAGGGAGCGGGTGGGGAATTTATCGCGCAGACCGGTTTCGAGCATGATCTCATAAAAGCGCGGCAAATCTTCGCGCCCGCCAAGGGTGACGGTCACGCCCTTGCGCGTGGCCAGCTTGATGTTGTAGCGCGTTTTGGAATGGAAGCCCGCAAGCACCTCCTCCTCCGTTTTGCCCGCAAGATCCAGGCGGAAGACGAAGTTCGCTTGCACGCCTTCAAAATTTTTGTGGCTCTTCAATTGGTAGCCCAGACCGCGCATGATTTCGAGGAACTGCGTTTCCGCCTCCGTTACATCGGGGTCGATCAGCAGCGTATAGGCATGGCTGGCCTTGGCCACCTTTTTTGCGGCCGCCGTGAGTTCGCGCAGCGTTTCGGCATCGTTCAGGTCGCACACAGGCCCGCGGGGGCAATACAGCATGGAATACGGCATAAAAGGCATCTTGCGGCTCAGGATGTGCATACTCCCTTTGATTGCGCCGTCGTCGCCGCGCACGGTGACGGTGTGGCTCTTCCAATCTTTTTTAACATCCGCCCACATGGGCGCCTGCATAAAATGCCCTTTCGGGTGGTTCGCAACAAATTCTTCCAATTCCTGCACAGCATTGCCCTCCATCTTGATTTGTATAATTTTACATATCTATCATAACAGATGCAAGGGGAGGTGTCAAGTGCCATCCCCAGCCCGTCCCCAAATTATTCTTGATTGCTCAACAAAACCCATTCTCCGTATTGTTCTTCCAGCGCCGCCTGGGTTTCTTCCAGCTTTGCGGTGAGGGCCAGCAGGGCTTCGTAGTCCGCTGCGGCTTCCGGGGCGGCGAGGGTTTGGTTGATTTCCCCCAGCGCCGCTTCCAGCCGGGCGATTTCGCTTTCGCAGCGGGTGAGCGCCGTTTGGCGGCGGCGCTGCGCCGCAGCTTCTTCCTTGCGCAGCTGGTATTGCGTGGGCGTGCGCTGCGCCGCGCTTTGCGGGTCGCTTTGCGCTTTGCTCTGCGCCTGTTCACGCGCTTCGTATTCCGCGTAGGAGGCGCCGCAGTATTCCAGGCCGCCCGGGTGCAAACGGAAAATCTTCGTGGCCAGCTTGCTGATGAAATAACGGTCGTGCGAAACCGCAAGGATTGTGCCGCCAAAGTCCGCAAGGGCGGCTTCCAGGGCTTCGCGGGATGCTATATCGAGGTGGTTGGTGGGTTCGTCCAGCAGCAGCACGTTTGCGCCGGAAAGCAGGAGCTGCAACAGCTCCACGCGGGCGCGTTCGCCGCCGCTGAGGCAGCCCATCGGGCGGAACACATCTTCGCCGGGGAACAGGAACGCCCCCAGCAGGCTGCGCACCTGCGTCATGGTCATGCTGCGGTGCGCGTCCCAGAGGGCGTCCAGCACCGTCTTGCCCGCGACTTCCGGGGTCAGCGTGAGGTTTTGGTCATAGCTCCCGGGGTGGACGTTCGCCCCCCAGGCGGCGTAGCCCGCATCGGGCTTCAGCTTGCGGCGCAGGATGTTGAGCAGCGTCGTTTTGCCGCAGCCGTTTGCGCCCAGGATGAAGACGCGCTCGCCCTTTTCGATCAGCGCTTCCGCCTGGGCAAAAAGCAGCTTTTCACCAAACCCCTTGCACAGGCCACGGATGCGCAGCACCTCATTCCCGCTTTCCGGCACGGGCGGGAATTCAAAATGCAGCTGGCGCAGCCTGGAATCAGGAATGACCAGCTCCGCCTGCAAACGGTCGATTTGCTTTTGCTTGCTGGCGATGGTGATGAAGTTGCGCTGTTGGCCAAAGCGCTTTTGCTGTTCAATGATCCCTTCGATGCGCTTGATTTCCGCCACCTGGTTGTCGTAGTGCTTTGCGTCGAGCAGCGCCTGGGTTTCCTTTTGCAGGAGCGCCGCGCTGTAGCCGCCCTTCCAGAGCGTCAGCTTGCCGTGGTGCAACTCGGCGGTGCGGGTGGCGACTTTATCCAAAAACCAGCGGTCGTGCGAAACGAGGATCACCGCGCCTTTATATTCGCCCAAAAAGCCTTCCAGCCAGGCGATGGCGTTCATATCCAGGTGGTTGGTGGGTTCATCCAAAAGCAGCAGATCCGCGCCGGAAAGCAGCAGCCGCCCCAGCCGGAGCTTGGCACGCTGCCCGCCGCTGAGGATCGAAACCGGCAAAGCCTGTTCGCTTTCCGGGAATCCCAGCCCAATCAGCGCGGATTTTGTACGCGCACGGTATTCCAAGCCCCCGTTGTGGGCATAAGTTTCGTTCAGCTCCGCTTGCCTGTGCAACAGCGCGTCCGTTTGGTGTTCCAGCAGCGCGTCGTGGATTTCTTGCTGCTCCTGTTCCAGCGCCAGCAAAGGCGCAAACACAGAAAGCGCGTCTTCATAGATGCTGCTTTGGCTTTGCATATCTGTCGCTTCCCCGGCGGCGTCATAGGCGTCCTGCTTGGCGTAGCCCAGGCGCACCCCCTTGCCCAAAACGGCAGCGCCGCCTTCGGGCGTGTATTCCCCGGTGATCAGGCGCAAAAGGGTGGTTTTGCCGCAGCCGTTGGCCCCCACAAGCGCAAGACGTTCGCCGTCCTCCAGCATCAAATTGAGGCCGGAAAACAGCGTGCGGTCTTCAAATCCCATGGTCAGGTTTTGCAGGGTCAGGATGGGCATAGCGATCCTTTCGGTTGGTGGGATTGTAGGTGAAGGATAGTTTTAAAGCTCCGGGCGACTGGCAATGCGAATCCACAGGTTGGATTTGTTGTTTGGGTTTGATGAAAATTTTCAGGTGCCTGGACACGGCACGCCGTGTCCCTACAAACCGGGATAAAACGCCAACGCACCTCTGATTTTTTATGCGCCTTTGTAGGGACACGGCGTGCCGTGTCCAGGCACATAAAAACAAAACACTGCTTTAATGAAGGAACAGTATAAAAACAACAATCCAAGCCGTGATTCCCAAACGACAGCGCGAAGCGTCAAAACGCATTCTTGTGCCAGCGCAGGGCCGTGCAGCGGTCGTCTTGCAGTTCCAGGCAGATCACATCAAAGCGGGGCTGCTGTTCGCAGGGTTCCCGGCTGAGGTAATGCTCCGCCGCTGCCAGCAGCCGCGCTTGCTTGTGCGCGTCCACGGCCTCTTCGCCGCGCAACCACGCGCCCGCCTTACGGGTCTTGACTTCCACAAAGAGCAGGTATTCCGCATCCGCCGCAACCAGGTCAATTTCACCCTGGCGGATGCGGTAGTTCCGCGCAAGGATGCGGAAGCCTTTGCGTTCCAGGTAGGTGGCGGCCAGGGCTTCGCCGCGTGCGCCGTCGCTATTGGGGCTGGCCATACATCATTTCCATCGCCTGGGCGGGCAGGTCGGTGATCACGCCGTCGGCGCCCCAGTCGCGCAAGCGTTCCAGCGCGTGGGGCTGGTTGACCGTCCAGGGGTTGATTTGGACGCCGTGGCTGTGGCACTCTTCAATGTAGCTTTGCGAAACGAAGCCCACAAACGGATGGTAGGCCGCCAGGTGATATTTTTGCGCAAAAGCGCCCAGGTCGTCGTGCAGCTCTTCAACAAGGGGTTCTTCAATATCGTGGTAGAGGTAGGCCGTGCGGGTCAGGGGGTCACAGGCGGTGCAGGCCTGGAGCATATCCATATCGAAGCTCGAAATCAGCAGCCGGTCAAACAGGCCAAAATCCTTGGCCAGGCGGATCACCCCGTCCGCAGCGGCGGTGGAACCATCCGGGGCGCGTTTGATTTCAACGTCGATGACCTTCAGCCCGTCGCAGAGTTCATAGAATTCTTCCAGCGTGGGGATCTGCGTCCCCGCAAACGCCGGTGCAAACCAGCCGCCAAAATCCAGGGTGCGCAGCTCGGCCAGGGTGTGGTCGGCGATCAGCCCGGTGCCGTTGGAGGTGCGGTCAACAGAATCATCGTGGCAGACCACCAGGTGACCGTCCTTTGTGAGGTGCACGTCGTTTTCAAAGCCGTCCACTGCCAGCGCCAAAGAGCGCCGAAAGGCGGGGAGGGTGTTTTCGGGGGCTTCCTTGTTCGCCCCCCGGTGGGAAATAACCAGTGACATAGGTAATCTTCTCCTCTGCACATATTTTGTATAGTATACACCATCGGGGCGAAAAAGTCCAGCGCAAAAATTCTGAAACCCATGGCGGGCGCAGATGAATGGGATAAAGAGAAACTGTAAACTTTCCGTTAAATTCTGAAAAAACGCTTTCAATTCGTCTGAAACTGTTGTATGATGAATTACAGAGATTCGGATAAACTGGTTTTGATGACTACGGAAAGAGGGATGCGCAATGGAAAAAAACGGAGCGAAAACGCTGAAACGAAAACTGCCCCTGATCATAGCGGGGGTGCTGGTGCTGGCTCTGCTGGGCTTTGCCGTGACGTATGTGATCACCTCCAAGAACAAAACGCCGGAAATCGCGAAGGACGGCGTTGTGACGGTGGACCAGGGCGATATTGTTTCCACCTTCAGTTCTTCGGCGACCGTGCAATCCGGGCGGCAGGGGGTCTTTGAAATCCTGGACGGCACAAAGGTCAAAGCGGTCAACTTCCGGGTAGGCGATATTGTGAGCGAAGGCGATGTGATCGCTACGTTCGATACGGCTTCCCTGGATGAGATGCTGCGGCTGAAAAAGCAGGATTACGACAACGCGAACAAGACCTACAAGGATTATTTGAAATCCATGAGCGACGCGCCGAAGCAACGCACGGCGCTGCAAGAACAGATTAAGGCGCTTGAAAAGACCATCGCGACGCTCCAGGCGGAGCAGACGGCGACCACCACGGCGGCGAACACGGCCGCTTCGGCCGCCACCGCCACCGAAAACAAACAATTGAGCGATCTAAAAGCGGCGCTGACGAACCTGCTGGGCAACACCCGTTTGGCGGAATCCCTGGTCAACGCCGTGCTGGCCGAAAATGGCAGCGTAGGGCAGACCATCACCGCCTTCCAGAACCTGCTGGGCGGCTCGTTCATGATGGATCCTTCCGCACTGACCAGCATGATGGGCAGCATGGGCGCGATGGGGAACACGGAACTGATCAGCGCCAGCTTGCAGCTGGTGCAGTTCAAGGTGCAGGAAGCGATGCTGGGGGTGCAGACAGGCACATCGCTGGAAAGCGTCTATAAAACCGTGGCGGAATCCGCCGAAAACGCCTACCGCGCGGCGGAACAGACCGTTACCCAGCTCAAGGCGGGCTGGGTGGCCGCAGCCGACGGCGTGATCCGCGAAATCAACATCGTTGCCGGGGAACCCTACCAATCGCAGCAGAGTTCTTCCGGCATTTCCACATCCGCCGTCACCAGCGCACTGGCCTCCCTGGCGGCGGGGAACATGGATATAACCCCCCTGCTGGCGGGGATGTTCACCAACACGGTCAAGGGCCTAGTGGTGGAATACCACCCCTTTGCCGCCAGCTTCCTGCTGGCGCAGAACAACAAAGATAAAATTTCGCTGGATCAGCCGGTGCAAGTGATCTCGGTTTCCGGCAAGGTGTTTGAAGGCACGGTGAGCTTCATCAGCCCTGTAGCGACCGAAAGCAGCGATCTTGTCAGCTCGCTCATCGGCGGCGGCGGAAGCACCAAGGGTGTGGAAGCGCGGGTCATCATCCCGGATCCGGATACAAGCATCACCATCGGGCTGGATGTGAAGATCAGCATTGACCTGGAAACCAAAACGAACGCGGTGCGCGTGCCGATGGAATCCGTGCAATATGACGAAACAGGCAAGAGCTATGTCGTGTTCCTCTATGATGCGGAAGGCAAAAAAGTGGTCAAACAGCCGGTGAAGATGGGCATCTATGACGACGTCTATTATGAGATCACCGAAGGGCTTGCACCCGGCGCACAGATCATCCGCGTCCCCCAGCGCGGCCTAAAGGACGGCGACAAGGTGAAGGTATTGGAATAGGGGAAGAGAGGGCGTAAACCCGTGAACATCAAAGAAAATATACGCATTGCTGTTTTTAGCATCCGTTCCAATCTCATGCGCTCCGTGTTGACGATGCTGGGCATCATCATCGGGGTCAGTTCCGTCATCGCCATCATCACCGTGGGCAACGGCGGGCGGGATTACATCATCAACCAGGTGCGCGATATGGGGCAGAACGTCGTCAGCGTCAGTGTGGATACGACCCACGACAGCAGCGAGTGGATCACCCGCGACGACATTGAACTCATCAAGAAGCAGGAAAACGTCGCCTATGTTTCGCCGCAGGGCATGTCAATCGGCTCAACGCAGACCGCCACCACAAGCGGCATGGCGTTTGTGATTTCCGGCAACACGGATCTACAGCAGCTCTCCGCTTTGTCGCTTTCGCAAGGGCGGTTTTTCAACGAGGATGAATATAACTCCGCCGCCCCCGTCTGCCTGATCCCCACCATGGGCGCCCAGATGCTGTTTGGCCGCTCCGATGTGCGGGGGGAATACATCGATTACACCGATATGAACAACGGCGGCACAGTCCACCTGCGGGTGATCGGCATGGTGGAAATGGATCTGATGGGCAGCGGGAGTTCCGACCAAATGGCGGATTTTATGGAAAGCAGCGGTCTGATGGGCAGCATGGGCACCAACATGACGATGCTCATCCTGCCCAGCACCGTGATTGACCAACTGGCGGGCAGCGACGGGCGCTACGAAATGATCAACATCATGGCCACCGACGAAAGCAAGCTGGATGAAGTGGGCAACCTCGCGGCCAACATCCTCTATAACCGGCACAACAACGCCGGCACCGGCGCCTACACCGTCACCAACATGGCCACTTATATTGATTTGCTGGATAACATCATCAAAATCCTGACCACCTTCATCGCCGGGGTGAGCGCGATTTCACTGGTTGTCGGCGGCATCGGCGTGATGAACATCATGCTGGTTTCCGTCACCGAACGGACGCGGGAAATCGGCATCCGCAAGGCGCTGGGCGCACGCACCGGCACGATTCTGTTCCAGTTCCTCACCGAATCCGTGATCCTGTGTCTGATCGGCGGGGTGATCGGGTTCATCCTCGGCGTGGCCGGGGCGGCGGCGGTGGCCTATTTTATGAACATCCCCATTGAAATGAAGCTGAGTACCATTGCCATTGCGGTGGGCTTTTCAAGCGCCATCGGCATCTTCTTCGGGATCTATCCGGCACGCCGCGCCGCCAACATGCTGCCGATTGACGCGCTGCGCAGAGAATAAAGGGAGGTGTGATCTGCATTGCCACTGATTGATATTCACGACGTATATAAAATCTATAACCCCGGCGAAAACGAGGTGCGCGCCCTGGACGGGGTGACGCTTTCGATTGACCACGGGGAATTTGTGGCCATCATCGGGCATTCCGGCTCGGGGAAATCGACCCTGATGAACATGCTCGGCCTGCTGGATGAATGCACGTCCGGCCGGTATTATCTGGACGGCCACAACGTTTCGCACCTTTCGGATGATGAGCTGAGCGAGATCCGCAACAAGCAGATCGGCTTCATCTTCCAGGGCTTCAACCTGATTTCCAGCCTGACGGCACAGGCCAATGTGGAGCTGCCGCTGATCTATCGCGGCATGAAGCGCGAAGAGCGCAGCCGCCTGGCCACGGAGGCGCTCAGCCGCGTGGGGCTGGAAAAGCGGGCGGGGCATCGCCCGGCGCAGCTCAGTGGCGGCCAGCAGCAACGTGCCGCCATCGCCCGCGCCGTGGCCGCCAGGCCGCCCATCATCCTGGCCGACGAACCCACCGGCAACCTGGATTCCAAATCCGGCGAAGATGTGATGCGCATCCTGCACGAGCTGCACGAAGAGGGCCGCACGGTGATCCTCATCACGCACGATAACGAAATCGCCGATGAAGCCCAGCGCGTGATCCGCATCCACGACGGCAGGATTGTGGAAGATATTAAGCGCGGGTAGGCATAAAGTATGCAGAAACTTTGCATTACCCATTGCATTTTCATTTTCCCCGTGCTATAATAAGTTCACACTTATTTTGAAGGAGGAAACAAAATGAAAACCAAACGGATCCTGAGCGCCCTGTTGGCGCTGCTGGCATTTGCCGGTTTGTTCACCGTCGGCGCAAGCGCCGCATGGGTTGCGCCGGAGGGCGCGCAGACCCTCAGCGTGAAGACCGCCGGCTGGGGCTACAAGGAAGTCAGCTGGGCGATCACCGGCAATGTGGCGGAATTCCTTGCGGCAGTGGAGGCCAAAGAAGCCACCTACGAATGGCTGGTCGTCAACGCCAAAGGCGCGACCATCCCTGTCAAGGCGGAAAACGGCCTGGCCGATTTGCGCGACGCCACTGCGGGCAAACTGGTGCTGGTGCTGACCCCGGGCAAAATCAAAAACTACGGCACGTTCACCGTGACGCTCAACCTGAACGGAACCCCCAGCCAGAGCGTCAGCGTCACCCTGGTGGATGACACTGCGCTGGTAGCGGCCATCGCCGCCGCCAAGGCCGTCGCCGCCAACCCGGATGACCGCTATGCGGAAGCCTTTATTGCCGGCGTGAACGAGGCCATCGCCGCTGCCGAAGCGCTGCTGCCCAGCGAAACCATCACCGCCGAAATAGCGGCTGCCGCCGTGGCAGCGCTTGAAGCCGCCATCTCCCCCAAAGAATACAAGCTCAGCGGCGTCGCGTTTTTGGATGATTTCCTGGCAAGCCGCATCGAAGGCCTGTGGAACGCCTACGACGCCATTGCCGCCCCCTTCCAGCGCTTGAATGAGCTGAATTGGAGCAGCATCACGACGTTGATCGTCAACACGTTCATCGCAATCTTCACAATTGGCTATTGAGCACCTGCGGTGCGGCTTGTCGGCTGTGCCGCTTTCAAGTGGGCGAACAGCAAAATTTTCCTTTGATCATTACGGCTTGCAATGTAAAATCTTCCTGCACCAATAACAGATCGGCGGCCTTGCCCGGTGCAAGGCTGCCGGTTTCTTTTTCCACGCCAATCACCCTTGCCGGGTTGATGGTGCAACTCTTGAGCGCGGCGCGTTCCGGGATCCCCCAGGCGAGGAGGTTCAGGAATTCTGCATAAAGATCGGTGGAACTGCCCGCCAGGGTGGTTCCGTCGGCAAGGTAGACTGCGCCGTTTTGCCGCAGCAGCACCTGGCCGCTGATGGTGTGGCTGCCTTCGGGCAAACCGGCGGCGGAAACAGCGTCGCTGACGGCCACTGCGCGGTCTTCGCCCAGCAAGCGGAAGGCCAGGCGCACCGTGGCCGGGTGCAGATGCACGCCGTCACAGATCAGCTCCGCCGTGGCGGTGGGGTCTTCGAGCAGTGCGCCCACAGCGCCCGGCGCGCGGTGGTGCAGCGGCGGCATGGCGCAAAACAGGTGCGTGCCATGGCTGAACCCGGCAGCTAACGCCGCCCGCGTCTGTTCATAGCTCGCATTGGTGTGCGCAACAGAAATCCGGCAAAGTGAAGAACAAGCCAGCGAAAATGCCAGCGAAAATTCTAGTGCGCCGGGGGTTTCCGGCGCCATGCTCAGCAGCTTGAGCGGCGCCAGCGCCGCCAGCGCTTGCGCTTCGGCCAGGCTGGGCGAGCGGATGAAGCGGGCGTCCTGCGCACCCCGCTTTTCCATGGAAATATGGGGGCCTTCCAGGTGCAGACCGTGGATGTATGCCCCGGCTTCGCGCCCCATGTGCGCGGCGACCAGGCGGGCGGTTTGTTCCAGCTGCGCCTGTGGGGCGGTCATGGTGGTGGGGCAAAAGGAGGTCACGCCACAGGCAGCCAGGCGGCGGGATATGCCGTCGAGCGCCGCTTTGCCCGCGCTGATTTCCGCACCGCAGCCACCGTGGATGTGAATATCGATGAACCCCGGGAACAGCCGCACCCCCTGTGCATCCAGGGTTTCTTCCCCGGGCAGGGGCGTAAGCGCATCGCCCATGGCGCGGATACGCCCCCCTTCCACAGCCAGGCAACCCCGGCGGGGTTCAAAATCTTCGCCGTATAGGATTGCGTTTTTGATGAACATGTGGATCCCCCTCTCACTTGGATAGTTCGATCATGCGGTCCACGCATTTGCGTGCGTCGCGCATTGTGGCTTCTTCCATGCAAATTTCTTCGCCGCCTTCGCCCCGGAGCGCCAGCAGCACATCGGGCAGAGTAGTCAGCTTCATGTTGGGGCAGAGTAGCTTTTTGCTCAGGGCATAAAAGCGCTTGCCCGGGCATTCGTATTGCAGATGCTCAGCGATGCTCAGTTCTGTGCCGATGATGAATTCTTTTGCATCGGATGCTTTGGCGTATTGCATGATCCCGGCGGTGGAGCCGACGTAATCGGCCAGGGCGACCACGGCGGGCAGGCATTCCGGGTGCACCAGCGCAAGTGCGCCGGGGTGCGCGGCTCTGGCGCGGCGCAACGCTTCAGGCGAAACGGCGGCGTGGATCGGGCAGCCGCCCTGGAGGAGCCGCACCTGCTTTTCCGGCGCCTGTTTGGCCACGTAATCCCCCAGGTTGCAGTCGGGCAAAAAGAGGATTTTTTCGTTGGGCAGTTTGCGCACGATTTCCACGGCGGAAGACGATGTGACACACACGTCACAGACGGTTTTCAGTTCCGCCGTTGTGTTGATGTAGGCCACGACGGCGTGGTCGGGGTATTGCGCCCGGGCGGCCAGGATCAGTTCTTTGTCCATCTGTTCGGCCATGGGGCAACCGGCGGCGGGGTTGGCCAGCATGACCCGCTTGCCCGGCGAAAGGAGCTTGACGGTTTCGGCCATAAAGCGCACGCCGCACAGCAGCGCGGCCGGGTGCGGCTGGGCGGCGGCGGCCTTGCTCAGGGCAAAGGAATCCCCGGCAACGTCGGCGACTTCCAGGATTTCACGCGCCTGGTAGCTGTGCGCCAGGATGCAGACGCCGGTTTCCTTTTTGAGGCGCAGGATTTCGGCTTGCATATCTGCGATGGTCATGGGTGGATCCTCCAAACAAATCAAAATATTAATGCAAGATCACGCGGAGGCATTCTTCCGCGGTTTCTTCGGTGTTCCCCGGTTCCGCTTCCGCCGGGTGATAGTCGCGGAGCCATGCGCGTTCCAGCTCCGCCATTTGGCGCAGGGGGCGTGTGGTTTCGTATTCGCTGCGCCCCAGGGGCTTGCGCTTGGTTTCCAGCGAAAGGGGTTTGCCCTTGAAGCGCTTGGCCAGCAGCGAAAAAAACAGTTCCCAGCGGCGGTAGTGCAGCGACCCCAGCAGGCCGCCCCATTCCCGCCAATCCACGCCGTGGAGCAGGTGACTTTCGCGCAACCGGCTCCCCTTGCCGCCATAGATGGAGTGCTGCGCCAGCACGGCCAGTTCAAAATTGTTGCGCTCCGCATCCAGCTTGGCGCAGCCCCGCGCCTTGGCCAGCCGTGCGGGCAGCGAAAACGCTTCCACCGTGCAAAGCAAGCGGTCGCAGTTTTCCAGCAGACGGAGGAAGTCGTTGGCGCTGCGCTCAAACAAACGCGCGTCGCGGGCGGCATAGCCTTCCATCGCTTTTTCATAGAATGCACCGGCGCGTTCGCTCATCGCCTGGCGCAGAAAGTCGCACAGATCATAGCGCAGCGCCGCAAGGCACGCTTCGGGTGCGTTTTTTCGCTCCGCGAGCAGCTGCCGGGCGGCTTCAATCCATACGGAAGGATCGCCGGGGGCGGCCACCCCCCCCCAAGGCGCAGCAGGTTCCGCCACAGTATTCGGCCGCCGGCAAAAAGAAGAATCAATCGCAAAGCCCGCTCCAACAACGCCACAGGCGGCGAAAACTGCGCCACAGGCGGCAAAAACGGCGGCGGCGGGGGCATCTGTGCCGTAACGGTTGCTTGCGTAGCGGCGCAGCCAGGGTTCCAGTGCCGCGGGTGTTTCACGGGTCAGGGCTTCCAGCTGGAGCGTCAGCAGCAGGGGGTTGGCCTCCGGCTCCGCTGCGCCGCAGTGGATGCGGCTCCCCGGCGCGGCCACAAAGGCGGCGGCTCCGGCATAGTCCCCCCGCAGGGAGGTCTGGCTGGCGGGTGGCGACAGCGGCGTTTCGATGGCATAAGCAGGGGTTGCGTTGGTGGTATATTGGGCAGAAAGCGAAGCGCAAGCCAAATGCAGAGCAGAACAACGTTCCTCCAGCACATCAAAAAAAACGTCGGTTTCGCCTAAAATTGCCTTGAGCTGTTGGTGATACGCTTCGCCCAGCGCCGTGAAGGCGGGGCAATCCGGCGCAAGCA
>JAITNG010000148.1 GCA_031290595.1 Oscillospiraceae bacterium
GCGAGGATTTCTTCCGCTTCGTTGACGATTTCTTCAACCACGCTGCGCACGCCGGTGGTGTATTGGATGCCCCAGTCCTCCGTGCGGCGCTGCAAATCGTGGCTGTATTCCTGCGCTTGCGCGAGCATATGCTCCGCTTGCTGGCGGGCTTCGCTCTCGATTTTTTCGGCGTTGGCGCGTGCCTGGCGCTCCATCTGCCCGGCGCGTTCCTGGGCGGCCACGGTGATGGTGTGTTCTTCCACCAGCTTTGCCGCCTGCCCCTGCGCTTCAGCGATGATCTGTTCGCCCTGCGCCCGCGATTGAATCACCCGTTCCTTGGCGTGCTGCACCACTTCATGCACCCGCTCGTTGGTGTGCGCCTCCAGGTCCTCCGCCCGGCGCTTGGCGTCGTCGGTCTTTGCGTCCGCTTCGGCGCGTGCTTTCTCCAGAATATCGACCCGCTGGGCGACGATTTCCTTGGCGCGTTCCACGACGTTTGGCATCGCCGCGTGGATGGATTCGATCAGATCCTGGAACGCCTGTGCGTCCACCAGGCGCGAACGCCCCAGGCGCTTGGCGTTATCCAGCAGCTCCTGCATCTGCGCAAGCAAGGAATCAATGTTATCTGACATACTTCGACCACACCTCTCTTTGTTCTACTCTATCTTCC
Source organism: Oscillospiraceae bacterium (assembly GCA_031290595.1). GTDB lineage: Bacteria > Bacillota > Clostridia > Oscillospirales > Acutalibacteraceae > WRMQ01. The sequence continues at coordinate 650 of JAITNG010000148.1, forward strand.
TTCCGGGCGGATGCGCTCCAAAATATCCGGCAGCGCTTCCGGCGGAATAAAGTTGCTCACATCCCCACCCAGGGAACAAACCTGCTTGACCATGCTGGAGGAAAGATACATGCTGTCGCCGCTGGCGGCCAGGAAGATCGTTTCCACATCCGGGTTCAGCTGGTGATTGGTCAGCGCCTGCTGGAACTCGTAATCAAAATCGGACATCGCACGCAGCCCCTTGACGATTGCGGTGGCCTGCACCTGCCGGGCATAAAGGGCAATCAGGCCTTCAAAGCAGCGCACTTCCACATTGGGGATGGAGGCCGTGCAGCGCCGCAGCAGCGCCATGCGTTCTTCCACGGTGAAAAGGCTGTTGTTTTTGCTGGCGTTGCTGGCCACCAGCACAATAACCCGGTCAAACAGCGCCGAAGCCCGGCGGATGACGTCCATATGCCCGTTGGTGACGGGGTCAAAGCTCCCGGGGCAAAGCACTGTCTTCATTCGGCAACCTCCGCGTTTGTTTCTTTCGCCCGGCGATAGAGATGCACCGTGGTGTGGCTGTGGCGGTAGCTGCGCCAGAGTGCGGTTTCGCCCGCGCTTTCCGGCAGGGATTCGGTGCTGGGGGCTTCGCACAGCAGGATGCCGTCCGGCGCCAGGCGCTCCGCCGCAAGGGGAATCGCCTCTTGCAGCAGCCCCGTGCGATAGGGCGGGTCGAGGAAGATCAAATCGAATTCTTCCCCCGCCCGGCGGAGGAACTGCAAGGCTTCCCCCGGGAGCAGCCGCGCCTTATCGGCCAGCTTGGCATGTTCCAGGTTCCGCACCAGGATTTCCGCCGCCTTGGGCGCCTGCTCCAAAAAGAGGCAGAAGGACGCGCCCCGGCTCAGTGCTTCAATGCCCAGCTGGCCGCTCCCGGCAAACGCATCCAGGGTTTTGCGCCCCTTGATCTCAAACTGGATCGCGCTGAACATGGCTTCCTTCACCCGTTGCGAAGTTGGCCGGATGACGTCTTCGCCCGGCAGGGTTTCCAATTTTACCCCCCGTGCGGTTCCTGTGATTACGCGCATACAATTCACCTCTCCGATTATGTCACATTTCACAATGATTTGTCAATAGTTTGCAGAAAAATTTTCAAAAGTTCCCATTATTTGGCACTATCCCAGTCTGTGGCGACGTGAACCTCCGCCACAAGCGGCACCCGGTCAGCGGCGGCGGCCTCCATTTCCTCGTGCAGCAGCCGTGCGGCGGCTTCGGCCTCCCCGGCGGGGGCTTCGACGATCAGCTCATCATGCACCTGGAGGATCAGCTTTGCCCGCAGACCTTCCGCTGCCAGGCGTTTGGCGACGCGCACCATGGCGATCTTGATAATATCCGCCGCCGTCCCCTGGATGGGCATGTTGACCGCCACGCGTTCGCCGAATTCCCGCAGCTGCCGCTGGGTGTTTTGCAGCTCCGGCAACGCCCGCCGCCGCCCAAAGAGGGTTTCGGCATAGCCGCGTTCCTTGGCCAGGCGGATCATCTCCGCCCGGAAGCGACGGATGCGGGGGTAATGGTCAAAGTAGCCCTGGATGTATTCCTCCGCCTCACGGAAGGAAACGCCAATATCGTTGGCCAGCGAGAATGCGCCGATGCCATAGACGATCCCGAAATTGACCGCTTTGGCGCGGCGGCGCATCAGGGGCGTGACCAGTTCTGGCGGGATGCCGAACACCTGCGAGGCCGTGATGGCGTGAATATCCATGCCATCGGCAAAGGCACGGCGCATGGTTTCTTCCTCCGCCATGGCGGCCAGCACCCGCAGCTCAATTTGGGAGTAGTCCGCGTCCACCAGCACCCAGCCTTCCCGGGCGATGAAGCAGCGGCGCAGCTCGCGCCCAAGCTCCGTGCGCACGGGGATGTTTTGCAGGTTGGGTTCGGAAGAAGAGATGCGCCCGGTGCGGGTTTCTGTCTGGTTGAGCGAGGAATGCATCCGCCCGTCCGCGCCGACCGCCTTGAGCAGCCCGTCGCAATAGGTGGATTTCAGCTTGGTCAGTGTGCGGTATTCCAGAATACCGGCGATGATGGGGTGGTTCCCCCGCAGCATTTCAAGGGTTTCTGCGTTGGTGGAATAGCCCGTCTTGGTCTTCTTGGGCGGACGCAGCCCCAGTTGCACAAACAGGACTTCGCCCAACTGCTTGGGCGAGTTGATATTGAAAATCACACCGGCCTGGCCGTAGATTTCCACCGTCAGCGCAGCGATGCGCGTTTCAAGCTCATTGCCAAAGTTTTCGATGCGCAGCGCATCCACCGCAAAGCCTTCGGCTTCCATGGCGGCCAGCACCCCGCACAGCGGCAGCTCCACATCCTGCAACAGCTGCATTTGCCCGCTCTTTTGCAGCGCGTCTTCCAGCGCCGTGCATAGCGCCGGCAGCGCAAACGCCGCGTTTGCCGCCGCGTCCTCCCCGGCGGGCAGGGCAACGCCGTATTCCTGCGCCAAACGCAGCGTGGAATAGCCGGAGGCATTGGGGTTGAGCAAATAGCCCGCCAGCATGGTATCCATCACAAGGCCGCGCAGCGCCACGCCGTTGCGCAGGCACCAGTGGTGCAGCGCCTTGCTATCCGCCGTGTGGATACAGACCGCCGCATCTTCCAGCAACGCCTTGGCAAAGCCGGGGAACGCCAGCGTGCCACAGGCTGCGCGGGTCACGCCATCGCCTTCGGCGACCAGCAGGGCTTCGAGCAGCCCGCCTTCCAGCTGCGGCAGCAGGTATGCTTTTTTTGCCGCCTGGCAGCGTTCTAAGAGTGCGTCCAGGTCATGCTCTTCTGTGATTTTCAGCGGCTGCGCCGTCGGTTCATCAACCGGGATTGCCGGCGCGGGGAAGTGCATACGCGTAAGCAGGGCGAACAGTTCAAGTTCCGCAAAAAGGCGCGTAGCCTTCGCCACATCGGCGGGCTGCGGGATATAGTCGGCGTAGGCCGTGGGAACCGGCGCATCCGTGCGGATGGTGCCAAGCGTCCGGCTCAGGGCGGCGCTTTCCTTGCCCGCCGCCAGCTTGAGGCGTTGCGCGGGCTTGAGCATAGCGTCTTCCAGGTTGGCATAAAGCGCATCGATGCTATGGAAGCGCCGGATCAGCTCCTGCGCCGTTTTTTGCCCGACGCCCGCCACGCCGGGGATGTTATCCGAAGCATCCCCCATCAGCGCCTTGATTTCGATCAGCTCCGCCGGGGGTACGCCGTATTCTTCCAGGATGGTTTCCGGGCGATACAAACTGGTCTGCGGTTTGCCCATCTTCGTCTGCGCCAGCAGGACGTTTACGCGCTCGCTCACCAGTTGCAGGGAATCCCGGTCGCCTGTGGCGATGTAGCAGCTGTCTTCCGGCCCGCACGCGGCGGCCAGGGTACCGAGGATGTCGTCGGCTTCCCAACCGGGCGCTTCAAGCAAACGCAGCCCCAGTGCGCGTAAAATTTCTTTCAGCGGCTCCAGCTGGGCGGCAAGCTCCGGGGGCATCCCCTTGCGCTGGGCTTTGTAACCGTCATACATTTGGTGCCGGAAGGTGGGTTCGCGGCGGTCAAAGGCCACGGCAACGGAATCCGGCGCGACCTGTTCCCGCAGCGCCAGATAGATGTTCATGAAGCCAACGATGGCGTTGGTGAAGCGGCCATCCTTGGTGGTCAGCAATTTGATGCCATAAAACGCGCGGTTGAGGATGCTGTTGCCGTCCAGGACGAGAATTTTCATTGTAGCTCCCTATATTTCATGAAGGGTATAAAATGTTTCACGTGAAACATTTTCGCAAATTGCACAATGTCCCACATGAAGCATAGATCGGAAGAGCACACG
>JAITNG010000069.1 GCA_031290595.1 Oscillospiraceae bacterium
TGTGTCCCCTCCAAACCGCCGGTGCCTGTGCAGCCCGGTATGGCAGCCAGCAGCGCCGCCGCCAGGCAGAGCGCCGCCAGGCGCCGTCCAGTTTTCTTCATGAAGCGATCCTCCTAAAACTATTTCTCAATTTAAAATGCCAATCACAGGTTGGATTGTTGTTTTTAGGTTGCCCGGCGCACTGATAGTGCTGCCCTATGCAGCACCATGTTCACAATACAAAGGGTATCCCCGATTCATAATCGCCAAGGAAAGTGGATCAAAAACCTGCGTTGGGGCTATGAGCCGGGAAAAACGTTGCGGGAATTCGCAAACCTGTTGATAGGGCAGCGCTATGAGCGCGCCGGGGTTACAATACGCCTCCCTCCAACTTGTGATTGGCAGTTTTATATGAGGAACAGTATCAGGCACCTGGTCACGGCGTGCCGCATCCAGGTGCCTACAGTTTTTATTGCAAAGCCCGCTCACCCCCTGGCAAACACCCAGGTGCCTGCACTGCGTTGGTGGCTTTGCCCGTCCACGATGACGGTGCAGCTGCGCGGCATTGTTACCCGCAGCTCCTGCGCATCCCACGCAACGGATATATCCCTGTGCGTGGCTTTTACCCACGCCAGATCCTGGAGGAAACAGGGCTGAATCACGAGCGCATCTTCGTCGATTTGGATGCCCGCCACGTGGCGGTAGAACCACATATCCACCTCGCTGAACATGTGGTGGTTCTGCGAGCTTTTCATGTCCCAGTCCTCCACAAGCGTGGTCATCCCGCTGTTGATCCAATGGGCGTAGCTTGGGTAGGTGGGGTTCGTCACCATTTTGTATAGCACATCCGCATAGCCGTTGTTGGAAAGCGCCGAGAAAATATATTTTGCGCCGAGGATGCCGCAATCGATGTGGTAGTCTTTTTCGGCAACCAGCTCCGCCAGCCGTTTTGCCGCAGCGGCCAGTTCCTCCGGCTCCAGCAAGCCCTGATAGATGCCACAGGCGATTGCAGTTTGGCTGTCGTCTTCCACAATGCCGCCCCGCACAAACGCTTGCCGGAACGCCTGTCGGATTTTTTGCGCCAAGGCGGCGTAGGCGCTGCCATCCCGCCCAAGCGCCGCCGCGCTTTTCGCCATAATCACGGCGTTGGCGTAGTAGTAAGCGGTATCCGTCACCACGGTGCGGCAAGGCTTTGCGTTTTCCGGCGGACACCAATCCCCCAGGCCGTAATCCACAAAATACCCTTCGGACATGCTTTCCATAAAGGTCATGTATAGCTCCATGCTATCCCAGTTGTCGCGGAGCGCAGAGGCGTCGCCCGCATACTTATATATGAAATAGGGGATTTGGATCAGTGCGCTATCCCAGGCGGGACCGCTGCCCCAACCCCAGCCCCAGTGGCCGCTGCTGGGCGCCGCCGCCGGAACCTGCCCGTTGGGTCGCTGCGCATCCCGCAGATCCCGCAGCCATTTGCGGTAAGCGCCCGTCATATCAAAGTTCATGATCGATTGCTCTGCCGACATCAGCGCGTCGCCCGTCCAGCCGTTTTGCTCCCGGTGGGGGCAGTCGGTGGGGATGCTGTGCCAATTTTCCAGCGTAGAACGGCGGGACGCGGCATGGATTTGGTTGAGCATCGCGTCGCTGCAAGCAAAGGTGCCAACGCTTGCAAGGTCGGTGTGAAGCACCCTGCCCTCCAGTTCAAACTGCTCCGGCGCACCCTCCGCTTTCACATAGCGGAAGCCGTGATAGACAAAATACGGCTCCCATTGCTCTTCGCCGCCGCCTTTTGTGATGTAGGTATCCTGGTGCTTGGTGTGCGCAGATGCAAGGTTGCCGGCTTCTTCCAGCCGTTCCACAAAGTGCAGGGTGATTTGCCGCCCGGCCTCGCAGTTGGCGCGGATGCGGCACCAGCCGCTGATATTCACACCCAAATCATAGACGCCGTCGCCCAGCGCTTTTGCCGGCACAAGCGCCTGTATGCGAATCGGCGGCAATGCATCCATGGGCAGAAGCAGCCCGCCGCCGCCGGAACAAACCACGGCGTTGCGCCATGCCGTGTCATCAAAGCCCGCCGTGTTCCAGCCGGGGATTTCCAGCCGCGCATCATAGGTTTCGCCGCTCCGCGTTTGGTTGAAGGTAATCGGCCCGTCGTGGGTTTTCCACGTGCGGTCCGTTTGAATCAACAGCGTGCTGCCGTCCGTGTATTCCACGCGCAGCGCACCGATCAGCTTGGGGTTTGCGCGCCAGGTCGCTTTCTCAAACCCCCAACATTCTGAAGTGTTGTTATACCAACCGTTGCCCAGTATCACGCCCAGCGCGTTTTCGCCCTGCTGCAACTGCGTGGTCACGTCATAGTCCTGAAACAGGATGGTCGCGTCGTATTTTGTGACCGGCGTTGTCAAAACGTCCTCCGTCACCCTGCGGCCGTTGAGGTAATACACTCCCAACCCCAGCCCGCAAATGCGCAGCTGTGCCGAGGCCACCGGCTTATCCGCCGTGAAGCCCTTGCGCAGCAACGGCGACGGGCACCCCGTATGGGTCGGTTCGCTGCGTTCCACGTGTGCTGGCGTGATCCACCTTGCGCCTGTCAACATGTTTGTTCCTCCTCCGATTGTTTGTTTATTTTTCATGCCCCGCCCCGATAATATTTAGGATGCGTTAAGGATGGCTTGCGTTTGCGTAGGTTGCCCAGTCGGGTGCATATGCGGCATTTGCCTCGTTGCCCCATGACGTCCACCCCGGTTGCTGTCCCCGTGCAAACAATTCCAAAAATGGCGCACTGCTACACCGCTCAATTAGTGGATAGATTTCATCCGGCTTGCGGGAATGTTCTCTCTTTTGTGTGCGTAGCAAGTTGACTTGACTGCGCGCGGGATCCAACGTCCGTGCCTTGTTCCCGCGAACTCCAAACAGCAGCAGTTCCGTCACATTGCGAAAATAAAACCCCACGCCGCGCCCATCCGGCTCACCATCCTTGCGAACCTTTTCCCAAACAATATTGCCTTTGTATTGGAACCCCCAGGCTTTCATAACCTCCAACCCATCCGGCAGCAAAGCGTTGGGAACCCAGAGGTATAGATGGCTTGGTGTATCGGCAATTTGGCTGATCGGAAGCGCCATAATATCTTCCAGCTTCATGGTGCCGTAACGGTTAAGGCGTTTGTGTTCCGGCGCAACCTTCCCCGTTCGGTTTTTGAATTGCCAGGGGGGATCGGCCAGAATTGTTGAAAAATTATTCCCCTGGCAAAAGCTAACCAGGTTTTGTTCCAAGTGATAATTTTGATCATGTGTTGACATATGAAGCTCCTTCCTGTGTTTCCATAGTGCGGGGTGTAATGCCTACAACCAGCAAGGGGCAACCCCCATGCCTACCTGATTGAATGCGGGGTAGAAGTTTTCCCATCCATGTGGTGCTTGCGCCATACTTAGCCATAACGCCCATTTGCCGGAACACCCTGTTCATTTCTTCACTGCGCGTGATGATTACGCCGCAGGAGATGATGTTACATTCATAAAATGTGCGGAATGCATAGAGATCGCGGTCAAATGTTTGATCCTTGCTATTCCATTCCAAATCCACAGCCACACGATCCTTTACATAGTCGATGTTGTGGCTGTCAATAAAATCATGAATGTGAAACTCTTTTGTTTCATTTGGGTTGCGCTGATGCAGTTTTACAAGCAAATCACCGATGATGCGCATTTCCTTCCAATCGTTTGGCCGGAGGAAGACAGAAAGTTTTTTTGGAACAGTGGACTCGTTTCCGCCGCTTGCCATAATGTCGTCAGTAAGCAGGATAAACTGATCCAACGCTGTCTGCAATTCTTGCCACAACGCAGGGTACGCTGTATCAAGTATTTCAACAGCATGATTAAAATTGTGCCATTCGTAGCGCTGGGCGATCGTTTCCCGGATGCGGCTTTTCCATTCGTCTGTTGGCATTATAAATCAGCCCTTTCTTCTCGTTCATTATACCTGATCTGGAGTGTGATTGCAAGTAAAGTTATTTTTCATGCCCCGCCCCGATAAGCTCCCCCAGCGAAGCGACGCCCAGCGCCGCCATTTCGCCCGGGAGGGCTTCGATGATTTCCTTGCAGGCATAGGGGTTGATCAAATTGGCTGCACCCACCTGCACGGCGGTTGCACCGGCCAGCATCATTTCAAGCACATCGCGGGCGGAACTGACGCCGCCCATGCCGATGACGGGGATTTTGACGGCTTCAAAGACCTGCCACACCATCCGCAGCGCCACGGGGAACACCGCAGGCCCCGAAAGCCCGCCCGTTGTGTTGGCCAAAACGGGCTTGCGCCGCCGCAGGTCAAGGCGCATCCCCAGCAGGGTGTTGATCAGGCTCAGGCCGTCCGCCCCGGCGGCTTCGCAGGCGCGGGCGATCTGCGCAATATCCGTCACGTTGGGGCTGAGTTTCACATAAATTGGCTTGGCGCTGACCTTTTTGCAGGCCGCCGTCACCGTGGCGGCGCAAGTGGGGTCGGCGCCAAAGGCCAGCCCGCCGCCATGCACGTTGGGGCAGCTGATGTTCAGTTCAATGATGCCCACCTGTGCGCTTTCGCTGATTCTTTCGCAGCAGGTTACGTATTCTTCCAGCGTAAACCCGCTGATGTTGGCGATCACCGGCTGGTGGAAATATTCCCCCAGGCGCGGCAGTTCACGGGCAAGCACAGCTTCCACGCCCGGGTTTTGCAGGCCGACGGCGTTGAGCATCCCGCCGGCGGTTTCGGCCACCCGGGGCAGCGCGTTGCCGTAGCGCGGGTGCAGCGTGGTGCCTTTAAAAGAAAAAGAACCCAGGATATTCAGATCATACAGCGCATGGAATTCTTCGCCATACCCAAAGCACCCGCTGGCGGGGATGACGGGGTTTTTGAGTTGCACGCCGGAAAGCGCGACCGACAGATCAAGCTGTTCCATGAGGCCTCCTCTTTATTAAAGTAATAAATAATAAACAATAATATGCAGCCATTTGGCAACGGCGCAGCGCCGTTCGGCCACCAGTATGATACCACACCGGCGGCGAAAATGCAACGGCTGCGCAACAATTTTCAGCCAAGCGGCGGCGGACGCAGAAGAATAGTTGCAAAAAACTGCGGAAAACGCTTGAAACTACACCCATTCTGTGGTAAACTGTATGCAGTAAAATGCGCTGACGATTTATTGGAATGAATCGCACACAGAAAGGGGTACTTATGTCCGCTCCGACCAGCGCCGGCAAAAAAGCCGGCTCCCGCTTTGCAGGGCTGCTGCAAAACAACGGCTATGTGGCGCTCGCATTTTTTGCCACCGCCCTGCTGACGCTCTTTATTTGGTTCTGCTTCCAAATGATCCCCTTCGGCGACATCCCGGTGGAATTCACAAAAGACTTGCAAGCCCTAAAAGGCTTGCACTACCTAAAGAGTTTGCACGGACTAAGGGCAGTGAGCGCCGGGCTAATGGAAGTGATTGCCGGTTTTTTTGAACGGATCCGGCTTTTGTTCCAGTTGCGGATCCAGCATGGCCGCACCATTCTGCGCATGGATGCGTTCCACCAATACGGCCCGCTCTTCGGCGAATATTACGAGCGCCTGGTGAGTGGCCGGAGCCTTTTGTATTCCTGGGATAGCGGCCTGGGCGGCAACTTTTTGGGGAATCTGTTCAACTACCTTTCCAGCCCCACCGGTTTGTTGGTGGTGCTCTTTGGGCATAACCGGGTGCCGGAAGCCGTGGGCGTGATGATCTTGCTCAAGGCGGCGTTTGCTTCGGGTACGTTTGCCTATATGCTCCGCAAGATGTTTGGCCGCAACGATGCTGCCATCGCGGCCTTCGGCGTGCTCTATGCCTTTTGCGGCTTCTTCATCGCCTATTATTGGGATGTGATGTGGATTGACGCCATGGCGCTGCTGCCTCTGGTTGCGCTGGGGGTCGATTATGTCATCAAGAAGCAGCGCTTTTTGCTCTATAGCGTCAGCCTGGCGGTGACGCTGGTGAGCAACTATTACATGGGCTTCATGGTCTGCATTTTCAGCGTACTGTTTTATTTGCTGCGCTATTTTAGCTTTTATGATTTTGCGGCGCAGACGCGGGAGGGCAGGAATAAGATTGCCAACAGCCGTCTGCTCAAAAGCGGCTTCACCTTTGTGTTTGGCTCCGTTTTGGCCGGGGCGCTGGCGGCGTTTGCGCTGGTGCCGGTCTATTTTGCGCTGCGCAGCAGCAGCGCCACTTCCAGCGAATGGCCGGCGCAAAAGGAGTGGTTCGCCTCCGCTTTTTCGATCTTTGATTTTTTGACCAACCACCTGGCGGACGTCACCCCCACCATCCGTTCCAGCGGCGAGGATGTGCTGCCCAATATCTATTGCGGCGTGGCGACGCTGTTGCTGGTGCCGCTTTACTTCTTCGTGCCGTCCATCAAGCTGCGCGAAAAGATCCTGCACGCGGGGCTGCTGGCGCTGCTCTTTTTCAGCTTCAACACCCGTATCCTCAACTTTGTCTGGCACGGCAAACACTTCCCGAATGATCTGCCCTACCGCTTCTCGTTCCTCTATTCCTTCCTGTTGCTGTTGATTGCCTTCCGTACCTTCCAGTTTTTGAAGGAACTCAGCGGCAAGCAGATTTTGGGTACCGGGGTGGGTGCGACGCTGTTCGTCATCGCGGTGCAGACGCTCGGTTCCAAAAACGTCACCGGCAACGGCCGCCCCAGCGATGAAGTGGATCTGGTCATTTACCTCAACATCGCCTTTTTGGTGGTTTATACCATTCTGTTCTTTGCCCACCACCGCACCCCGCGCACAAAAAGCACGGCGCTGTCGCTCCTGCTGCTCTGCGCTGTGGCGACGG
>JAITNG010000141.1 GCA_031290595.1 Oscillospiraceae bacterium
TGAATCGCAGGTATTTGTCGATTTCCCGACAGATAACGATGATGGCCGTACAATATCATTCGGGGAGGCAGACGGTTCTTCCACACAAACAACGACATTGAACGAATCCGCAACAACAAAGGCAGGAGTGCATTTTATTGAACCGCTGATTGAGCAAAAGGTGCGCCAAGAACTTGGCAAGACGCAGGAAGCTATAATCACAGATGCAGACTTGTTATCGATAACCAGTTTCTATTTTTATGGTTCATCTGTGCAGAACTTAGCCGATCTTTCCGGGATGCTTAATCTTGAAATTCTATCATGGGATCACGGGACAATTGATACTTTACAGCCGATCAAGGATCTAAAAAAATTGAAACGCCTTACGATTGAAAGTACGACTATCAAATCGGCTTCCGGCTTGGAGGCTATGCTGCAATTAGAATACCTGTGTCTCAACCAATCCAATCTTGCTGATTTTGATGGCTTTATCGGCCAAACTGCACTGAAGGAATTGGACATAACCTATACAAACATCACAGATGTTTCTTGGCTGGAAAATATGCAAAACTTAGAAACGTTTACGGCTTGGTATCTCGTCACATGGCCAGAAGTCATTGATTTTTCACCGTTGCGATTTTGCAAAAACCTAAAAGAGATTGGTTTACGAGAAACTAGCATTACTGATATTTCGCCCCTGTTTGAACTCGATGGGTTAGAACATGTCAATCTTTATGAAGCGTCTGTATTTTATGAACCAGATGGCGAAGCACAATACCAAGAACTGAAACGCAGACTGCCAAACTGCGAAATTTCATGGGGCAGAAGGAGCGATTAGGCGCCCGACGTGAGAAGCTAAAAAAGGACAAGCCCTTGATAATCAAGGGCTTACCTTCTCGACTGGTGGTCCCTCAGGGACTTGAACCCAGGACAACCCGATTATGAGTCGGGGGCTCTAACCAACTGAGCTAAGGGACCGCGGAACAGCAGCTTTTTTGCTTGTATAAGTATAGCATACCTTGCCGGAAAATGCAAGATGAAAATGGGCATTTTGGCGGCTCATTTGCGGCTGGTTGGAATCAACCGCCCTGCTCCGCAGCGACGGCTTGCAGCGCATCCTGTAGCTTTGTTTTCAGCTCTTCCAGTTTTGCTGCATCCGGCCGTGCCGCGTCGGCGTACATCTCTTCTTTGGGCAGCCACCAGACCGGCCCGGGCTGCGGGGTGTCGCCCGCCCGGCGGGGGAAGATGTGCCAGTGCAGGTGCGCGTCGCCGTTGCCCAGCTGTTCGATGTTCAGCTTTTCAGGCGCAAAGGCGCGGTGAACCGCTTCGCTGACCTGCGACAGTTCGTGCAGGAATTGTAGCCGGAACGCCGGTTCAAGTTCGTGCAGTTCATGCACGTGTTGCTTGCACAAAAACAGGGTGTAGCCCGCAAAGCGCTGGTGGTCGCCAATGACTACGTAGCCCGTTGAAAATTCCCGCACAAAATAGGGGTTTTCGTTTTGCGTGATTTGCGCAATGCGCTGGCAGATCAGGCATGGTTTCATCGGCTCTAAATCTCCAGTACCCCGTCAAACACCTTCACGGCGTCGCCGGTGAGGGTGACGGCGCCGTCTGCGGTGTATTTGACGTAGAGGTCGCCGCCGGGCAGCTGCACGCGGATGTTTTCGCCCTTGGGGCAGTGGCCGTTTTCCGCTGCGGCGACCACCGCTGCGCACGCGCCGGTGCCGCAGGCCAGGGTTTCGCCGCTGCCGCGTTCCCACACGCGGAGCTTGATGTTGTGGCTATCGACCACGTGGGCGAATTCCACGTTCGTCCGTTCGGGGAAGAGGGGCGTGTGGTGCTCCAGCAGCGGGCCGATGCGGTTCACATCCAGCGCTTCGGGCAGTTCATCAAAAAAGAGGACGCAGTGCGGGTTGCCCATCGAAACGCAGGTGACGTCAAACGCTTCGCCTTCCACGGCGACGGTGCGGTTGATGATGCTTTCGCCATCCAGCAGCGCGGGGAGGTCGGCGGGCGCAAGGCCTGCTTTGCCCATATCGACCGAAACGGCGCTGACCTTGCCTTCCTTGGTTTGTAGGCGCAGCGTTTTGATGCCGCCGAGGGTTTCCACCGTCATTTGCTTGTTTGGCACCAGGCCGCTGTCAAAGAGGTGTTTTGCCACGCAGCGGATGCCGTTGCCGCACATCAGCCCTTCGCTGCCGTCGAGGTTGAACATGCGCATTTTTGCGTCGGCAGTATCCGAGGGCGCAATGAGGATCACGCCGTCGCCCCCCACGCCGTAGTGGCGGTCCGAAAGCGAAACGGCCAGGGATTCCGGGGATTCCACCTGCTGCTTGAAGCAGTCAAAATAGATGTAATCGTTGCCGCAGCTCTGCATCTTGGTGAAGCTCAGGCGGAGCTTTGCGTGGCGCATGGCGGTGATGTTCACCAGCTCCGTGTTGATTTCGCTGTAATGGCTGCGCAGGCTGTCGGCCAGCGCATTGGCTGTGTCGATGGAAGTCAGGCAGGGGATGCCCAGGCGGGTGGAGAGGGTGCGGATCTTGACGCTATCGCGCATCGGGTTCCTGCCCTTGGCGGATGTGGAAATCACATACTGCACCGCGCCGCTTTCGATCAGTGTGGCGGTGTTTTCATCGGATTCGTGAATCTTGGCCACCGGCGTCACCTCCAGCCCGGCGGCGCACAGGGTTTGCGCGTTGCCTTCGGTGGCATAGAGGCGGAAGCCCAGGTTGGCGAACTTTTTGGCAAGGTCGGGGATCTCTTTTTTATCCTGCTTGCGCACGGTGATCAGCACGCCGCCGGAACGGGACATCGAAAACCCTGCGGCGACCAGCCCCTTGAAGAGCGCTTCTTCCAGGGTTTTGCCGATCCCCAGCGCTTCGCCGGTGGATTTCATCTCCGGCCCCAGTTGGGTGTCGACCCCGTGGAGCTTTTCAAACGAGAACACCGGCACCTTCACCGCCATATAGGGGCTGGAAGGGTAAAGATCAACGCCGTAGCCCATGTTTTCCAGGTGTTCACCGATCATGCAGCGGGTGCAAAGCTCCACCACCGGCACGCCGGTGACTTTGCTGATGTAAGGCACCGTGCGCGAAGCCCGCGGGTTGACCTCAATGACGTAGAGTTCCCCGTGATATATAATATATTGTATGTTGACGATGCCCTTGATGCCGAGTTCCAGCGAGATCCGCTTGGTTGCGCCCAGGATGGTTTCGACCATGTCGTCATCCATGTGCATGGCGGGGTAAACGGCGATGGAATCCCCCGAATGCACACCCGTGCGCTCAATGTGTTCCATGATGCCGGGGATCAGGATGTCTTTGCCGTCGCAGATGGCGTCCACCTCAATCTCGGTTCCCATCAGGTATTTATCGACCAGCACCGGGTTTTCAACGCCGCCGTCCAGGATCACCGCCATGAATTCACGCATTTCATCGTCGTTGTTGGCGATGCTCATGTTTTGCCCGCCCAGCACATAGCTTGGCCGCACCAGCACCGGGTAATGCAGCCGGTTGGCCACGGCAATCGCTTCTTCGGTGGTCATGACGGTTGCGCCCGCCGGGCGCTTGACCTGCACTTTTTCCAGCAGCTCGTCAAAGCGCTCGCGATCCTCCGCCCGGTCGATGCCGTCAAAGCCGGTGCCGAGGATGGGGTAGTTGTTTTCATCCAGGAACTTGGCCAGCTTGATGGCCGTCTGCCCGCCGAAGGCCGCGACGACCCCCACCGGCTTTTCCAGCTTGAGGATTGCGTTCACGTCCTCCGGGGTGAGGGGTTCAAAATAGAGCCTGTCCGCCGTATCAAAATCCGTGGATACGGTTTCCGGGTTGTTGTTGATGATGACGGCTTCGTAGCCGAGCTTTTGCAGCGAGCGCACGCAATGCACGCTGGCGTAATCGAATTCGATGCCCTGGCCGATGCGGATGGGGCCGCTGCCCAGCACCACAACGCGTTCCTTTGCGCCGCGCGGGATGGTCGCCGCCTCATCCTCTTCGCCTTCCGGGACGGAATAAAAGTAGGGGGTGGCCGCGTCGAATTCGCCCGCACAGGTATCCACCATGCGGAAGACCGGGCGGGGGCTGCCCGGCAGCGCGTGGCCGCTCAGCCGCAGGAGGGCGCTATCCGGGTACCCGAAGCGTTTGCCCTGGCGGTATTGCGGCTCCGTCAGCGCCTGGCCGGTGATTTCCGCCTCATAGGCCGCAATCCCTTGCAGCTTATCGAGGAAGTAATTGTCGATCCGGGTGGCTGCATGGATGGCGTCGCTGGTGACGCCGCGCAGCATCAGCTCAAATATCTGGAACAGCCGCTCATCCGTGCCTTCGGCAATGGCGGCCAGGAGTTCTTCCGTCGTCAGCGCCGCCCAGCGGGGGATGTGCAGCGTGTTGCGCGAAATTTCGACCCCGCGCACGGCTTTCATCAGGGCGCTTTCAAAGCTGTCGCCCAGGCTCATCACTTCCCCCGTCGCCTTCATCTGCGTGCCGAGCTTGCGGCTGGCGAAGATGAATTTATCGAACGGCCACTTGGGGAACTTCAGCGCGATGTAATCCAGCACCGGCTCAAAGCAGGCCATGGTTTTGCCCGTGACGGCGTTGGGGATTTCATCCAACGTGTAGCCGATGGCGATTTTGGCGGCCACCTTCGCGATGGGGTAGCCCGTGGCCTTGGAAGCCAGCGCCGAGGAGCGCGAAACACGCGGGTTGACCTCAATCACGGCGTAATCATACGTTTCCGGGTGCAGGGCGAACTGCACGTTGCAGCCGCCTTCCACCCCCAGCGCAGTGATGATGTTCAGCGCGGAAGAGCGCAGCATCTGGTATTCTTTATCGGCCAGGGTCAGCGTGGGGGCGACGACGATGCTGTCGCCGGTGTGGATGCCCACGGGGTCAAAGTTTTCCATCGAACAGACGGTGATCACGTTGCCGATGCTATCGCGCATCACCTCAAACTCAATTTCCTTCCAGCCCGCGACGCTCTTTTCGATCAGCACCTGCGTGATGGGGCTCAGGCGCAGACCGCCCGTGGTGATCTGCCGCAGCTCGGCCGCGTCGGCGCAAAAGCCGCCGCCCGCGCCCCCCAGCGTGAACGCAGGGCGGACGATCACCGGGTAGCCGATCTCTTCCGCAAACGCAACCGCATCCTCCGCTTGCGTCACAACCTTGGAAGGGATCACCGGCTGGTGGATGGAAATCATGGTATCCTTGAACATCTGGCGGTCTTCGGCCTTGTCGATGGTATCCGGCCTTGCGCCCAGCAGACGGACGTTGTTGCGCGCCAAAAAGCCCTCGTGCGCCAGCTGCATGGCCAGGGTCAGCCCCGTCTGCCCGCCCAGGGTGGGCAGGATGCTATCCGGCGCTTCCTTGCGGATCACGCGCTTGACGGTTTCCACCGTCAGGGGTTCAATATAAATCTTATCGGCCATGTGCTGGTCGGTCATGATGGTTGCGGGGTTGGAATTGATCAGCACAATTTCGAGGCCTTCTTCGCGCAAAGCGCGGCAAGCCTGGGTGCCGGCATAGTCAAATTCGGCGGCCTGGCCGATGACAATCGGCCCTGAGCCGATCACCAAAACTTTTTTGATTCCGGGCTTCAACGGCATTACGCAGCGCCCCCTTTCTGCTCGTCCATCATGGCGACGAAGCGGTCAAACAAGAATTCCGTATCCTTCGGGCCGCCGCACGCTTCCGGGTGGAACTGCACCGAAAAGCCGGGGAAGTCCGTGTAATCCAGGCCTTCGCAGGTGCCGTCGTTGGCGTTGATGCAGCGGGTGCGCGCACCCGGCGGCAGGGCGTCAAGCCGCACGGCGTAGCCGTGGTTTTGGCTGGTGATGTAGGTGCGGCCGGTTTCCAGGTCGCGCACCGGGTGGTTGCCGCCCCGGTGGCCGTATTTCAGCTTCTCGGTCGCGCCGCCGTTGGCCAGCGCCAGCAGCTGATGCCCCAGGCAGATGCCGAAGATGGGGATCTTACGTGCGGCCAGCTTTTTGATCTCTTGGATCACTGCCGTGTTATCCTCCGGGTTGCCCGGGCCGTTGGAAAGCAGCACGCCGTCCGGCGCTTCGGCGGCGATCTGCTCCGCGCTCCAGTGGGCGGGGATCACCGTGACGTCGCAGCCGCGCTCATTCAGGCGGCGGATGGAGCTATCCTTCACGCCAAAATCCCAGAGCAGCACCTTGCGCCCGGCGTTTTCCACCGGGTAGCGCTGCGGCTGCGCAATCGTCACCGCCGGCACCGCGTCGGTGATCCGGAAGGCTTGCAGCGCCTGTGCCGAAGCGTTTGCCGGGGCGTCGCAGAGCGTGCCGCGCAGCACGCCCGCCGTGCGGATGAGCTTGGTCAGGGCGCGGGTGTCGATCCCCCACAGGCCGGGGATCCCCCAGCGCTTCAAAAAAGCGTCAAGCGTCCCCCTGCTGGCAAAATGGGAGGGCGATTGACACCATTCCTTGACGATATAGCCTTGAACGAAGGATTGCCTGCTCTCGTAATCGGCGGGGTTTACGCCGTAATTCCCCATCAGCGGGAAGGTTTGGGTCACGATCTGGCCTTCATAACTTGGGTCGGTGAGCGTTTCAAGGTACCCGGTCATGTTGGTGGTGAACACCACTTCCCCTGTGGCTTCCGCCGCCGCTCCAAAGGCGAAGCCTTCAAAGATGCGGCCATTTTCAAGCACCAGGTAACGTGGCGTGGGTGCAGCGTAGGGCATATATTGTGTCCCCCTTTCTTTTCGTGCAGTGGGCAGACGTCTGCCTGTGTTCTATTTTACAACAAAACACCCCTCCGTGTCAATGGGAGGGGCGGGAAATTTATACGCTAGTTCACCCGACGCAGCGGTTTCCACTGCACGCGCACGGGATCATCGGATTTTTCGTTTTCTTCCAGGCATTTGTGGAAAGCGGCAATCGCTGCCCCACGGGCAACAGATTCCACCCAGCCGTCACCTGCACGGATCGTGCAAACGGAGCTGGCGATGTTTTGCACGCTGTGGAAGCGAAGGTTGTGCGCGGCAATCTCTTCTTTCAGCGCCGGGGCAAGGCGGCCTGAAAACACAATGAGGCCAACATTTGCAAAATTGATCATTTGGTTGCCGAGGATGTGCATGTATTCGACAAACAAGCGAAGGCGCGCCGGTCTCTTCTCAAAGTATTGTTTCAGCAATTCCGCTTCCGGCGTATGACTTCCCGGTTGCGGTCGGATTTCGTTTTTCTCGAAAAAAACAGAAGGAGAAAAGGAATCGAAAATTTCTTTCCGAATGGTGCTTTCGATGCAAGCGTTTTCACAGGAGCAGCGAACTTCTTTTGCAGTCTCTGTTGAAAACCTTTGATCCTCATCACGCTTATCTTTTATCAATTCATTTAATTTGGCATTTTCCGGAGGCGTAAAGAAATGCCCGATTTCACCGGCGCAGCCGTTTTTTCCGTGATACAGCGCGCCGCCAAGCACCAGTGCCGACCCTACGCCGCTGCCCACATGGATCACTGCAACATTTTCTTCGTCAGCATCGCCGTTGTAGTCTTTTTCATAAATCATCTCTTTGATCCAAAGCATATCCGAAGAAGTATCGTGAATAAATGTCGATTTAATGTTATGGTCTTTCAATTTTGAGGTGTTGAGCAGTTCATAAATGGAATGGTTGACCAGTGCCTGCACATTGGGGCAAAAGCGAATTACCTTGCCGCCGTCCATCAGCCCGGGGGTCGCAAGACCCACCGCCAAAAGCGGAATCTTTTCGATGTGAAGCTGGAGCTTATTAACGATATGGTTCGAAATACGGATGATAGCGCCAATATCGTTATCTGACCCAATATTGAAAAATATAAACGGAAGCGGTTTCGCCAATTTTCGCAGGGAGTCCCTGTCTTCTTTCCTACCGTTCCAAGGGGTTCCGTCCTCTGGATCCAAATCCCACAGATCCTGCACAAATGCATCGCCGTCACTGCCGGTGCTGTTGATCAGTTCAACCAGCTCCTGGTCTCCCATAGGTTGCAGATCAAACCCCAGCAATGCCGCCCGGACTACATGGGTAGAAATCTGAATCCCCAGAAAGTAGGCAAACTCGGAGCATATTTTGAGACTGCTATCTTCTTCTTCGCGAATGGCGCGAGCCTCAAGTAGCTTTTTGATATCCCGCGAAACCGTGGAAAGCGAAACGCCCATGGCATCGGCCAGTTGTGTCCTGTTGACCGAGGTATTCCGAACCGAAAGCCGCCGAACCCCATTTATGGTATCATAATGTTCATCGATGATCTTGCGCCGTATGGTGCGCTGTTCCGTCATGCTTCCAGACGTTTCCGGCACCTGTGATGTTTCACCTAACATGCTAACCCCATTCTATTTTTGCACCTATTAATTGATTATACAATGATACCACATCTCACCTGCAAATGCAAGGCTGCATTTTAACCAAAGCTCCGGCGCTTTCTTTGTGCAAGTTGTATAGTGCCAAACGGAAAGTTGAAAAAGCAAGAATTTGGTTGCAAGTCGCAAGAAGTAAAGAAAACTGGTTGCTTGCACAAAAAAAGCAATAAATCTTTGGATAGAATGTCACGTTGACAATTGGATGCCGAGAGAGTATAATAAATACATAAATAAGAGAGAGGAGGTCATCAAAATGTTCAACTTGATTGTCCACACGTCTGCACTGCGGGAAACGGCAACCGATATTGTGCGCCAACCGGCTCGTCGGCGTATCCTTGAACCTGCATGGTACCTCTCAGGGCAACGGCAACAGGATCCCCGTGTGGTGTTCCGCTCGGATCAGGCCTCTTGTTCCCTTTGGTCACGAAGGCGTCATGCAGTCCAATGAAGGACGGCGTGGCGTCTTTTTGCTTTTCATTAATATATAGAAAGGAGAAACGATCGACATGCAGCACGCAAGCACACGCAAGAGTCAATTTCAAGAGAGAGGAGGAGGCTATCATGTTCGAAACGCTAGGAGAGCTGTTTTCCCTTCCGAACGAGCGCTTTTGGGC
This sequence comes from Oscillospiraceae bacterium, assembly GCA_031290595.1. Taxonomy (GTDB): domain Bacteria; phylum Bacillota; class Clostridia; order Oscillospirales; family Acutalibacteraceae; genus WRMQ01. The sequence continues at coordinate 8,936 of JAITNG010000141.1, forward strand.
GGTGGTCGTAATAGTGCTGGTCTATCTTTTGCTTCGGTACAGAAAAAACAAGTCTGCCACCTAAAGACCGGCAGCAGACTAAACAGAAACGAGCCAGAATGAATCGACCCGTACCCTGTTGCTTTTGGGGAGCAGCAGGGTACTTTTATTTTATCAGAGATTTTCGGATTGTCAATGCTATTTCAAAAATTATTTTGGAAAAAGCTGCGAAAATGGACGAAATTCACCGCATCCCGTCTGCGCAATGGGCGGACGCGTATCTGTCGGGTTGCTTCTCGTGGTAAAGCAAGAACAGTTTTGTTTATTTTTACACTTTTTAACAATTTCCTCTTGCAACTTGCTTGTTATCGTGTTATAATAGTTACGTATTGATACCAATTATTACCGAAAAGAGGGTGAGTTTTTTGGGCAAACGGGCATTGGTATTTTGGGGTGGCTGGGATGGCCACCAGCCGGAGCTTGTCGCCAACAGATTCAAAGGGATTCTGGAACGCGCAGGGTTCAGCGTGGAAATCTTGGAAGGCACGGAGCAGCTGCCGGATGCAGCGGGTTTGGCGGCGCTGGATTTGCTGGTGCCGGTCGTGACCGGCGGTAGCATGAGCGGCGAAGTTTCCGGCGCAATCGCCCGGGCGGTTGCGGAAGGCGTGGGGATTGCGGGCTGCCACGGCGGCATGTGCGATTCCTTCCGTAACGACACCGAATGGCAGTTCATGACCGGCGGGCAGTGGGTCAGCCACCCGGGCGGCGACGGCGTGGAATACACCGTCAACATCCGCAGGGGTTCCAGTGCGCTGGTGGAAGGCATCGAAGACTTCCCGGTCAAGAGCGAGCACTACTACCTGCACGTTGACCCGGCCATTGAAGTGCTGGCGACGACGCGCTTCCCCCTGATCAGTTATTTCCATGCATCCAACAAGCCCGTCGATATGCCGGTGGTGTGGACGAAATACTGGGGGATCGGGCGGGTGTTCTATTGCTCGCTGGGGCATCACGACGATGTGTTTGAAAATTCGCCTTCGGCAGAAGAACTGATGCGCAGGGGGATGCTCTGGGCGGCCGAGGGGAAGGCCGCAGCCGCAGCGCAGGGCTGGACGTCGGAGCAATACAAAAACAACGCAAAAATGTACTGAGTTATTTTAGAATCATTTAAGACAAAGATTGGGAGGAGATTCTGTGGCGATAACAAAAGTCGGATTCGTTGGTGTTGGGGACATCAGCGGCATTTATCTGCAGAACATTACGGAGCGGTTCAAGGAACTGGAGATCATCGGCGTATGCGACCTGGTGCGCGCCAAGGCGGAACGCGCTGCCGAAAAGTATGGCATCCCCAAGATTTATGAAAATATGCACGAACTCTTTGCCGACCCGGAGGTTGACCTGGTGCTCAACATCACGCGGCCAAACGAGCATTACGGCGTCACCAAGGCGGCGCTGGAAGCGGGCAAGCCTGTGTTTTGCGAAAAACCCCTGGCCGCAACGCTGGAACAGGGGCGCGAGCTGGCGGCGCTGGCGGCGGAAAAAGGGCTGCTCCTCGGCGGTGCGCCGGATACGTTTATGGGCGCAGGGATCCAGGGCGCACGCAAGCTGATTGAAGAAGGCGTGATTGGCACGCCCATCGGCGGCGCGGCGCGGATGATCTGCCGCGGCCACGAAACCTGGCACCCGGATCCGGAATTCTATTACCGTGCGCCGGGCGGCGGCCCGATGCTGGATATGGGGCCGTATTACGTCACGGCGCTGGTCAACATACTGGGCCCCGCAGCTTCCGTCATGGGCATGGTCAAGAGCCAGTACGCGACCCGCACCATCACCAGCCAGCCCCTGAACGGCACCGTGATTGATGTGGACTGCCCCACCTACGAAAGCGGCATCATCCGCTTCCAGAGCGGCGCAGTGGTTTCCATCTTCACCACCTTCGATGTGTTTTCGATGGCGGGGCAATCCTGCCTCGAAATTTATGGCACCCACGGCAATATGACGGTGCCGGATCCCAACAGCTTTAGCGGCGAAATCAGCATCAAACTGGGCGAAAAGAACCCCGCCAACGTCGCCCCCGGCGGCGGCGAATGGATCCCCATTGATTCCCCCTACAGCTGCTACGCCGCCAACAGCCGCGCCCTTGGGCTTGCGGATTTGGCCAAGTCGCTGCAAACCGGCCGCGCACCCCGTGCGGGTGTGCAGCAGACGCTCCATGTGCTGGAAATCCTGCGGGGGTTCCGCCTCAGCAGCGAAACCGGGCGTGAAGTTGTGATTGAAGCGCCCTATGTGCGCCAGCCAAGTATGCCCATCGTGGCGGAAGAAGGCATCCTGGATTAACCCAACCGGCAAAAATACAAGCATGAAGAAGAACACGTTTCTTTTCGTGCTTGTATTTATGTAATAACAAAAAAGAGAGGCGTGAACCAAAATGGCATACTTTCCTGCGATTCCCCAAATCGCCTATGAGGGTGCAAAAAGCAAAAGCTCTCTGGCATTCCATTTTTATGACCCCGATGAGGTGATTTTGGGCAAGCCCATGCGGGATCACCTGCGCTTTGCCATGAGCTATTGGCACACCATGTGCGCCGAGGGCGCCGATATGTTTGGCGTGGGTACCCTGCGCAAAAACTACGGGCAGAGCGACCCTGTGGCCTCCGCCCTGGCCAAGGCCGACGCCGCCTTTGAACTGATGCAAAAGCTGCGCCTGGATTTTTATTGCTTCCACGACCGCGATATTGCCCCGGAGGCCGAAACCCTGGCCGAAACCAACGCCCGGCTGGATACCGTCGCCGACCGCCTGGAAGAACTGCAACAGGCCACGGGCATCCGCCCGCTTTGGGGGACGGCGAACCTCTTCGGCCACCCGCGCTACCAAAACGGCGCGGCCTCCTCCTGTTCGCCTGAAGTTTTTGCTTTCGCCGCCGCACAGGTCAAAAAGGCCATTGAACTCACGGTGCGCCTGGGCGGGGGCGGCTACGTCTTTTGGGGCGGGCGCGAAGGCTACGAAACGCTGCTCAACACCAACTATGCCCTGGAACAGGAGAACATCGCCCGGCTGTTCACCCTGGCGCGGGATTATGCCCGCAGCATCGGGTTCACGGGTTCGTTCTATATTGAACCCAAGCCCCGCGAGCCGATGAAGCACCAGTATGACTACGACGCCGCCACGGCTATCGGCTTTTTGCGCAAATACGGCCTGGAAGGCGACTTCAAGCTCAACATCGAAGCCAATCACGCCACCCTGGCGGGGCATACCTTCCAGCACGAACTCCGCATTGCGCGGGAAGAGGGATTCTTCGGCTCCATCGATGCCAACATCGGCGACCCCCTGCTGGGTTGGGATACCGACCAGTTCCCCACCAATGTCTACGACAGCGCCCTGGCCATGTGGGAAGTCCTGGAAGCCGGCGGCTTCACCCTGGGCGGCCTGAACTTCGACGCAAAAACCCGTCGGCCATCCAACCGCTTTGAAGATCTCTTCCAGGCCTACATCGCCGGGATGGATAGCTTTGCGCTCGGTCTGCGCGTTGCGGTCAAGCTGCGGGCGGACGGGCGGCTGGGCGAATTTGTGCAGCAGCGCTACGCGGGCTACCAAACCGGCCTGGGTGCGCAAATCACCGGCGGCAAAGCGACGCTGCAAAGTCTGGAAGCCTGGGCGCTGGCGCAGGGCGAAGTCGCCACCACCAGCGGCAGACAGGAATACCTGGAAGCCGTGCTGAACGATGTGATGTTCGGCGGGTAAAAAATACCGTGAAGACTGTGAAGATATACGCCAAAAATGCGGCGCATGCAGCCTAATTTTACACACACAGGGGGTTCTTATGCACGCCGATCCTATTTTTATTGGCCTGGATGTTGGTACGTCCAGCTGCAAAGCGCTTGCCGTTGATGCTGACGCCCGGTTGCTGGGTAGCGCTGCGGCGGAATACCCCTGCGCCGCGCCGCAGCCCGGTTGGAGCGAGCAAGACCCTGCCGATTGGTGGGCGGGGGCGCAAACGGCGCTCCGGCAGCTGACGGACGGGCTGGATGCCACGCGCATTGCGGGGGTTGGGCTTTCCGGCCAGATGCACGGTATGGTCGCCTTGGGTGCGCAGCAGCAGCCCCTGCGCCCGGCGATTTTGTGGAACGACCAGCGCACCGCCGCCCAGTGCGAAGAAATCACCCGGGTGGCGGGCGGCGCGGAGGCCTTGCTGCGCCTGACCAACAACCCCATGCTCACCGGCTTCACCGGCGGCAAAATCCTTTGGTTCCGGGCGAACGAGCCGGAACTGTTTGCGCAAACCCAAAAGATCATCAACCCCAAAGATTATATTCGACTGCTCCTGACCGGGGGGCTTGCGACGGATGCTTCCGATGCTTCCGGCACAGGGCTGTTTGATGTTGCAAACGGCTGCTGGTCGGCAGATCTGCTGCAACGCCTGGCGCTGCCGGAATCGCTCTTTGCGCCCGTGCTTGAATCCACGGCTGTGGCCGGGCAGATCACGCCCGCCGCCGCGCATTTGACGGGGCTGCCCGCGGGGGTTCCCGTCGTCGCCGGTGGCGGCGATGCGGTGCTTTCCGCCGTCGGGATGGGGCTGGGCAGCGAAACCCAGGTGGCCGTTACGCTGGGGACTTCCGGCGTGGTGGCGCGGCACTGCAATACTTTTTTTGCGAATGATGGGGCAAAGCTCCAGTTTTCACGCGCCTGTCTGCCGGGGCTTTACCATGTGATGGGCGTCACCCTGGCGGCGGCGGGTTCTTACCAGTGGCACGAAGCGGTGTTTGGCGACCGGCGGCTTGCCACGCGCAAAGAGCGCTACAAGGCGCTGGATGCAGAAGCGGCGCTTTCGCCGCCCGGGGCGAACGGCGTGCTGTTTTTGCCCTACCTCAGCGGCGAGCGCTGCCCGGTCAACGACCCCGCAGCAAAGGGGGGCTTCCACGGCCTGACGGCGCAGACCGCCCGGGGCGACCTCAACCGTGCGGTGCTGGAAGGCGTGGCGTTTTCGCTGCGCCAGGTGTATGCGTTGATGGCGACGGCCACCGGCGCGGCGGAGCGCCTTGTGCTGGCGGGCGGCGGCGCGGTCAGCCCCCTGTGGCGGCAGATTATGGCCGATGTTTTCGCCCTGCCGGTGGTGACGCTGGAAGCAGGGGAGGAGGGCAGCGGTTTTGGTGCGGCGATGGTGGCGGCGCTCGGCCTGGGCTATTTTGAAAGCCCGCAGGCGGCGGCAGCCAAGCTCCGGGTGAAAACGGAAACATTCCCCCGGCCGGAATTCCACGCCGTATGTGCGCAGCAATACGAGCGCTATTGTGCGCTGTACCCGGCGCTCAAGGGTTGAGCCGAAGCTGATACATATAAACGGACGCCTTTTGCGGGCGTCCGTTTGTTGTGCTTTGTTCGGTTCTTGTAATACTGTTCTGCAATTAAAAGTAGTGTTCCGTTTTTTGGCACTGGGATAAAAGCTCCGGGCGACTAGCAGTCGCCCGGAGCTTTAAAATACACCTCACCCAAAGCAAACAATTTTTATTGCGGAACAGATAAATATCCCGTTTCCCGCAGCATCCACTTTGAGCCGACTGGACTCAGAATAACCCACTTTAGGATAGCATAAGACCAACTGCACACGAAAGGACAATTGTCTTTTAAGGCCTTTTCGTAAGCATCGGCCATGCCGTTCATGTAGTCTTCCAGGATGCCTTGGGAATATAAATTCACAATATCGTTGGCATCAATGTTGGGGAAAAACAGCGCCTCTTCGATGTCCCATTCATTTTCTTCTATCATCGCTTCTATGTTCTTCCCAATATCCACAACAAGCGTATTCTCATTTTTGCCGGGTTTAAAGCGCAGGATGTCCGGTGTCCATGCCAATGCCGCATAGTGAAGGGTAACGACTGTTATGGGCAGCGAGAAAGCCGCCATTTCCTTCGTAAGTTCTGGCGCGGCGGGTTCATCAGCCGCCGTAGCGCCAACCGCCGCTGCGCCGCCGATTAGCAGCATCGCCAGCAAAATTGCCAGGAATCGTTTGCGTTTTTTCATAGGGATACCTCTCCTATTCTGTCTTATAAATTCCGTCACTTCACCCAGAGCGTTCATCAGCAGATCCTGCGCATTGCGGGCGTCCGTTTGTTGTGTGTATTGGAAAATTTTTTACGCTCACCGTATCCATAGAAATTGTATGCCCGGCTCGCTTTGCTCAATTGTATCCATTTCGTGATGGTCAGCGGTGACAATCGTGCCTTCGGCGATTGATGCTTCTGCCAGCGCAACTGCATCTGCGAGCGAAATGCGTCGATAGATTGATTTTAAGCGCCCCGCTTCGGCGAGTACGGCATAGATTGTATCAGTGATCCCTACTGCGGAATCTTTAATTTTGCGGAGAATTTCATCGGCAAACGCCTTGCCGCGTTCACGATGAAAACCGTAATAAACCTCAAGGAGGTTTATTTTATTTATTTGGATAATAAATTTTTTGTCGTTGAGTGCTTTTACAAGTAAATCCTCAACAACTTCGGCTCCGCTTTCTTGTTTCACCAGAGCGATCAGCGCACAGGCATCAAGAAAATAGACGTTGCTCTCGCTCATACTCCAAAGTCCTTTCCTCTTGCTTCATTTCCAGGAACTTTTCAACCGTAAGGCTACTCTCTGCGGCAATCCCTAGCAAACCGCTGGCGCTGTGGACAGGCGTTAGTATCACAGAATCATCCGTTTCCCGCACCATCACTTTTGCAGCATGTAGCTTTGCAATTAAAAACGCTTGCAGCGCGTCCGTACTCATCACACGTTCGGTCATCATTAGCACCTCCTTTGCGTATAGTATGCGCATTTGGAAAATTTTTCACACTCACCGTATCCATAGAAATTGTATGCCCGGCTCGCTTTGCTCAATTGTATCCATTTCGTGATGGTCAGCGGTGAGCAGTGCGGCGCGCATTACAGACGCTGTTGCGAGCGCAAAAGCATCGGCAAACGAAATTTTATAAGAGGCTTTCAGCCGCCCTGTTTCTTCAAAAAGTGAATCGCTTATATCAGAGCGTATCGCAATAGGTTGGTTCTGAATTTCGCGGATTACGTTATCAGCTTTTGCCTTCCCGAGGGAGCGGTACACATCGTAGTAGACTTCGAGGAGATTCACTTTGTGCATGGAAACATCGGCTTCACCAATATTTGCTGCGCAGATTACATCGGCAACAAACGCTGCACCGGGTTCATCGTGCAGCAATGCAAGCAAAGCACAAGCATCCAGGACATAGCAATTGTTCATCGGTCAAGCCCCTTGTCCGCGCGTTTGCGCTCCAAAAATCGATCTACGCTCATTTCGGGGTAATCCGAAAGGATGCCGCGAAGCCCGGCCGTGCAGTCGGCCTTTTCTTCCACTGGGACTATCGTAACAACACGGTTATTTTCGCGCACCAACACCTTTTTCGAGTGAAGCATTGCCGCCAAAAACGCTTGCAGCGCGTCCGTACTCATCACACGTTCGGTCATCATTAGCACCTCCTTTGCGTATATTATACGCATATTCGCTTGAAAAACACTACGACCTGACCTTGATATGCACTTCGCGCAGCTGGCTTTCGGTCACTTCGCCCGGGGCGCCCATCAGCAGATCCTGCGCGTTGCCGTTCATCGGGAACGCCACCACGTCGCGGATGCTATCCTCTTCAAGCAGGAGCATCAGCATACGATCCACCCCCGGCGCCATGCCCGCGTGGGGCGGCGCACCGTAGTGGAACGCATCGAACATCGCGCCGAAGCGCCGTTCCAGCTCTTCCTGCGGGTACCCGGCGATCTCAAAGGCTTTGATCATGATTTCGGGGTCGTGGTTGCGCACCGCGCCGGAAGAAAGTTCCACCCCGTTGACCACCGCATCGAATTGATAGGCCAGGATTTCCAGGGGATCCTGCGTAAGGAGCGCATCCATCCCGCCCTGCGGCATCGAGAAGGGGTTGTGGTTGAAGCCCACCCGCCGCGCGGTTTCATCCCATTCATACATGGGGAAGTCCGTGATGAAGCACAGTTCAAAACGGCTCTGGTCGGTCAGTTCCAGGCGGTTGCCGAGTTCGCTGCGGATCTGCCCGGCCAGTTTATCCACGGCGCTTGGGCGGTCAGAGATGAAGAAGACCGTGTCGCCCGGCTGCAAATTGAACTGGGCGCAGAGCGCGGCCTGTTTTGCGGAATCAAGGAATTTGACGATGGGTCCCTTGAGACTATAGGCGTCGTCGTGCGGATAGGGCGCGGTGTTGCCGCTGCCGGTGTCTTCTTCGGCGCACGGCACGACGGAAATATAGCCCAGCCCCTTCATGCCGATGGAGGTGGCAAACTGGAGCATCTGCTCAAAAAAGGACTTGGGCTGCTGCGCACAGCCGGGGGCGTTGATCCCCCGAACGGGCTTGCCCTGGAAGGGCTTGAACGCCGCGTCGGCAAAAAATTCCGTCAGGTCGCCGATGCGCAGCGGATTGCGCAAATCGGGCTTATCGGAGCCGTAGAGCGCCATCGCTTCCCGGTAGGGGATGCGCGGGAAGGGCAGGGGAGTGACGGCCTTGCCGCCGCCGAAGGTGGTGAACACATCGTGCAGCAGTTCTTCGGTCACGCGCAGAACATCTTCCTGCGAAGCGAAGGCCAGCTCATAATCCAGTTGATAAAATTCGCCGGGGCAGCGGTCGTTGCGCGCGTCCTCATCCCGGAAGCAGGGCGCGATCTGGTAATAGCGATCCACGCCGGAAACCATCAGCAGCTGCTTGAAGAGCTGCGGCGATTGCGGCAGGGCATAAAACGCGCCCTTGTGCTTCCGGCTCGGCACGATGTAATCCCGCGCACCTTCCGGCGAAGACGCCGTGAGGATGGGGGTCGAAACTTCCAGAAAGCCGAAGCGCTGCATATGTTCCCGCAGGCGTTGCAGCAGCGCCGCACGCAGTTGCAGGTTGCGCTGCATCCGCTCGCCGCGCAAATCCAGGAAGCGATATTTCAAGCGCACATCCTCGCGCACGTTTTCTGATGCGCCGACCTCGAAGGGCAGCGGCACGCAGGGGGCGCTCAGGCGCACCAGGCTTTGCACGTGGAGTTCCACCAGCCCAGTGGCCAGCTTTGGGTTGACGGTATCCTCCGCCCGGGCGACGACAGCGCCGCGCACATAAATGACCGTTTCACGCGTGACGCCCCGGAGCAGGGCTTCATCGTGCAAAACAAGCTGCGTGGTACCAAAGGCGTCGCGCAAATCCACAAAGATCACGCCGCCGTGGTTGCGGAAGGTCCCCGCCCAGCCGGAAAGCGCCGCCTGTTGCCCGATATGTTCCGTCCGTAGTTCGCCGCAGGTATGCGTGCGATATTGTTCGTTCATTTTCCCCGATCCTCACAGTTCATGATGGGTTGATAGCTTCTAATAATTATATACCGGGAAGGAGGGGAAAGTCAAGAAAAACGTTGCAATTTCGTTGGTGCTATGGTATAATTTCGTTTATTAAAGAAAATTTGCAGTTATGGGCTAGACGGAAGGAGTGTAGGGTCATGGAACATCAACTGGTTGTGGTTCTGGATTTTGGCGGGCAGTATTCGCATTTGATTGCGCGGCGGGTGCGCGACCTTGGGGTGTATTGCGAGGTCAAGCCCTATACGCTTGCGCCCGCAAAATTGGCGGCTATGCGCCCCGTGGGGGTCATCCTCACCGGTGGCCCCAACAGCGTTTACCTTGCCACTGCGCCCCGCTGCACGGCGGAGGTGCTGTCGCTGGGGATCCCGGTGCTTGGCATTTGCTACGGTGCGCAGCTGATGGCCTATCTTGCCGGCGGTCGGGTCGCCACCGCGCCCAAAGGGGAATATGGCCGCGTTTCCCTGGAAATCACAGCGCCTGAACTGCCTCTCTTTGCGGGCGTGGAGCAAACCTCCACCTGCTGGATGAGCCACACGGATTCTATCGCCGAACCACCGCCCGGCTTTGCCGTCACCGCGCAAACGGCCAACTGCCCCTGCGCCGCCATGGCCAGCGTAGAGCGCGGGCTGTATGCCGTGCAGTTCCACCCGGAGGTGCAGCACACCGATTTTGGCAACAGGATGCTGGAAAACTTCCTCAAAACAGTGTGCGGCTGCACCTGCGACTGGAAAATGCGCGGCTACGCGGAGCAAACCATCGCCGCACTGCGCGAAAAAATAGGCGAAAAGCGGGTGATCTGCGCACTTTCCGGCGGGGTGGATTCCACCGTTGCGGCGGTGATGGTGCACCGCGCCATCGGGCGGCAACTCACGTGCATCTTTGTTGACCACGGCCTGCTGCGCAAAGACGAAGGCGACCAGGTGGAGAAAATCTGCAAAGAAACCTTCCAGATGAATTTCATCCGCGTCAATGCGCAGGCAGAGTTCCTGGGCAAGCTCGCGGGGGTCAGCGACCCGGAACAGAAACGCCGGATCATCGGCGAAACATTCATCCGTGTTTTTGAAAGGGAGAGCAAAAAAATCGGCAAAGTGGGCTACCTTGTGCAGGGAACCATTTACCCCGATGTGATTGAGAGCGGGGCAGGGGATTCCGCGGTGATCAAAAGCCACCACAACGTGGGCGCACTGCCGGATGTGGTGGATTTTGAGGAGATCATTGAGCCGCTGCGGATGCTCTTCAAGGATGAAGTGCGCCGCCTGGGGCTGGAACTTGGCATCAGCGAAAGCCTGGTCTGGCGGCAGCCCTTCCCGGGGCCGGGGCTGGCGGTGCGCATTCTGGGCGAAATCACGCCCGAAAAAGCCGCGCTGCTGCAAGAGGCGGACGCCATCTTCCGCGAAGAGATTGCACAAGCCGGGCTGGATCGGGAGATCAGCCAGTATTTTGCGGTGCTGACCAATATCCGCTCGGTGGGTGTGATGGGTGACGGCCGCACCTACGACGCCACCATCGCCCTGCGCGCAGTCACCACATCCGATTTCATGACCGCCGAATTTGTGCCGCTCCCCTATGACGTGCTGGGTCGCGTGTCCTCCCGCATCGTCAACGAAGTGCCGGGCGTCAACCGCGTAGTGTATGACGTGACGGCAAAGCCGCCGGCTACTATTGAGTGGGAGTAGTTGAGCGAACGGCGTAAAGCCGCATAACTACTGACTTTTTGAGGTTCTCTTTTGCCTTTTGATAACAATTTGATAACAGGGATTTTTGAGCGATTATTGCAGACCCCAAGTGGTTTGCAGGTGCGAGAGTAATTCCAACCATAGAAAACGGTCTTGCTGAACGAAAAATCAGCAAGACCGTTTTTTGTGTGTATTAAGATTATTCATTGGCGCTATCGTCTTGTTTTTCGGCTCGTAATTTGTCAAGTGCGGCTTTTGTCAGCTCCACTTCGGCTTTGGGATAGTTGTAACGCCAAGCGTTGTATTCGTCCTCTGTGATTTCGCCGTTTTTCAGTTTTTCGGCTTCTTTCTGCCAAGCACTAAAAATATCAAACATAGAAAGGTAGGTAGTCCCCTTTGCTTTATCAAGCGTCAGACAAAGCTCACCATCAAGATCGTTTATTTTTAGTCCGTACAAATCTTCAAGCGTAAACAGTGTATGCGCCACGCCTATGTAGCTTTCAATATTGGGAATGGTTAGGGCTTGCGGACAAACGCCCAAAACATTGGCAAGGTCAGCAATCATTTTTTCTTTTGGCGTTCTCGCCCCCGCCTCATATTGCGCCATTCGGACATCAGAAGTGTTTTCGGTAAAGCCGATTGCCATTCCCAAATACTTCTGTGTCATACCCCGCAGATTGCGGATAAACCTGATTCTTTCACCGATAGCCATACTGCCACGCTCCTTAGAAAATACTCCAACATAAACAGTATAGCATATAGAGTTAAGATAGTCAAGAGAAACTTAAATAAAAAAAGTTAAGTTTTTTCAAAAAGGAGCTTGACTTAACGGAAATAGTATAGTATAATGAGGATGACTTAAACTAAATCATTTAAGTTTAAGGAATTGAATAACCGTTGCACATCACGGTAATGGTGTGTCCGCCCGGGCAAATCGGAAGGCGGCCAGAAAGTATTCCGACACTAAAAAAATAGAATTACAAGAAAGAGAGGAAAAGTTTATGGCAGAAAAAATGTTTATGCGTGTGGGAGAGGTCGCAAAGGCACTTGATGTATCTACGCCGTACGCATACAAGCTCATTCGCAAGCTGAATGAGGAACTGAAAAAGACGGGATGTATCACTATTTCGGGAAGAATTGACCGCCGATTCTTTTACGAAAAATTCTATGAACCTAAAAAATCAAGCGAAAGGACGGATTGACAATGGCAGCATTTAAGAATGAGAGCAACGGAACATGGTATTCAATGGTTAGATTTGACAACTGGAAAGGAGAGCGAAAGCAAAAATGCAAGCGCGGTTTTGCCACCAAGCGCGAGGCTCTTGAATGGGAACAGGAGTTTCTCCGTCAACAGGCGGCGGATTTGGATATGTCCTTTACCGCCTTTGTTGAGGTGTATAGCCGGGATATAAAACCACGGCTACGGCAAAGCACATGGCAGACCAAAGACAATATCATTAAAACAAAGCTGTTGCCGTATTTTGGAAACAAGCGCATAAGCGATATTGGCGCAAAAGATGTCATTCAATGGCAGAATGAAATGTTAAGGTTGAAAAATTCTGATGGCAAGCCATTTTCGGCAACCTATCTCAAAACCTTGCATAATCAAGTCAGCACAATTTTCAATCACGCTGTTCGCTTTTACGAGCTAAAAAACAACCCCGCCGCCAAAGCCGGGAGCGTTGGCAAAAAAGAGGCAACGGAAATGTTGTTTTGGACAAAAGACGAGTTTTTCAAATTCATTGATGTGATGATGGATAAGCCTATTTCCTATTATGCCTTTGAAATGCTTTACTGGTGCGGTATTCGATTGGGTGAACTGCTTGCCCTTACCGCCGCCGATTTTGATTTCAGCAAGAGTACCGTTTCCATCAATAAATCATACCAACGGCCTGGCGGTGAGGATATTGTTACCGACCCCAAAACTCCTAATACTAATCCTTCATAAATCGCATTGCAAAATCCAATCACGCCCCGCGATGCTTTTTACCGTTTTGTGCGACAGGGAATGAATGGTTTCGCCTAGGCGGCTCATGACTGCAGCAAGC
>JAITNG010000113.1 GCA_031290595.1 Oscillospiraceae bacterium
ATGTCGGCGGCGTCGATCCACTCCTCGCTGCCCGTGCCGGCGTAGGGGTCGCTTTCACCGCACTTGTAGGCGGCCAGGCCAAAGGCCAGCCGGGCGGCGGTGTGCGTTTCTTCCGCCAGGGCAGACCAGCGCTGCACCACCTCCGCAAAGGGCAGCTTATAATGCGCAAAGCCAAAATAGACCTGTGGGAGCATCCAGTCGCAATACCCCGGTTCGCGCAACCAGCGTTCCACATCGGCAAACATTTCATCGCGGTCTTTTTCGATGTTGGCCGAAGGGCTGATGCTGAAAACCACCGCAGGGTTTGCTTGCTTCGCCGTGCGGTAAAGCCCTGCCACAAACTGGCTGACCAGTTCCCGCCGCCATGCGCCCAAAGCCAGCGCACCGCCCGCCGCGCAGTAGGCTTCGTATTCCGCTGCATCAAGGGCGGGCGCAGCCGTGGGGTAAAAATAATCATCGATGTGCAGCCCTGCAAGCGCCGGGTAGTTTTGCAGCAGCTCACGCGCCCCGGCGTAAACCAGGGCGTGGGTTTCGGGCAAAGCGGGGTTCCAATAGAGCTGGCCGTCCGCTTCCAGCACCCAGCGATCCTTGGCTTTGATGTGCGCCTGTGCGGGGTGCTGCGCGGCGAGCTTGGCGGGGTCGGTGGATTTCGCGATGCGGAAGGGGTTGATCCAGGCATGGATGGCCAAGCCCGCGGCCTGCGCCAGCTCCAGCAAAATCGCAAGGGGGTCGTAGCCGGGGTCCTGCCCCTGCGTCCCCGTCAAAACCGCCGACCAGGGGAACACTTCCGAAGGGTAGATGGAATCCGCAAAGGGGCGCACCTGCACAAACACAACATCCAGCCCAAAGGCCTTGATCCGCGCAAACACCTCCCGGTAACGGGCGACGAACTGCGCCCGGGTTGTCTCCGCTGCCTGGCTCATCTCATAATAGCTCAACCAAACGGCGCGAATTTCGCCCGGCGGAGCCGCATCCCGCGCCGCAGGATTTTGGCCGGGCAAAGGCCGCTGCACCGCGCAGCCAACGCAAAGCAAAGCCAAAAGCGCCGCCAACAGCAGCGCAAAAATGCGTTTCACCGCAACCCTTCCCGTCAATTCAAGCACCCCACGGCAGCCGTTATTTATTACGTAATCAATGTATTATTTGTTACTGCGTTTGCGTCCCAGTTCCGCAGCGCCACATCGGCCAGGCCGCACATTTCCGCCCAATCCTGGCAGGATGCGGGTTCCCAGACCGCACAGGCTGTCATCCCCGCCGCGCGGACGCCGCACAGCCCCTTGGCTATATCCTCAAAGGCAACGCAGGCGGCGGGTTCCACCCCCAACCGCCGTGCCGCCAGCAGATAAATATCGGGGTATTGCTTGCCCCGCGCCACTTCGTCGCAGGAAGTCAGCGCGTCGAACCAATCCAAAATGCCGTTGCTTTGCAGCACTGCATCAATGAAGCTGCTCGTCAAGCTCGTGGCGACGCCCAGTTTTACGCCCCGTTCCCGGAGCATTTGCAGGGATTCCCGCGCCCCTGGCTTGAGCCGCACGTCGTTTTGGTAATGGCGGAAGCTCAGTTCGTTCCACTCCGCCATGACGGCCTCCGGCGCTTCCGGCAAGCCAAAGCGGGCGACGGTGTATTCCGCCGTTTCGCGGAAGGTCATCGAAACAATGCCCGCCGCATAATCCGCCGGGAACGCCAGACTGCGCCGGGCGAAGAATTCCGCATCCACCTTGTGCCAAACCCACATGGAATCCAGCAGCGTGCCATCCAAATCAAAGATTGCCGCCCGGTGCGGCGGAAAAAGCTCCGCCAGCCGCATGGCCATACCCCCTTCAAAAAATAATTTTCACAGGGGTATTGTAGCACGGAAGCCCGCGTTTTTAATGCCAAATTAGAATGAAGATTCCTCTTCCATGCGGTATTTTTCCCGCGTAGCCATGCCGCCGCGGATGTGCCGCTCGGATTTGTTGACGTCCAGCACCCGCCGCACCTGGCAATAGAGCTGCGGCTCCAACCGCCGCAGGCGCTCGTTGACGTCCATATGCACCGTGGATTTGCTCACCCCAAACTTTTTCGCCGTTGCGCGAACGGTCGCCTGATGCTCCACTATGTAAGAACCCAGCTCAATGGCACGTTCTTCGACAATACCTTTCACCCGCAGTCCCCTCCGTTTCTGTGAATCGATTCCAGCTGTTGCCATTCCTATGGGAGTTGGAGCGAATTTATGCGCAAACGAAAAAAAGCCGCCTTTCGGCGGCCGGGGGATATGCTGTTGAAATGGAAGGCGCCCTACCCCGCCAACTGAATCTCTGCGCCCGCCGTCAGATCACGGATGTAAATCCATGTGACGCCGTCCGCCGTGAAGTAGCCGGAGGGCAGCGCTGTGAGGGCTTCCAGGGAAGCGGCCCGGGGGAGCGCTGTGCCGCCGCTGGTCACGGACTGCGGCGCGGGTTCGCCGGCTATGCGAAATAGCAGGGAACGATCAGAAGCGGTGGACTGGACGGTGAGCGCAGCTTTGTCTTTTTTGTAGGAAAGCATCGTGCCGGTTTTTGCTTCCTCATAAAGCCCGAACTGCTTCGCGCCCTGCGTGGGGTAGATGTGAACGGTGGTGAACGCGTCTTCCAGGCCGTCCATCGGGAGGATTGCGCCCTTGCGGATGAAGACCGGGAATTCGTTCAGTTCAAAATGCAGCTTTTGGATGCCGGAATACACCTTGCTTTCGTCGAACAGGTAGATCCATTCGCCCTGCGGGAACACAACGGTGCGCTCGTTGCCCGCCTCATAAAAAGGAGCAACCAGAATATCATCGCCCAAAAGGTAGGTATACATGCCCGTCTGCGGGCGCATGGTGGGCAGCGTGCGTTCATAAGAATAGGCCGCCTGGCTATAAATATAGGGGATCAGCGCGGTGTGCAGCACGGTGAAATCGCGGTATATTTCTGCGGTTTCGTCGTCGAACATCCAGGGGCGATGCTCCCCGCCGCCGCCGCCGTTTTCCATCACGGGGCAAAACGCGCCCAGCTGCGCCCAGCGGATAAAGGTTTCTTTATCCCGGTCATTGCCGTTGCTGTCGCTGGAACGGAAGCCGCCAATATCGGAGCCGTAGCTGACGAAGTTGAACAGGGACGAGGTGAACATGTTGTTCAGCGCATGGCGCAGCCCCGCCCAGTCGTTGTCCTGATCCCCCACCCAGCCCGCAAAGTTGATTCCGCGCGTGGTACTCACCAGCGGTATGCCGATGCCCAGCAGCTGGTCATCGGAAGGCCTGGCCGTGATCACGCGGTCATTCCCCAGTTTTGTGCGCGTGTAGTTGAAGAAATCGCCGTAGGTCTGCGCCTTATAATCCGACCAGGTAACATATTTGTTTTGATAATTGAGCGCGGGCGCCAGCAGCATCACATATGGATCGGTGCCGTCGATTTTCCAGCCGTCAATCCCCATGTCAAGCACAGTATCCATTTGCCCGTGCCACCACGCGACGGCTTCGGGGTTGGTGTAATCCACCAGCGAACCCTTGCCCGCCCACCACTTCACGGTTTTGCCGCCGCTGAGGAAGTAGCCCTTTTCCTTGCCCTCCTGGTAATTGGAAGCCGTTTCGTTGACCATGCTGCTCGCCCAGAGCATCACGCGCACGCCTTTATCGTGAAAGGTTTGCACGTATTGGCCAAGGTCAGGGTAAAGTTCCGGGTCAGGCACAAACGTGGTGGCGTCGGTTGACCAGGGGCGGTCAATGACCACCGCGCCCACAGGGATGCCATGTGCCTGGTAGTCTTCCACAAGCGCAAGGGCGCTTTCCTGCGTCCCTTCGTTTTCCCACACCCAATGTTCATGCACCCAGGTTGGCCAGGCGGGCGGTTCCAGGCTGGGCGCGGGCGCTTTGCCGCCGATGAACACACCGCTGCTGAACAAAACGCAAATGGCCGTAATCACCCGCGCCAGGGGGTAAAAAAAGGTACCGATCATGGGAAACCCTCCTCATATTATATTGCTTGCGCCTATTATACACCCGGCGGCAGGGGAATGCAAGAGGGAGTTGCACAATATATGCGAATCTGCGAATCGCAGAAAAAGCCGTTTGAAAATTCAACTCCCCCCCTTGACAAACACCTTGAACTAAGGTATAATATCTTGGCGTTGATCCACTAGCTCAGTTGGCAGAGCACCTGACTTTTAATCAGGGTGTCCGGGGTTCAAATCCCCGGTGGATCACCAGCGAACATCAAGACGAACCCGGCGCGAAAGTAGTTGTCACGCTTGGCGCTGTTGTTCTCTTGGTAAATCTGTGAAAACGCAGCCGGGGCTATGGTTACTTCATAGCCCCGGCTGCGCATTTCATTGGCTGGCGGGAAAATCTGTTTTTTGATTAAAATTTCCACAAACATCTTTACACGCCCTCCAAGCCGTGATATAATTTCACAAAAGGCGGCGCACGCAATGAAGCAGGAACACATAGCGACCTACGTATGTTCTGCGGCGGCTACCACCCTTCCAGCACCTTCACAACCGCCTGCTGCATGGTAGGCATGACGTGGCCATATGTCCCCAGCGTCATTTTTATATCCGCGTGGCCGAGGCGCTCCTGCACCACCTTGGGGTTCACGCCAGCGGACAGCAATACGGTTGCGTGGGTGTGGCGCAGTGCGTGGAATGCCCGGTGCGGAATTTCTGCCCTGATGCACGCGTCGCGCATCAGCCCTGTCACGCTGTTTGGCCGGGCGGTTTCTGGGAAAAGCCAGATGCCGCTCGCCTGGTCGCACAGTATCTCCAGAAGCTGTATCGTGCGAGAATCTAGCGCAACACATCTTCGACTGGCGGTCGTCTTCGGCGGGCATATTGTCCGCGCCTTCCCCGGTAAATCAATCAGTTGCCGGCAAACGGTAAGCTGCTGCTTCGGGAAATGATGTATGCTGAACCTTTTAGCGCGTTTGGTGAGGGTGCAAAACGTAGCTGGGACGGAATTTCTAGCCAATCTACATTTAGCAGCGAGGCAGAA
>JAITNG010000187.1 GCA_031290595.1 Oscillospiraceae bacterium
GACGACGTTGAGCCTTGACTTCAACCAAATCAGCGACCTAACGCCATTGCAATCATTGAAAAATTTGACCTGGTTATCCCTTAGCGGCAATAAAATCAGCGACCTGACGCCGCTGCAAGTATTGAACCATTTGACGCAGTTGAAGATTCGCGACAACCCACTGCCCCAAGAACTGGTTGATGCTTTGCAACGCACCCTGCCCGATTGTGAAATAAGTTTCTGATGAAATCATAGGAGGTTTTCCCTATGCAGATGACCCTGCGTTGGTTTGGCAAGGCGTTGGATACCGTGACCCTGGCGCAGATCCGGCAGATTCCCGGCGTGACCGGCGTTGTGCCGGCGTTGCATGACCTCCCTGCCGGGGAACCCTGGCCTTTGGAGCGCGTGCTTGCGCTCAAGGCGGAAATTGAAGCCGCCGGGCTGACCATGGAGTGCATCGAAAGCGTCAACGTGCATGAGGACATCAAGCTCGGTCTGCCCAGCGCCGCAACATACATCGAAAATTACAAAACCAGCATCCGCAACCTGGCTGCCGCCGGGGTGCAGGTGATCTGCTACAACTTCATGCCCGTCTTTGACTGGACGCGCACCGATTTGGCCATGCCCCTGCCGGATGGTTCCACCTGCCTGAGCTACGACGGGCGGCAGGTGGAGGGCAAGCTGCCGGAGGACATGTTCCGCGAGATCGACGCGCGCTCCAACGGCTACGCCATGCCCGGCTGGGAACCCCACCGCATCCCGGAAATCAGGGAGCTGTTTGAAAAATACCAGGGGATCACCGAAGAAGCGCTGCGCGAAAATTTGAAGCGCTTCCTGCTCGCCATCCTCCCCACCTGCGAAGCGTGCGGCGTCAAAATGGCGATCCACCCGGACGACCCGCCGTGGCCGATTTTCGGTTTGCCCCGGATCATCAAAAACATCGAAGACCTGCGCTGGCTGCTCTCCGTTTCGGATAGCCCCAGCAACGGCCTCACCTTTTGCACCGGCTCGCTGGGGGCTTCTTTGGGCAACGACCTGCCCGCCATGATCCGCGAAACCGGCCACCGTATCTATTTTGCCCACCTGCGCAACGTCTGTGTGCGCGAGCAGTGGTTCAACGAAACCGCGCACCTTTCCGGCGAAGGTTCGCTGAACATGGCGGCCATTGTGCAAGCGCTGCAAAGCGCGGGGTTCAACGGCTACGTGCGCCCCGACCACGGGCGGATGCTCTGGGGCGAAGTCGCAAGGCCGGGCTACGGCCTCTTTGACCGGGCGCTCGGCGCGGCCTATTTGAATGGGCTGTTTGAAGGGTTGGGGGGATAATTATGAAAAAGCGCATCTTTCTTCTGCTGACCCTGCTGCTGGCGCTGGCGTTTTTGCTGCCCGCCTGTAGCAACAAAGCCGTGCAGGAGCCAGCCGAAATGCTGGCGCCCGACGTCAAATACGAGGACGCCGGGATGGTCTATGGCTATGCAACCACTGCGTCTGAAGCTGCGCCCGCCGCCGCTGTGGATGTAAACACCGGGCGCAAGCTGATCAAAAACCTGGCGGCCACGATAGAAACCGCGCAGTTTGACGCCTGTTTGCAGCAGCTGCAAGCGCAAGCGACCGCACTGGGCGGCTACGTGGAATCCCTGCAATCCCAGCAATATGCATACGACCTTGCTTATGCTACGCGCCAGGCCACGCTGGTTTTGCGCATCCCCGCCGACGCGCTGGAAGCATACAAGGCGGCCATGGGCAAGCAGGGCAAGGTGGTGGAGCTAAACGAATCGGTCAGCGACGTCACCATGGAATACACCGATTTGCAAGCGCACATAAAGGCGCTCCGCACGGAACGCGACAGTCTGCTGAACCTCCTGGCGACGGCAAGCTCCCTGGGGGATATTATCACGTTGCAGGATCGAATCACCGGCGTCAATTACGAACTGGATTCCCTGGAAAGCCGCATCCGTCTGCTGGATGACCAGGTTGACCTGAGCGCCGTGCGGATTTCGCTCGCCGAAGTCGCGCCCAACACAGCCGAAGCGCCCCAGGGCTTTTGGAGTACGGTGTGGGGCGACTTCAAACGCAACACCTTTGCCATCGGACGCGGCATGAAGGATTTTGCGGGCGGCTTCCTGGGTTCGCTGCCCGTGCTGCTGTTGCTGGCAGCGTGCGCAGCGGCGGTGGTGCTGGTTGCACGCCGTGCGCGGCGGGCAAGGCGCAAGAAGAAGGCGCAGCAATAAAGATTGCTTGATGGGAATCGCGGTGGATGCGATTCCGCAATGAAAACACCGCATCGTATGTTCGCTTGGGGCGAAGGATATTTTGTATTATTCCTCATCTAAAAAACCAACCGTGCTGCGCTCCGCGCCACCACCCCGCCCCTTTCGTCAACGGAGTTGACGATGGGTACCCCTCCCACGGAGGGGAATTTCCGTAGCCGTTGGGTTCGTGTGACAATTCCCCTCCCGGGGAGGGGTACCCATCGTCAACTCCGTTGACGAAAGGGGCGGGGTGGTGGCGCGGAGCGCAGCACGGTTGGTTTTTAGATAAGGAATAGTATTTTAGGTGCCGTGTCCAGGCAACGTATGGTGTGCAGCAATGGCCTGGCGTTTGATGAAACCTGCCGCAGCCCACATCGCACACACACATCAATTGAAGAAGAGGATCATTATGGATTACGCAGCCGAATCGCTAAAACTCCACGAGGCCCTGCGCGGCAAAATCGAAGTTGTTTCACGTGCGCCGGTGCGCAACCGGGAAGAGCTTTCGCTGGCATATACCCCCGGCGTGGCGCAGCCTTGCCTGGAAATCCAGAAGAACCCGGCCAGGAGTTTTGACCTCACCCGGCGCTGGAACACCGTCGCCGTTGTGACCGACGGCACCGCCGTGCTGGGTCTTGGCGACATCGGCCCCGAAGCCGGGATGCCCGTCATGGAGGGTAAATGCGTCCTCTTCAAAGAATTCGGCGGGGTGGACGCCATCCCGCTGTGCATCCGCAGCAAGGATGTGGATGAAATCGTGCGCACGGTGGAACTGCTCCAGGGCAGCTTTGGCGGCGTGAACCTGGAAGACATCGCCGCCCCCCGCTGCTTTGAAATTGAGCGCAAGCTCAAGGAGCGCTGCTCCATCCCCGTCTTCCACGATGACCAGCACGGCACCGCCGTGGTCACCCTGGCGGCGCTGCTCAACGCCCTGCGCGTCGTCGGCAAGCAGCTGCAAAACTGCACAATCGCGTTTTCCGGCGCAGGGGCTGCGGGCGTCGCCATCGCGCGGCTGCTGCACAGCCTGGGCGTGGGGGATATTTTGATGTGCAACCGCGAGGGTCTGATTTTTCGCCAGGAAAGCCAGACCCAGGCCATCGCGGATATAGCCGCATTCACCAACAGCCAAAACCGCAGGGGTACCCTGACCGATGCACTGCGCGGCGCAGACATATTCATCGGGGTTTCAGCGCCCAACGTGGTGAGCGAAGCGATGCTGCGCGGCATGAACCCCGGCGCGATTGTTTTGGCCATGGCCAACCCTGTGCCGGAAATCATGCCAGACGCTGCCAAAGCGGCGGGCGCAGCGGTGGTCGGCACCGGGCGCAGCGATTTCCCCAACCAGATCAACAATGTTTTGGCCTTCCCCGGTATCTTCCGGGGGGCGCTGGATGTACGCGCAAGCGACATCAATGAGGCGATGAAGATCGCCGCCGCCCGGGCAATCGCCTCGCTGGTCGCGCCGGAAGAGCTGACGCCGGACTACATTTTGCCCATGGCATTTGACCCCCGGCTGGGCAAAACCGTGGCCGAAGCCGTGGCGGCGGCAGCGCACGCCAGCGGGGTCGCGGCTGTGGCGGTGATGGTTGGGAGGCGTTGGTGATACGCCAATACTGTTCCGCTTTAAAAAGCAATGCATTATCGTAGGCACCTGGACACGGCACGCCGTGTCCCTACAAAGGTACATAAAAATACAGATGTACATCGGGCGTTTTATCCTGGTTTGTAGGGACACGGCGTGCCGTGTCCAGGCACATAAAAACGAAGCGCTGCTTTTAATCGAGGAATAGTATAAGGCGCACTATAAAGAAGGGTATGATAAAATGCCGATCACGGAATTTTTGGCGCGCAATGCCGCGCATTACGGGGATGAGGTTGCCCTGGTGGAGGTCAACCCGGAGCTGCGGGAAAAAGCGCTTGCGCAGCCGGATTGGAAGGAACTCAGCCTGGTGGAGCGGGATTTCCATTCCGGCTACCGCAAAACCGTCACCTGGCGGCAGTTTGATGAGCAGGCCAACCAGATTGCGCATCTGTTGCTGGAAGGCGGCTTGCAGCGCGAGGAAAAAGTCGCCGTGCTGATGATGAACTGCCTGGAATGGCTGCCGGTCTATTTTGGCGTGATCAAGGCCGGCGGCGTTGTTGTGCCGATGAACTTCCGCTATTCTTCGGAAGAAATCCGCTATTGCCTGGCACTGGCGGACGTCAGCGTCCTCTTCTTCGGCGCGGAATTTGTGGAGCGCATAGCCGCCCTACAGGGGGAAACCCCCGGCGTGCGCCAGCAGATCTTCATCGGCGAGCCGTGGGAGCGCCCGCCCTTTGCGCAGCCCGGCCTTTCCCTTGCCGCGCACTGTTCCGCCAAGCCCCCCCAGGTGACGCTCCACGATGAGGATAACGCCGCCATCTACTTTTCTTCCGGCACCACGGGCTTCCCCAAGGCGATTTTGCACAGCCACCGGGCGCTGGTTTGCGCCTGTGAGGTGGAACAGAACCACCACAGCCAGGGGAGGGACGATGTGTTCCTGTGCATCCCGCCGCTCTATCACACGGGCGCAAAGATGCACTGGTTCGGCAGTCTGCTGGCCGGGAGCCGGGCGGTACTGCTGCGCGGCACCCGTTCCCGCTGGATTCTGGAAGCCGCCGCCAACGAGGGGGCAACCATCGTCTGGCTGCTCGTCCCCTGGGCGCAGGATATTTTGGATTCGCTGGAAAGCGGCGAGCTGCGCCTGGAAGACTATGACCTCAGCGCATGGCGGCTGATGCACATCGGCGCGCAGCCCGTGCCGCCCAGCCTGATCAAACGCTGGAAGCGCATCTTCCCCGCCCATGCCTATGACACCAACTATGGCCTTTCGGAATCCATCGGCCCCGGCTGCGTGCATCTGGGCGTGGAAAACATTGAAAAAGTGGGCGCCATCGGCAAAGCGGGCTACCTTTGGCACACCAAAATTGTGGATGAGCAGGGCGAGCCTGTCGTGCGCGGCGCAGTCGGCGAACTCGCGGTGGAAGGCCCCGGCGTGATGCGCTGCTACTACAACGACCCCGAAGCCACCGCCGCCGTGCTGCACGGCGCATGGCTCCACACAGGCGACATGGCGCGGGAAGACGAAGACGGCTTCATCTATCTGGTGGACCGCAAAAAAGATGTGATCATCACCGGCGGCGAAAACCTCTACCCCGTGCAAATTGAGGATTTTTTGCGCGCGCACCCCAAGATTAAGGATTGCGCGGTGATCGGCCTGGCGGATTACCGCCTGGGCGAAATCGCGGCGGCCATCATCGAGCTAAAGCCCGGCGTGGATTGCACAGCGGACGAAATCGACGAATTCTGCAAGGGATTGCCGCGCTACAAGCGCCCCCACAAGGTGATCTTCGCCCCCATCCCCCGCAACGCCACCGGCAAAATAGAAAAGCCGCGCTTACGCACGCAATACGCAGGCGGCAGCGTGGTGCAAACGCAGATGCAGAATTAGCGCCCGGGCGCCTATCACGCGCCCTGCGAACCGGCTACCAAATATTTCTCCCCGGCGAACGCGACCACATCCCCCGGGCGGAGCTTTTTGCCCCGCCGGGTGCAGGGTTCGCCGTTGACCCGCACTGCGCCGGATTGCACCGCCTGTTTGGCAAAGCCGCCGCTTTCGGCGGCGTTTGCCAGTTTGAGGAACGCGTCAAGCGCGATGCATTCGGTCCGGATGGGGATCGGGACGGACGGGCGGACGACCACCTTGGCTGTGATTTTTGGCATGGGCTGCGCCTCCCTTATGTTTCATCAATGCTTTTCTCAATCAAATACTTTGGCCTGGCCTTGACCTCCTGATAGATTTTGCCGACGTAACTGCCCACCACGCTGATGCAGATCAATTGAATGCCGCCCAGCAGCCAGATGGAAAACATCGTGGCCGTCCAGCCCTGCACCGCATTGCCCGCCAGTTTGGAAATCAGTGCATACAGCAGCCCCGCGACGCTCAGTGCGGAAACCGCCAGCCCCAGCGCCAGGATCAGTTGCAGGGGCTTGACCGAAAAAGAGGTGATGCCTTCCAGCGCAAAAGCGATCATCTTTTTGAGGGGATATTTGCTTTCGCCCGCAAAGCGCTCGTGGCGCTCGTATTCCACCGTCGTGGCCGAAAAGCCCACCAGCGGCACCACGCCCCGCAAAAAGAGGTTGACCTCGTGGTATTCCCCCAGCGCAGCAAGGGCGCGGCGGCTCATCAGGCGGTAATCTGCGTGATTATAGACCGTATCCGCCCCCAGCAGGCGCATCAGGCGATAGAAGCCCTGCGCCGTGCCGCGCTTGAGGATGCTATCGCTGGCGCGGCTGCTGCGCACGCCATAGACCACCTCATGCCCGGCGGCAAAGGCTTCCAAAAAAGCGTCGATGGCGGCAACGTCATCCTGAAGATCGGCGTCGAGCGAAATCGCGCAGTCACAGCGCTCTTTGGCGAACATCAGCCCGGCCAGCAGCGCGTTTTGATGCCCGCAATTGCGCGAAAGTTTGAGGCCGCTCAACCAGGGGTTTTGCGCCGCCGCCGCCGCTATGATTGCCCAGGTGCCGTCGCGGCTCCCGTCATCCACGGGCAGAATGCGGCTGCTTTTTGCCACAAGCCCCCGGCCATGGAGCGCATCGAGCTTGGCCGTCAGCTGCCGGAGCGTTTCGGGCAAAACTTCCTCTTCATTGTAGCAAGGGACGACCAGATAAACGCAGGGTAGCATCGTTGACAACTCCTTTTAGCATGCATCTATAATTTTTGCGGGGTCGATGAAACTTTCGTCATACGCAATCCGGGCATGGGTTTGGCCGATGCGATGGCGCTGCACTTCGTTGCCTGTGGCGGGGTCAATCACCCGGCGTTCGATGGTGTTTTCGCGATAGATCCCATCCGGCAGGCGCACAAAGCGGCTTTCGGTTTCTTCAATATGATAGCGCAGCGGCAACGCCTCGCGGGCGCGTAATTCCCCGCAAAGATAGGCGTCGTCGGTGTATACCAAAATCTGAAACGTATTTTGCGTGGTGTTTTGATGCGGTAATCCAGGTACTTATAGAGGATCGAGGTGCCGCAGCCGAAGGGAACCTGCCGCCCGAAATCGGGGAAGAGATCGACACCGTCATGGTGGTGGCGCTCGGTGATTTCCAGCGGGCTATGCAGGCTCAACCAATAGAGCAGGTTGGTGAACTGGCACATGCCGCCGCCGATGCCCTTGGCCGTCTTCCCGCGGGTGAGGGTCAGGCCTTCGCGGTATCCTTTTTGGGCGGTGCAGCGCCCCACCAGATCCCAAAACGAAAAGGTTTCGCCCGGGCGGATCAAAACACCGTTGATGCAGGGCGCGGCAAGGGCAAGGTTGACCGCCTTATTTTCCTGCAACTGCATATCCACGTTGCCCAGCTTGCGGCGGATGAGGGATTTGTGGCTGTAAACCAACACCGGCAGCTGCGCTTCGGATTTTACACGCGCAAAGGTTGCGCGGCTGCCCAGGTCGCGCAGGGTACGGCGGGTGCATTCCTTCCAGACGGAGATTTTGTAAGGAACAGGACCGAGTTCGCAAAACAGTTTTCTTGGCAAAAAGGTTCATCCTTCCTAAATGGTGGATTAAGTATAGCACGCAGCAAAGGGCATGTCAAGGCGCGTGCGTGGAAATCGTGGGAATTCCATGGCAACGCAAAATGCCCCCAGCGATGTGCGGGGGGCACTGGGGGGGTATGGCTGGCGGTGGCGCTATAGCCGCTTGAAATCCACAAAAAAGGCGGCATCCTATGCAGTAATTAAGTAATATTCATTTCTGCAACTACGCTGTTGTCGAAGCATGTAACATTTACATGCCCAGAACATATTTCCTTATACGCAACAAATGCTTGTTTGCCTGCATATTCAATTGTGAACCCTTTCTTTTTTGCCGATATAACCTTTGTGGATGCGTGATATGTGTGAGTGGACCGCGTAGTTTTAGTATTGCGATACGAAGAAACCTTGACACCACCAACGTAGTACGTCGTTTCAGTGCCTTGGTCGTGTATTGTTTCTACGGTATGTTCAAGCGTGAACACGATTTTTGTACCGGCGCGAATTCTCTCTTGCAATCCTGCGGTAGGATACGGTATCTTGCAGATCAGTGGAATCAATACTACTATTGAGAATATCCAGACAACGGGGTACAACCACCTTTTGACAGCGTTTTGTTGTTTGCGCCTGTGTGCTACGCGGTGTTCCGCTAGGCTGCGGGAGGGCGGTGCGAGGTGCATTTTATACTGTTCGCAATTGGAAAATGTAATTTTAAAACTCCGGGCGACTAGCGGTCACCCGGAGTCTTCATCCGCAGTTACAGGTCGTCCGCGTCCTGTTCCGGCACAGCGTCCTCCGCGTCGCTTTGGCCGGTGTAGCTGCCCAGGGGGTCGAAGCCTTCTTCCGCCGGGTATTCCGCCGCGGCTTCCCACCACTGCTGCCGCCTGTCGCGCCAGCTGCGCAGGGGGCGCCGCCAGTTGAAGCTCTGTTTGGTCATGCCTGTTCTCCTTCCTGTTGTTCGCCTGGATAAACAACAGTTTGCCAATGTAAAGCGTGAATATGCATCTTTGCATGAACTTTCCAACCCGCGCCGCGCAGAGCGGCAGAAACTGGGAACGCGCCGGTTTGCCCCCGCTTCTTCGCCCCGGCGCAGCGCAAAAGCCATTGACTTTTGCGCCTTTGCAATGGTAAGATATAAAAGCGTTCCACTGAATAAATTCCTCGTGCAACGCGCAGGACGTGAAAAACCAAGGATGTGGAATGACAAGGACGTTAAAAAAAGCGAGCGCCCCCGGCTGGATTTTTCCATACCGGGGGCGTTTGCTGTTTTTAATCAACATTCCGGCGATTGCGGCGCAGTTGACGAAAAGTTTTTGTTGAAATTGGCGGTGGAGTGTGGTAGAATAAGAATGCTAGGTTATAGTGGCCTTGATGGCCTTCGGTTGATCCAAAAATCCAAATCAAAAAGGAGAATGCATCTTGAAATCGTATCCCGCATCCAACATCCGCAACATCGCCCTGGCTGGCCACGGCGGCCACGGCAAAACCTCCTTGGCAGAGGCGATGCTCTACCTGGCAAAGGCGACCGACCGCCTGGGGCGCATCGCGGACGGCAACACGGTCATGGATTTTGACGCGGAGGAAAAGAAGCGCCTGGCTTCGGTTTCGCTGGCCATTGCTTCGCTGGAATGGAACGGCAGCAAGATCAATTTGCTCGACACCCCCGGCCTGTTTGATTTTGCCGGGGAACTCAGCGAAGGCGTGCGTGCGGTGGAAACGGTGCTTATTGTTGCATCCGCCGGGCACGGCTACAGCGTCGGGGCGGAAAAAGCCTTTAAGGCCGCCAGCGCCCGGGGCTGCGCCGTCGCGTTCGCCGTCACCAAGTGCGATGCTGAAAACCATGATTTTTACAAAACCTTTGCCGCTTTGCAGGCCGTGCATGGCAGCAAGATTTGCCCCGTCGTTGCGCCGATCACCCGGGGCGACGTTACGCTGGGCTATGTGGATTTCGTCAGCGGCAAGGCATATAAATATGAAAAGGGGAAGGCAAGCGAAATCCCCGTGCCGGCGGATGACAATATTGATGAACTGCGCGAAATCTTTAAGGAAGCCGCCGCATCCGGCGACGACGCATTGACCGAAAAGTTCCTGATGGAAGAGGAACTGACCCCTGATGAACTGGCCTTTGGGCTGGCGGCCGGGGTGAAGAGCGGCGGCATTTACCCGGTCTATGCCTGTGGCGGCCACACGACGGAAGCCGTTGACCTGCTGTTGGGCAGCCTGGCCGCAGCGGCGCCCAGCGCGGCGGAAAAAGCGGGCGAAAGCGATTTGCCCTGCGATGAAACCGGCGCCCTGGCCGCGATCTGCTTCAAGACGGTCGCCGACCCCTTTGTGGGCAAGATGAGCTTTTTCAAGGTGATTTCCGGCAAAATCACGGCGGATGCGCCCGCTTTCAACGCCCGGACGGGCGAGAGTGAGCGCATGGGCAAAATCATCACGCTGCGGGGCAGCAAGCAGGAAGACGCCGCCGCCATCCCCGCCGGGGATGTGGGCGTGGTGACCAAGCTGGTGGGCTTCCACACGGGGGATACCCTTTGCGCGCCCAAGTCGCCCGTCACGCTCGCGGGCGTCGCATTCCCCAAGCCCTGCCTTTCGATGGCGGTCAACGTGCGCAAAAAGGGGGAGGAAGAAAAGGTCACCGCCGGCATGGTGCGGCTCCAGGAAGAGGACCCCACCTGCACCTTTGCCGCCAACATTGAAACCCACGAACAGGTACTCAGCGGCCTGGGCGAGCAGCATTTGGATGTGATCATTTCCAAACTGCGGACGAAGTTTGGCGTGGAAGTCGATTTGACCGTGCCGCGTGTGGCATACCGCGAAACCATCCGCAAGAAGGTGGAAGCCCAGGGGCGGCACAAAAAGCAATCCGGCGGCCACGGCCAGTTCGGCGATGTGTATATCCGCTTTGAACCCTGCGAGGAGGACTTCATCTTCGGCGAAGAAGTCGTCGGCGGCACGGTGCCGCGGCAATACTACCCGGCGGTGGAAAAAGGGCTGCGCGATTGCGTGGTCAAGGGCTTCCTGGCGGGC
Source organism: Oscillospiraceae bacterium (assembly GCA_031290595.1). Classification (GTDB taxonomy): domain Bacteria; phylum Bacillota; class Clostridia; order Oscillospirales; family Acutalibacteraceae; genus WRMQ01. The sequence goes on from JAITNG010000187.1 coordinate 10,811, forward strand.
TACCCCATGGTCGGCCTGAAGGCGACGCTCTATTTTGGCTCCTACCACCCGGTGGATTCTTCCGAAATGGCGTTCAAGACCGCTGCGCACATCTGCTTCAAAAACGCGATGCCCAACGCGCAGCCGACGATCCTGGAACCCATCGGCACGCTGAAAGTCTATATGCCCGATGACAACCTGGGCGATATTATGGGCGACATCACCAAGCGGCGCGGCCGCGTGCTCGGCATGGGTGCGGCGGATGAGCCGAAGATGCAGGAGCTGGTGGCCGAAGTCCCCATGGCGGAAATGGGCGATTTTTCAACGGCGCTGCGCAGCGTCACCGCGGGGCGCGGGTATTTTGCGGTCGAATTCAGCCGTTACGAAGACGCCCCGGCCAACATTGCGGCCAAGGTGATTGAAGAAGCCGCCAAGCGCCGGGAAGCGGAAGAGAGCGCCTGATGTTTTTTAGCAATAAATGATAGCTGGCTATGGAAAAATCTTACAGGAAGGTCAATGCACATGAAACGATCCCTTGCGCTGGGTTTTGTTGCTTTGTTTTTTTGCGCCGCGCTTGCTTCTTGCGGCGGGCAGGGCGATGCGCCCACCAATGCGCCGCCCCATGTTCCCTATGAACCCATCCCCCCCGCAAGCACTGCGGCGGTCAGCAGCAGCGCCACCGTGCGCACCAGCCGCGATCTCAGCCGCATCCCGATTGCGGAAAACTACCCCGAAGAAATCACGCTCCGCTTCACCCGCGCGGGGACGCCGGTGAGCATGACCGCCACGCGCAGCACCAGCGCCCAAACGTATGTGATCTATCTGCCGGAAGAATATGCATTCTTCTTCCTCCCCGGGCCGCCCGATATGTATCGCCCGGATTCGGAAAAATACCCCTCCGCGCAGTTCAGCCTGTGGGTCAGCGAGGTTGCGGCGGATTCCCCTGTGCCGCCCAAAACCACGCAGGACGGGCAGTGCCGGGAATACCGCCATGTGACCGTCGGTGGCCGGGCGTTTGAACTGCAACTCAACTACCCGCTGGCGGAAGCGGAAACCATCCGCCCGCTGCTCATGGCCATGGCGGATACCATTCGCATATAAAACAAAGATGTTCCCGGGTATGCGTATCCGGGGACATTGACATGGAGGGAACCCTATGCAAACCACCGATGAATTCGGCTACCCCGATTTTGACGCAAACGGCGTGATGCCCCTGACCAACACGCGCGATCTTTACCCCAACATGCTCCAGAACATCACCGTGCACCGGCTGGCGGACGGCGCTGTTTGGGAATGGAATTCCCAAACAGAAGAGTGCGCGGTGTTGCTGGTTGAAGGCGGCGCAGCGTTCACCTGGGGGGAAGACAGCCGGGCGGTCAGCCGCCCCAGCTGCATCAACGACCCCGCCTATTGCCTGCACGTGTGCCAAAACACGCCCGTGCGTGTGACGGCGCGCGGCGGCTGCGAGATTCTGGTGCAAAGCACGCCGAACGAGCGCACCTTCCCCGCCGTTTTTTATACCCCGGCCAACACCCGGTGCGATACCTTCGGCCAGGGGCAGTTTGACGGCAAAGCGCAGCGCACCGTGCGCACGTTCTTTGATATTGCAAATGCGCCGTATTCCAACATGGTCTGCGGCGAGATCCTGATCCCCCAGGGCGGCTGGAGCAGTTACCCGCCCCACGAACACCCGCAGCCGGAGGTCTATTACTACCGCTTCGGCCACCCCAACGGATTTGGCGCGTGCTTTTTGGATGACACGGCCTACAAGATCCGCGACCGCTCCTTTGCGGCGGTCCCCGGCGGCAAATATCACCCCCAGGTCAACGCCCCCGGCTACCCCATGATGTACGTATGGATGATCCGCCACTTTGAAGGCTACCCCTGGACGGAGCGCAACTTCCAGCCGGAACACCAGTGGCTGCTGGAACAATGAACGCCGCCCCGGAGGGCGGCGCGGGGGGATCATAAATTCCTTGATTAAAAGCAGTGCTTCATTTTTATGTGCCTGGACACGGCACGCCGTGTCCCTACAAACCGGGATGAAACGCCAACGTACCTCTGATTTTTTATACACCTTTGTAGGGACA
>JAITNG010000209.1 GCA_031290595.1 Oscillospiraceae bacterium
AGAACCAGCTGACCATGGAGCTGCTCAAAAAGGTGGCGGCTCGCCATCACCTGGCCTGTTTGCTGCACGAAAAGCCCTTTGCGGGCGTCAACGGTTCGGGCAAACACAACAACTGGAGCATGGCCACCGACCTTGGCGAAAACCTGCTGGAACCGGGCAAACGCCCGCAGGAAAACTTCCAGTTCCTGCTCTTCCTCGCCGCCGTGATCCGTGCGGTGCATGTCTATAGCGACCTGCTGCGTGTTTCGAGCGCCACGGCGGGCAACGACCACCGGCTGGGCGCCAACGAAGCGCCGCCCGCCATCGTTTCCATCTTCCTGGGCGATCAGCTGACCGCAATCCTGGAAGCCTTTGCCGCCGGCGAAATCTATGTTGACCACGGCCAGATCATCCTGGATACCAGCGTGGCCGTGCTGCCGCCGCTGCCCAAGGATTACACCGACCGCAACCGCACTTCGCCCTTTGCATTCACCTGCAACAAGTTTGAGTTCCGCGCCATGGGTTCCGCGCAATCGATTTCCTGCACCAATATGGTGCTCAACACCGGCGTTGCGGAAGTCCTGGCCGGGTTCGCCGACCGCCTGGAAGGCGTGGCTGACCTGGAAGCTGAAGTGAGCAAGATCATCATTGAAGTCTATAACGAACACAAAAACGTCATCTTCAACGGCAACAGCTACGACGAAAACTGGCCGGTGGAAGCCGCCGCCCGCGGGCTGCACAACTACCGCACCACGCCCGAAGCGCTGCCGCATTACACCGATGCGCCAAACGTCGCGCTGTTGGCCAAGCACGGCGTGCTGACGGAAGAAGAGGTCGAATCCCGCACAGAGGTGCTGCTGGATAATTACATCAAGGTGCTGTGCATTGAGGGGCAGACCATGCTTTCCATGGCCAAGACCGATATTTTGCCCGCCGCCGCCGCCTATTCGGCGTCCCTGACCCGCACGGCGCTGGATAAAAAGGCGCTTTCGGCCTCGATTTCAACCGTCTATGAAGAAGCGCTCGTCGCCCAAATTTCGCAGACCAGCGAATCCCTCTTCGGCAACGTCAACGCCCTGGAACAGGCGTTGCTGGAATCCCGCGGCATTGAAGGCGAAGGCCTCGCCGCCGTGGTGGAAACCGCCAAGTTCATCGGCGAAACGGTGGTCGAAAAAATGAACCTCCTGCGCGAAAACGCGGATACCCTTGAAACCATCGTCGCTTCCGATTACTGGCCATACCCGACTTACAGCGATCTGCTGTTCCGCGTCTGATCAATTTCTCCTTCCCTTTTACCTGCCCCCGCGCCCCTTTTTTGGGCGCGGGGGTCTTTTTGCCGCACTTACTTCAAATCCTTGCGGCAGAAGGAATCGTAGGCCGTCCAGCCGAAGCACAGCACCAGCACTGCCAGGTAACAGGCCGAAAATGCTGCCGAGGCGGTGGAGCTTGCGATGCCGGTGACGGCGGAGGAAAGCCCCTGTACATCGCCGGAGGGGGCGAAGTGGAACACCGCGCCGCTCAGGTTGAAGTGCTGCATGGGCAAAAAGCGCATTGCCCAGGATTGCGGCAGCAGCTGCAAAATCTGGCCGAGGGTGTTGCCCAGGAAGTAGCCGCCCAGCGAAACGCCGACCGCCGCCGCCGTGTGGCGGAGCAGGGTGGAGAGCATCAGCGCAAAGAGCAGCCAGCACAGCAGCGGCAGGAAGTCCACCGCAATTTCCGCCGCACGGTAGGCCGCAAAGGGGAGGGCGTGCGCTTGCCCGTGGGTGGCATAAATATAGGGCTGGCTGAATTCATCGCGGAACAGCAGCGCGTCAGCGCCCAGGAGCGTGAGCAGCAGCAACAGGCTCCCGCCCAGCGCGGTGGTGGCGATTGCCGCAATCTTGGCGGTGAGGATCTTCCGGCGGCGCACCGGCGCAATGATCAGCGCCTTGATGGAGCCGGTGGAAATTTCCTGCGCAACGGTGCTGCCCGCGAGGATCAGCACGAACACCGCCAGCAGTGCTGCGCCCGTTTGCTTCATGACCGTATAGCCGCCAATGCTCACGCCAATGGCTGCGGCAAGCGTTTGCCCAACGCTGAAGTACCCCTGTTCCAGCCGGTAATTGGCCACCACCAGCTGGTTTTGCAGGTCTGTGCGCTTCGCATCCGTCAGCGGCACCCCGTTGCCGCCGCTTTGGTCGCTGTATTCCACATCGTCCTGTAGGCTGCGCTCCAGCCGGCCGATTTCCTGGATCGTCGGCAGAATCAGCAGGGGGTTGGTTTTGCCTTCGGGGTTGGCCTGTTTGAGCATTTCGTATTGCTTGCGCATGGTTTCCTGGCCTTCCGCGTCATTGCCGTATAAGATGGGCAGACTCGTGATTTGAAGATCCAGCCAGTCGCTGTAATCCCCGTCGGTCAGTGCTTCTTCGCAGAGCTGCATCATGCGCCGGGCAAGGAAGAGCGTCGCCTGGTCGCCCGGTGTGAGTTCGCCCGTGCGGGCGGCGAATTCCAGGGAATACAGCTGTTGCGCAATCGGCTGCATCACCGTGGTGATTTCCGTGCGGAAGTCATACGCCTGCGTGGGGTCGAACATGCCGGAACTGAAGTTGCTGCCATAATAATCAATGTCGTGTTCCAGGCACAGCTCCATCACAGCAAGGTCGGCTTGCCGCCAGATCAGGCTTCCGTAGTCGGCATACGAGCTTTCCATATCTTTGAGGTTGCCCTCGTCGTCGTATTTTGCCAATTCCAGCGGGAGATTGATGCGCTCTGCGGCGACCGCCTCCTCCAGCATCCTACGGTGTTCTACAGCCTCATCCACCAGGTTGCCGTCCGCATCATAATACTGGCTGGTCATGCCCATGCGGCTTTCCACCAGTGCGGTCACGGCGCGCATCAGGCCGCCCATGGCGAAGGTACCCAGCACCATTGCCCCCAGCAGCAGCCAGGTGGTCAGCCGGTGGAATATTTTATCGAGTTCGTTGCGGTAAAGCGAAAGTATCTTATGCAATGGGTGTCCCTCCTCCCGTGATGTGGATAAATGCGTCTTCGAGCGTGTTCTGCTTGGCGTGCAGCCCCAGCAGACCGGTTTCCGCCGCCAACAGGCGCGAAACGGCGGGCAGCTGCGCCCGGGGCAGGGCGAGGGTCACGGTGCGTTCATCGTGCGTCTGCACCACGCAGGGCTGCCCTTCCCCAGCGCTATACGTATGGAGCAGCGTCAGCGCTTTGGGGACGTTATCCAGCTCATAAATGAAGACCTCCTGCCCGGCGACTTCGTGGAGCAGCTCGGATACATCCATCACGCCGCGCAGCACGCCGTTTTCAATGATCCCCACGCGGTCGCACATCAGTTCCATTTCCGCCAGCATGTGGCTGGAAACCATGACCGCCACCTGCTGTTCATGCGCCAGCGTCTTCAAAATATCCCGCAGTTCCCGGATCCCCGCAGGGTCAAGGCCGTTGGTGGGTTCATCCAGAATCAGAATATTGGGCTTGTGCAGCAGCGCCTGGGCGACGCCGAGCCGTTGCTTCATCCCCAGCGAATATTTTTTGACCTTGTCCTCAATGCGCTGTTCCATCCCCACCAGGCGCACCACTTCATCTATGCGTGCGGGGGCGACGCCCTTGTGCAGCCGGGCATAGAGCTCCAGGTTCCGCCGCCCGCTGAATTCCTTATACATTTCCGGGTTTTCCACAATCCCGCCGATGCGCTCCATCGCCTTTTCGTATTGCTTTTCGCGGTCAAATCCGTTGAGCAGGATGCGGCCGCTATCCGGGGTGAGGAAGCCCATGATCATCTTGATCACCGTGGTTTTTCCCGCGCCGTTGGGGCCGAGGAAGCCGAAGACCTCCCCGGGGCGCACCGCAAGGCTGACGCCCTGCACCACCCACCGTTTGCCGAAAGCCTTTGAGAGGTTTTCGATCTCTAAAACAGATTCACGTTCCATGGGGTTCCTCCTTTCAATTCATGAATTGCACAATATTAAAGCTGCCGTTTCCATTGGGCGCGCTCAGGCTCAGGTAGAGCAGCTTCCATGCGCCGCCCTCTTTGCGGAAGGTGGCGTTGCCGCTTAGCATATCGAAGCGGCTGGTTTGGGCGGGCGCATCGGCGTAGGCGACGGTATCGGTATAAAAGAAGTTGACCGTCACCATGCCGGGTTCAAAGCTGTAATCCACGCTGGTCAGGCTCCGTTTGAGCGAAAACAGGCGGCGCGCGCTGCCATCGGCCTGGGCTTGCAGTTGTTCACGCAATCTGCGCAGCGTGGTTTCGTATGTTTTGCCCGTTGCGGCAAAATAGGGGCGCAGCGCTTCGTCCGCCGTTGCGGCGCTTTCTGCAAGCACCGCCTCCGGCACTTCGGCGGCTTCCGTGTTGCGGTAATCTTCCGGCAGCAGCAGCAGCGCCGTGTGGGCCTCCATGACCGCTTCCAGCTCCCGCTGGAGGATTGGCTTTGCCGCCTTGTGCGCAATGCCAAGGCCGGTCAGGCTGCCGATGAGCAGCACGGCCAGCGCCAGCATCAGCACGGCGCCACGGTTGATTTTGCGGCGTCTTTTCATGTGGTTGATCACACCTTTCTTTTGCAAAAAAATATTTATTCTTTCCCCTGCGCTTCTTCCTGTGTTTGCAGCCAGACGAGCATGTCCTGGAGGGATTCCCGGATGCTGCGCGGCCGGTAGCCCAGCTCACGCGTCGCTTTTTCATGATCGAACAGGCCGTTATCCATGAGCTTGCGCAGGGAATAGCTGGTGAACAGCGGCGTTTTGGAAAATATTTTGTAGTATTGCTCCACCAAAGGCGCAGAAAGATCCGCCAGCATCCGTGGAAGCATGAGGGTCGGCGGCGTGCGCCCGGCAAGTTCGGCCAGGGTGGCGATGAGCGCCCCGGTGGTGATGTATTCGCCCGCAAGCAAATAACAGCTGCCCGAAGGCACGCGCTCCGCATCGCCACAGGCCGCCAGGCCATAGGCCACGTCGCGAATATCCACAAAGTTGTAGCCGCCAAAGTTCATTGAAACAGGGATGTTGTGGTGCAGGAACATCCGAATCATCACCCCCGCGCTGGATACCTTGTAGTCATACGGGCCGATGCAGGCGCTGGGGAAGCCCACGGCGACCGAAAAATCTGCGCTGGCGCTGTTGAGCACCGCCTGGGTGGCGATGGCCTTGGATTTGGCATAGCCGCCGGTGACTGCGTGGCTACTGAACTGCGTGGCTTCGCGCATGACCACGCCCTCCGGCGCAGGGGGGATGGCGTCAACGGAGGAACAATAGACCAGCCGTTTGACCCCGCAAGCCTTGCAGGCGGCGATTACGTTTTGCGTGCCATCCACATTGATGTGCAAAACCTGATCGAGGTGGCCGTCGCCGATTTCAATCAGCCCGGCCAGGTGGTAGACCGTTTCAGCCCCCGCAAAGGCGGCAAGCAGACTTTCCCGGTCGGTGATGTCGCCCTGCACCGCTTCGCAGGGGAACCCCGCAAAAAGGGGCGAGGGGCTGCGCAGCAGGAGCTTCGGAGCCTCGCCGCGCTGCAAAAGTTCCCGCACCAAGGCATACCCAATATGCCCGGTTGCACCTGTGATGATAGACGTACTGCTCATGTGATTTTCCCCTGCTTTCTGTTTTGGTTTAGAAATTGTGTGAATTTTCGATTATAGAACTATAAATAGACGGCATGGCGGTATAATGCATAGGATTCCCCGTGAAAGGCGACAGAACATGACGAAGCAAAAACGGCAAGCGAATCGGTTTTATCTTTTCTATACCTTTGCGCTGTGGTTGGTGCATCTGCTGTTGCCGCTGCATTGGAGCGACGACGCCATCTTTTTTGCCAAGGCCGCCGAACTGGCGTTGCCGGATTTTTTGCGCAGCAGCAGCCGTGTGCCGGTTGACGCGCTGACCTATCTTTTTGCCCTGCACCCGCTGGCTTGGCGGCTGCTGAACCCCTTGGCGCTACTGGGTTTTTCTGTGTTGCTTGCAGCGCTGTTGCATCTGGAATCCCGCAGGGAAAAGGCCGCGCTGGCGCTGCTGTGCCTTTACCCCTCCATGTTCCTGGCCGAAGCCGGGTTTATGGCCACCAGCCTCAATTACCTTTGGCCGGCCTTCTGCGGGGCGTTTGCGCTCTGGGCGCTGCGGGCGTTTGACCCGGCGGACTGCGCCAGGCGCTGGCTGCCGCTGGCCTCGCTCCTGCCGGTGCTTTATGCGGTGAACATGCAGCAGCTGGTGGTTGTGCTGGTTCCGCTGCTGCTGCTGTTGTGGCTGCGGGGCGTTGCGCGGTTCCAAATGCGGCGGCAAAAGGCGGCCTACGCTTTGGCGGTGCTGGCGCATGTGGCGCTGGCGCTGGGCGGCGCGGGGTTCGTCTTTTGGCGCAGCCTGACCGGCGAAAACGCCCGCATGGCGCGGGAGGCCGCGCGGTACTTCCCTGATTTTGCAGCGCTTTCCCTCCTCCAAAAGGCGGAACTGGGGATCTCCTCCACCTTCCAGGGGCTGGCGGCGTCCCTTTCGCTGCCCGCCGCCGCATTCCTGGCGTTTTGCGTGTATCTGTTCTTCGCCGTGCGCCGTTCGGCGCTCCCAAAATGGCGGCAGTGGCTGGCGCTTGTGCCGGCGCTGCTCGTGGTCGCGCTCGTTCTTGCAACCCTGTGCGGCGCCGCCCCGGGTTTACACTTGGTCAACTACAAAATGCAAAAGGCCGCCTACCACAGCGCTTTTGCCGCAGACGCTCTCTTTTGCCTGTTGCTCGGGCTGGTGGCGTTCACGCTGCACGGCCTGTTGCAAACGCGCCCGGCGCGGCTGCAAGCCCTGCTTGCGCTGGCGCTCGGCCTGGCTTCCCGCTGCATGATGGGCTTTTCGCCCACCGTCTGGGCTTCCGGCTATCGCACGTTCTTTTTGCTGTTGCTGGCGCTCCTGCTCTGCGTTTTCCTGGTGCAGCGGGAGGCCGTCAATACTGCGCGTAAGCCTTCGCCCAAGCCGTGACGGCGGCTTTGCTATATTGCGCAGGGATGCGCAAGCTGTGGCGCTTGAGCCGCTGGCCGTTTGCCATCACACCGGCCAAACGGAGCAGCAGCCCGGGGCGGCTGTAGCCGTGCAGACCGCTGCGCGCAAGTTTGGGCAGGGTGAGCTTGATTTCCTGCCCAGTGCGGGCTTTGACCAGCATGGCGCTGTCCATTATCCCTTTGTCGAACAGGAAGTCCAGACTCCTTGCGTCGGCGCCGAGCAGGAAGCCTTTCAAAACATCCAGCGAGGCGTGCACCGCGCCAATTTCCCGCATATAACGCACCTGGTATTGCCAAAGGGCGGCGACGCTGAAAGGATCTTCCTTCTGCGCCAGGATCGTTTCAGCCAAAAATCGCCCGGCGCGGATTGAATTGCAAATCCCTGCGCCAACGATGGGGACGGTCATGGCGGCGGAATCGCCCACGGCGGCATAGCCATCGGCGACCATGACGGGGATGGGTCTGCGCACGGGGATGCAGTTGACCTGCCCGCCCCGGCGGACGGCGTCGCCCAGCTCCGGGTGTATCGCCGTCATAAACAGGCGCAGTTCTTCTGCGGCGGCAGGGGTGTTTTTCGTAAACCGGCCATAGAGCAAATCCACATAGCCGAGTTCACGGGCAACCCAGCTCACCGCCGCTTCGCCCTGCGGGAAGAAATAAACATTGAAGGGGTCGTCCGTCAGCGGGGCGTTGCCGCTTTCGTTATAAAACGCACGGTAGACGTTGAAAAACTGCCGCCCGGCAAAGCGCCGCACAATGCCGCAGCTTTCCGGCAGCTGGCTGCGGACGGGCAAATGCATCCCCGCCGCATCGATCACCAGGTCGGCTGCCAGGCGATGCACGCCGTCCGCCGTCTGCACCTCCAACCCCGTGATGCGGTTGCCCTCGGCCAGCGGGCGCAGCACCTGCGTGCCAAAGCGCAAAGCGACGCCCCGTTCCCGGGCAAACGCCAGCAAACGCCGCAGGATCTCCTTGCGTTCCATGTTGGATTCCGTGCATTCCTCCGGGCGGATATAAGAAGAAACGCCCCTGTTGCGGGCGGGGCTGAAGAAGGTCATATGGCACGCAGGTTCATATGCGGATTCCGGCGGCATGGGGATTCCCGCTTCATGGAAGCACGCGAGGTTAAAAATATCCGTCCAGTCATGCCCGACGGAATCTTCGGAGCCTTTTTCGAGAACGGTGACGGTATGCCCGGCGGTCGCCAGCAATGCGGCTGCCGTCAGGCCGCCATGCCCCGCGCCAGCAACAAGTATGTTTGCCATGGAATCTCCCTTATGGTTCGCTTGTGTTGTGGATTGCGTCACCCGTGCGTCTGCTTCGCCTGGCGCACGTCGCTGCCCAGAAAGCGCAGGGTCGTGTAATGCCCGATGATGCGCGAGGTGACGCGCTGGCTATAGATTTCCTCCCGCTGCTTGGCGGTCAGATTGGTGTTGATGATGGTGGGCAGGGCGCGGTTGATGCGTGTGTTAATAATATTATACAGCGCCGAAACCGTGAAGGTGGTCGAAAACTCTGCGCCCAGGTCGTCCAGGATCAGTAGGTCGCATTCCAGCAGCGCTTGCTCGGCTTCGCCCGTGTTTTCGCCAAAGCGGGCAAAATGCTCCCGCTCCAGGCGGTGGAAGAGGTTTTGCGCGGAGCCGTAGATCACGCCGTAGCCATTTTCGATCACCCGCTGGGCGATGGCCAGCGAAAGATGCGTTTTGCCCAGCCCCGTCGCACCCTGGAAGAGCAAATTCCCCGCGCAGCGGTCAAAGGCTTCGGCATATTGTTCGCAAAAGGCCAGCACCTGTGCCATATGGTCACGCGGGGCGCAGTTGCTCGCCGGCTCCGCTTGCGGGGAATAATATTCCAGTACAAAGCTGTTGAAGGTTGAGCTTTCCAGCGGCGCATCCATGCACAGCTCGCGGTAGGCTTGCTGGCGCAGCAGTTCCTTGAAGCAAGCGCAGCGCTGCCCCATCACATAGCCGCTGTCGCAGCAAACCGGGCAGGTGTAGCGCGGCTCCAGGTGGTTTGCCGGGAGGCCTGCCGCTTGCAGCAGCCGTTCCCGCTCGGCCTGGGCGGCGAGGTTCTGCTGCGCCAGCAGACGCATGTATGCAACTGCTTCCTCCCCGCGCCCCAGGGCGTTGACGATGGCGGAGCCGCTTTGGGCGATCTGCTGCTCCAGGGTTTCCAGCGCGGGGATGCGCCGCAGGGCGGCTTCGCGCCGCTGCCGTTGCCCGGCTTCCGCCCGCTCCCGCCGCAGTTCCAGCTCCCGCTCCGCTGCGCGTAGATGCTTTGCTGTCGTTTTCATGCCTCAGATCACCCCTTTTCTTTTTTAGCGAAGGACGGCACGTGCAGCGTGCTGCGTTCGTATTCCTCCAGGTCATAGGAAGGCGCCGCGCCCGGCGCTGTTGTTTTGTTGCCGCCTTTTGCGCCGCTACGGGGCTTGGCTGCGGCGGCTGTATGCTTTTGCGCCGCCGCTTCGGCCGGGGTCTTGACCCCTGCGGCGTGCCAGTTTTGCAGCACCTTGTGCATGTAGGCAAAGCTGAACTTGCCCGTGTGTTCCGCTGTTTCCTCATACGCCGCGTGGATCATCTCGATCCCGAAGCCGAATTCCTTTTGCCAGCGGCGCAGGTAATCGCTTTGGGCGGCGGTGGGCTTGGGGGCTTGCAGCCCCGTCAGGCGGCGCAGCTCGTTCCAAAGGCTCTGGCTCTGCTTGAGCGCGGCGATCTGTTCATCCGCTTTTTCGATGCTGTCAATTTCCCGCCGCCCCCAATCCTGCCCCACCGCCTCAATATAGGCATAGGAACGCTTGCCTGCATCCACGCAGTATTGCAGCAGCATGGGGATCACCTCCGGCGGCAGACCGTAGGTATCGTGCAGCATCAGCAGCGTGCTTTGCCCGTCGTAGCCGATGGTGCGTTCGAGCTTCTTCGGCGCTTCTTCGCTCAGGAGCCAGCGCAGCTCCGGGGATTCCTCCAGCCTATCGGCAATCTGCGTGCCGGTGGGGCGCAGCTGCGGCAGGGGAGCGGCGGCTATGGCCGCGGCAGGGGTTTCCTGCAAAACATCCGGCGGCGCAACAGGCGTTGGCTGCTGCCGGAGAATAGACGTTGGCTGCACAGCCAAACCCGGCTCCGCGTCTTCCCGCAGCACAAGGCCGCGATCGATCCAGTATTGCAGCGCATCGATGATTTCGCCCGTCGGCTGGCCGAGCGCTTTGGCCAGCGCCTCCACATCCAGCGCTTCACCGCCGCGCCGCAGCATCCAAAGCAGCGCTTTGAGCGAAAGCCCCCCCGCAAGGCGCAGGTATTCTTCCGCCACGCAGTTGGGGACGGCGAACACGCCCCGCTGGTAATCCGCCCCGTTGATCCGATACGGCATTTCCTCTATCCTTTCACAACAAGGGTGCAGACGCTCCGCCCCGGCAGCGTGAACGCGTTGGTTTGCACGCGCTGCGGTTCCAGGCTCTTGTCTTCGGAGGTTACGAACAGCTCTGCTTCTGTGGGCGGGTTTTCCAGTGTCAATTCCAAGGAATTTGTATCATGATTGATAAAAACCAGGATGGTTTGCCCGCTGGCGGTGAAAGCGAGGCTTTGCAGACTTGCGGGCGCACCGGGGGTTGCAACGCCCACACGCTGCGCACCCCGGGGGAGGAACTTCGCAAAGTTCCCGAAGGCATAATAGCGCTTGGGGATGCTATACGTTTGCGTATCTTCATCAACATAAAGCAGCCCGTCACAGAAGTCCACATCAGAAACCGCGACCCAGCACTGCCAGGATACCACGCCGAGGATCTCCAGATCCTCCCACATGTTTTTGGCCTGTTCCAGCGCGGAACCCATGCCGTAATCCCGCCCGCCCTGCATATGCGTCCATTCGCTCAGGCGGATTGGCACGCCGGGGTAGCGTTTATCCATATATTTGCGGAACCGCTGCTTTACGCCTTTGAGGGATTGCAGCGGCTTGAAGACATAGCCATGCACGTCAATGCCGTCCACGCGCTTGCGTAAAATCGGGTCATCTAAAACCGCGCGGGTGTACGTTTTGTTCATCAGGCGCAGGTCGTTGTTTTCCGCGCCCGAAAGCAGGACGTTTTGCAGGGCGGGGTGTCTATCCATCTCCTGTGCAAAGCGCCGCAGCAGCCGCCGCACGCCCGCAGGGTGGTAATGGCAGCCCTCCTGGCCGGTTCGCGCAATCCAGGGGCCGAACGGCTCGTTGATTGGGGAAATGAACCTGACCGGGATTCCGTCGGCGAGGAAATGCTCCGTCACATCCAGCATGTATTGCACAAAATCCAGCTCATGTTTGCGCTTCAAATTGGCCTTGAAGGGGATCTTTCCTTGCGCCGTGCCGGTGATGGTCCAACGCTCAGGCGGCGAGTTGACGAATAGCACCACTTCCTCCGCGCCCTGGCGCACGGCTTCTTGCAGGCACCAGACCGCTTCCGCGTCGCGGCTCCAGTCATAGGAGCCGTCTTCGCGCAAAAAAGAGGACGCGCTCCGATTTTTGTTGGGGAAATTCCCCTTGCCCGATTCCTTCGAGCCGCCGCCGAGGTTGTAGCGGTAAGCGCCGACGCCGACGCCCTCCGTTTTGCTGAACAGCAGCTTGATGATCTGCGTGCGCGTGGCTTCCGGCCAACCGCCCACCAACTGCGCCCACCAGGCGCCGCTTGCGCCGAAGCTCTCTATTTTTTGATGCGTTTCGCTTGCCCGGATCTGCACCTGTATTGCCATCAATGCCATCCCCCCGGTTTTTTATTATACTCTTTCGAGTTCTTCCATTTCGCCCGAAAGCACGCCGGTTGCCCGCTGCTCAAAATAGGGCGAGCCTTCCGGCACCACGAAGCAGATCGCTTTTTCGCGCAGTTCAAACACGCTTTCGGTCACGTAGCGGCATTCGCCATCCACGTTGACGGCGGCGGGCTTTTCGGATGTGATCCGCATTTTTTTGCCCCGCAAAAAGGTGGTGTAAGGCCACGTGAGGTGTTCGCCCTTTTTGTAATACCCGATCAGCGAGAGCAGCCGGAGCAGGCCGAAGTCCTTTTGCACGGTGATGCAATCCATCCAGCCGTCATCCGGCAGGGCGAGGGGGCAGCCTTTGTATCCGCCGCCATACCAGCGCGAATTGCCGCCCAGGGCGAACAGGAACGGTGCGCTCACCGGCGGGTGGTCGTCCACCTGCACGGTGAAGCGGCTGTTCAGCCGCCGCAGCACGCAATAGAGGAGCGAGGCGGTGTAAGCAAACTCGCCGCTCATCCAGGGGATCTTTTTGAAGCTGGCCTGTTTGGCGCACACTTCGGCGTCCAGCCCCATGGAACATTGGTTGACGGCGATTTCGTCGCCACAGGCGATGGCGTCAATCCAGTGCGGGGTGCCGTTGATGTGCCGCCGCACATCCTGCAAGCCTTCTTTGGTGCCGAAAAGGCGGATGAAATCGTTGCCGGAGCCGAAGGGGATGGCCGCAATCTGCACATTCTTGCAGCCGTAGCTGGCGTTGACGACGCTGTAGATTGTGCCGTCGCCGCCACAGGCATAAAAGCGGATTTCTTCGCCGCTGCGGGCAAGGTCACGGATGTATTGCTCCATGGCCTCCTTCCCCGGTTCGGCGTAAATTTCCGCTTCAATCCCCGCCGCAGCCACAACGCCGTCGAGGTTCTTTTGGAAGGTCGCAAGCCAGTTTTTTTTGCCGGCAAAGGGGTTGATGATGAAGATGTGCCGCATAGTGTTTCCTCCTGTTGCGTTTATTTTTAGTTTTTTTATTTGTAATACAAATACACATGGCATTTCATCATGCCGTTGTAGAGTTTGCGGCGTGCGTCGGCCTTGCGGCCAAAGGTGTGTTCAAAATCTTCGGCGGGTGAAATGACGCTGTAAGACCGCCCCTTTTGCGGCGTGAAGAGCCGCCCCATCAGCGCGGTGATCGCCTGTGCGGCCTGTTGATCCAACAGGCGTTCGCCATAGGGCGGGTTGGTGATGAGCGTCCCGCGCTCGCCTTTGAAGGCGAAATCCTTCAAATCGGCCTGCTGAAACTGTATCTGGCGATCCACCCCGGCACGGCGGGCGTTTTCAAGGGCGGTTTCCAGCCCGGCGGAATCAATATCGGCGCCGTAGGCCATGAATTCCGGGGCGGCGGTGGCCAGGCTTGCGGCCTTTTCGCGCTCGTCGCGCCAAACCTGCCGCGGGATCTGCTCCCAGCGCTCCGCCGAAAAGCTGCGCCCCAGCCCGGGGGCGATGTTCCGCGCCATCATAGCCCCTTCAATCAGAATGGTGCCGGAGCCGCACATGGGGTCATAGAGGTCGTGATAAGGCCGCAAATGCGCCAGGCGGCAGAGCGCGGCGGCGAGGGTTTCCTTCAGCGGCGCTTCCCCGGCGGCCAGGCGGTAGCCCCGCTTGTGCAGCCCCGCGCCGGAGGTATCCAGCACCAGGGTGACTTTGTCTTTCATAATCGAAAACTGAATCTGCCGCACCGCGCCGGTTTCTTCAAACCATTCGATGCCGTAGCGGGGCTTGAGCCGTTCCACCACAGCTTTTTTGATGATCGCCTGGCAATCGCTGACGCTGAACAGCGTGGAATTGAGCGAATAGCCCTTGACCGGGAACGCATCCCGCGCGCCGATCCAATCTTCCCACGGCAGCGCTTTGGTGCCTTGAAAGAGTTCTTCAAAGCTGCGGGCTTCAAAGCTGCCCAGCAGCAGCTGCACCCGCTCGGCATAGCGGCAGCGCAGGTTTGCCCGCGCCAGGATGGCGGGTTCCCCCTCAAACAGCACGCGTCCGTTTTCCGCGCGGACATTTTGCGCATCCATTGCGCGGAGTTCCTCGGCGATCAGCCCCTCCAGCCCCAAAAGGCAGGGGATCAGGTATGTTAGCGGCATAGTTACTCCAGACGTTCAATTTTTAGACGGCAGATGTGTTTTCACTAAAGCTATTATACCATTCCACAGGCATAAGTGCAAGCCGTTTTTTTGCAGCGCAAAAACCGGCTTGCGTATGCACCGGCGTGGTGCTATAATAGTATAAAAAATCAATGTTTGGAGTTTTTATGGCCTTTGATTGTATTCTCCTGGTCGGCTTCGGCGATCTTGCGCCGCTGGCGGCTGAAGCGGCGGCGCGGTACCCGCAATGCGAAATCCATTTTGCACAGACGGCAGCGGCGGGGCTGGCGCACGTGCGGGCGGGGCGCATCTTCCTCCAGCCGCTCTATTTGCTGCCCGGCTTTGAATATGAAAAGCTGTGCCGCGAAGCCGCTGCATACCCCGGCCAGGCGACGGTTGGCACGCCGTTGCTGCACGCCGAAAATGCAGTTGCGTCGCTGGCCAAAATTCTGCTGGCAGAACACGTAGAAAATCCCCGCGAACAAGCGGTGTTGTTCGTGGGGCATGGCTCCGCGCACCCTGCCGGGCGGCTATATGCGCAGTTGAACACACTTTTGCGGGAACAAAGCGAAGGCCGCGCCGCCCTGGGCGTGCTGGACGGCCAACCCGATTTTGCGGACGCGCAAAGCTGGATCACCCAAAACAAGCTCAACCGGCTGCGCCTTGCGCCGCTGATGCTGCACGCGGGCAAGCACGTGCAGCGCGAAATCATCGGCGACGGCGCTGAAAGCTGGCGCACCCGGCTGGAAAGCGCAGGACTGGAGGTCTGCCCGGTGAACCGCGGGCTGCTGGAATATGGCGCAGTAAGGGAGATGGTGTTCAACGGACTTCCGTTGTAGGCATCTAAAACGATTCCTCAATTAAAAACATTATTTTAAAGCCCCGGCGCACCCGAGGTGCGCCCTACAAAAGTCCGGCCAAAGGCCGTTTGCAGTATTCCCTCTTAAATGGTTGTTGAATAGGAAAAGTTTATTTTCCACCCCGGCGTGGCCATGCCGCGCCCTACTCTGATGGCGCCAGTGGCGCTGTTGTTGTCCTGCCTTTTGCTGTTGGTTGGTTTTGTTGCCAAAACGGCCACTGGCCGCACCCGAGTAGGGC
>JAITNG010000002.1 GCA_031290595.1 Oscillospiraceae bacterium
TTGTAGCGGCTCATGCAAACCCAAACTCCTTTCGGATGTCTGCCATCGCCTCATCGAACGGTTGCACATCGCCCCGCTCAACCGCTTCCAGCCCTTCGTCAATCAGGCGATACAACTCGTACTTTCCGCAAATCCGCTCATAGGCTTCAATGCTCAGCACAGCCAAATCGCCCCGCCCGTTTTTGGTAATGAACACAGGTTCGGGGTGCTTGTGGCAAAATTCGGAAATTTCATTGTAGTTGTTGCGCAAATCCGCGCTCGGTCGAATGCTCGGCATCAAAATCCCTCCCGCAATATTATAGTAATATTATATCGGAATATTCCTATTCTGTCAACCCTCAATCCCCCGCATCCGTGAAAAACGACAGCGCGAAGCGACTAGCCCCGCCGCAGGCGGCGGCGCTTGGGCAGTGTGACCCAGAACCGCACGCCGCCCGGCACGGGTTCCGCGCCGCAGCGGCCGTGGTGCAGCAGCACGATGCTGTGCACGATGGAAAGCCCCAGCCCCGTGCCTTTTTGGGCGTTGTCGCCCTCCTGTTCCAGGCGCTTGAAGGGGCGCCACAGCTTGCCCAGTTCTTTGACCGCAATGGGCGGGCAGTCGTTGCGCAGTTGCAGGTGCAGCCGCTTGCGGGTTTCTTCCAGCGTGACGGTGATTTCGCTGCCCGGGGTGGCGTATTGGATGGCGTTGGCGAGCAGGTTGGCCACCGCTTGCCGGAGCCGGGCGGGGTCGCCGAAAATTTCGCCTTCGCTGCGCAGTTCCAGGTGCAGGTGCAGGTTGCGCTCTTCAAGCAGCACATCGTAGCTTTCGGCCAGTGTTTCGATGGCCTTGCGCAGCGAAAATTCCGCGCACTTCAGTTTGTAGTTCGCGCCCTCCAGCCGGGATGCATCCAAAACGGCGCCGATCTGCCCGTTCATGCCGTCGATCTGTTCCAACAGCTGTTCGGCCTTTTTGGCGCGCTCGTGCGGGTGCGCTTCGTCCATGAGGATTTCTTCGCCCAACAGGCGCACAACGGCCATGGGGGTTTTGAGTTCGTGGGCGACTTCCAGCAAATAATCCCGCTGCGCCTGCGCCCGTAGCCGTTCCCGCCGGGCAAGCGCCTGGAACTGGACGAAGAGAAAGAAGAAGACCTGCGTAACATAGACAATCACAACAGAAAGCAATAAAATGCGCACGGAGGCGGAGCGTTCCAAAAGATACACCCACAGCGGGCGGTTCATAAAGAAAACGCCCAGCACCAGCAACAGTTCCAGCGTCAAAATGACCAGCGCGGCGCGGATCGCCGTGCGGTTCTGCCTTTGGGGTTCCTGCGGCGGTGCGCCCCGCCTGGCCGCTTTGCGGAGGTTCCACCCCCACAGGGCAAGCCAAAGCAGACCGTTGAAGACGGTCGCCGCCGCCGTTGCCAGCAGGATGTTTTTGATGATACTGCTCATGGCATCTCTCCTTTTATGGCTTCATCAGTTTGTAGCCCACCCGGTGCAGCGTCTGTATCCTTGCGCCCTCTGCACCCAGGGCGTCGCGCAGCTTTTTGACGCTTTGATCCACCACCCGGTCGTCGCCATAAAAATCATAGCCCCAAACCGTATCCAGCAGCTGCTGGCGCGAAAGCACGCGCCCCGCGCTTTCCAGCAGCACGGCCAAAAGATCAAACTGCCGGGGCTTGAGCGGGATCAGCTCGCCGCCGATGAACACTTCATGCGCGTCAAGGTTCATTTCAATCCCCCCGCTGCGCCGCACCCTGCTGGAATTGAGCAGCCCCTTGGCACGCTCAATCAGCGTGATGCTCTTGAGCAGCAGCACCTGTTCGGAATAGGGCTTGACGATGTAGTCGTCCGCCCGGCAGGGGGCGCCCACGCCGCGCAGCTGGTCGTCAATGTCGCCCCGCGCCGTCACAAACATGACCGGCACGGTTTGGTTTTGCGCCCGGATCATTTTGCAGACGTAAAACCCATCCAGCGCACCGGAAAGCCCGACGTCGAGCAGCACCAGATCAAAGGGCTGTTCATCAAACAGCGCCAGAGCCTTATCGCCGTTATCGGCGCAGGTGACCTCCAGATCATGCTTGGCAAAAAAGCCGGAAATGATCTTGCAAAACCGCGAATCGTCTTCCACCATCAGCACCTGGTATTTCATGCAGCCGCTCCTTCCGCTGTTCTTATGCTTCCATTATGCCACAAAGCGCCGCCCGCGTCAATGGGGTCAATTTATTTTTGGGCGCCCCGCAAAATGAAAAACTTGCTTTTTCCTGTATAATTGTGTATACTTATCTCCAACACCTCAAAAAGTTTTGCAAGAAAGGCAAATATGCCATATGCGCCTTAAATCCCTCGATATTCACGGTTTCAAATCCTTCCCCGATAAAACCCGGCTGGAATTCGGCGCGGGGGTCACCTGCGTCGTCGGCCCCAACGGTTCGGGCAAAAGCAATGTTTCCGACGCCGTGCGCTGGGTGCTGGGGGAACAATCCACCAAGCAGCTGCGCGGCTCCAAGATGGAAGACGTGATCTTCAGCGGCACCGATCAGCGCCGGGCGCTGGGGCTGGCGGAGGTTACGCTCCATTTGGATAACACCGACCGCTGCCTGAACAACTGCGATGCGGATGCGGTTTCCGTCACCCGGCGGCTCTACCGTTCCGGCGAAAGCGATTATTTGATCAACGGCAAAACCTGCCGCCTCAAGGATGTGCATGAGCTGTTCATGGATACCGGCCTGGGGCGCGACGGTTACACCCTGGTCGGGCAGGGGCGGGTGCAGGAACTGGTTTCCTCCCATTCCGCCCAGCGGCGGGATATGCTCGAAGAAGCGGCGGGGATCTCGCAATCCCGCTACCGCCGCGAAGCCGCGCTCAAAAAACTGGATCAGGCGGAAGAAAATCTGCTGCGCCTGCGCGATATTTTGCTGGAGCTGGAAGGGCGCGTTGAGCCGCTGCGGGTGCAAAAGGAGAAGGCCGAGGTCTTCCTCCAACTGGCGGAGCGGCGCAAGATGCTGGAAATCGGCCTGGCGCTGCACATCATCGCCCAATCGGTCGAAACGCTGCGGGAACAGGATCACAAGATCACCAAGGCCAAGGCGGAATACGGCCTTTGCGAGCAGGAACTGGAACGCCTGGACGCGGAAAGCCAGGCCTTGCAAGCCCAGGCGCAGGAATTCACCCTGCGTGCCGAAGCGCTGCGCCGGGAACGCGCCGCGCTGGAGGAAGAGGCGACCCGGCAGGGCGGCGAAATCGCCGTGCTGGAAAACACCATTGAACACAACAACAGCGCCGCCCAGCGCCTGGAACAGGACAGAACCCACGCAGCGGAAACCCGCCAGCAGCTCGCCGAACAGCTGGAAGCCTTGCAGGATGAGCTTTTGCGGCTCCGCACGGCGCTGGAAGAGCAGCATGGCAAGGGCAATGCCCTTACAAAAAATGTCAACGAAATTGTGCAGCAGACCGAAGACCTTGCGCGTCAAGGCGACGCCCTTGCCATCCGGCGCGAGGCCTTGACACAGGCGATTTCCGGCCAGCAGGTGGCGCAATCTTCGGCGCAAAGCTCCGAAGGAGAGCTGCGCCAGCGGCTGGAGAGCATCGAACGCGCCAACGCCGGGCGCCTGGAACAGCGCAAAGAGCTGGAAGAGAACCTGACCCGCGCCAGGGAAGCGTTCACGCAGCAACAGGCGGAGATTGAGAGCCTGCAAAACGCCCTTCAGGGGCACCAGCTGCGGATGCAAAGCCGCAGCGCCAAAGCGCGGGATGCGCAGCGCGGCCTGGAACAGAGCCGGGGGGAACTCCAGCAAAAGCAATCACGCGGGCGCTTGCTGGAAGACCTGGAGCAGAACATGGAAGGCTACAGCGGCAGCGTAAAAGCGGTGATGAAGGAAAGCCACCGGGGCAGCCTGAGCGGGCTGCACGGCACGCTTTCGCAGCTGATCACCGTTGCGCCGGAATATGCCCTGGCGGCGGAAACCGCCCTGGGCGCGTCGCTGCAATTCCTGGTCTGCGACGCCGAAGCGGACGCGAAACGCGCCATCGAATTCCTGAAGCGCAGCAACGCCGGGCGGGCGACCTTTTTGCCCCTGCACGTGATCAAAGGGCAGGAACTGCATGAAAAAGGCCTGGAAGGCTGCGCGGGCTTCGTCGCCCTGGCCAGCGAGCTGGTGGAAGCCGACCCGCAATATAAGCAGATCCTGCTGGCGCAGCTGGGGCGCACCGCCGTGGCGGAGGACATGGAAAGCGCCATCGCCATCGCCCGCAGCTACGGCCAGCGTTTCCGCATCGTCACCCTGGACGGGCAGGTCATCAACGCCGGGGGATCCATGAGCGGCGGCTCGCGT
Organism: Oscillospiraceae bacterium; assembly: GCA_031290595.1. Lineage (GTDB taxonomy): Bacteria > Bacillota > Clostridia > Oscillospirales > Acutalibacteraceae > WRMQ01. The sequence continues at coordinate 4,314 of JAITNG010000002.1, forward strand.
GCGCAGGGCGCAGGGATGCTCAGCCGGGGCGCGGAGATCGCCCGGCTCAAGGAGGAGTGCCGCGCACTGCAAGCACAGCTGGAAGAGCAGCAGAAGCGCAGCAAGCTCCTGACGGAGGAAGCCGCCGCCGCCGAAGCGGCAGTTACCGGGGTGCAGGGCGACCTTGCCCGCGCACTGGAAGAATCCATCCGGCAGGAAGGGCAAGCGGCCGCCCTGGAGCTGCGCCTGGCGGATGCAGCGGCGTCCCAGGCGGAGCTGGAACACGAGAAAACCGCCGCCGCACAGCGCATTGCACTGCTGACCGCCGAATGCACCGCCGCCGCCGGGGAAACCGGCAGACTGGAAGCCGCGCTGCAAGAAACCGCACAGGCGCAAACGGAACTCCAGCAAAAACGCGCGGCGTTGGAAGCCGGGCGGGAACAGCTGGCCGAAGCGGAATCCGCCCAGCGCATGGCGCTGCTGGCCACCGAAAAGGATATTGAAGCCCGCGAAGAAGCCGCCGCCCTCCTGCGGGAACGGCACGAAGGCCACGCCGGGCGCGACAGCGACCTGTTGGCGGAGCAGGAAACCCTGCGCCAAAACAACCTGGAAGTCGAAGAAGCGATCCGTGTGCTGCGCGAAAGCATTGCGGCGCTGCGCAAGGAAGCCGAGGACGGCCAGAGCGGCATGGAAGCCGCCCTGGCGCAGCGGGAAGAAACCATGGCCAAAGCCGAAACCTTCCGCCGGGAAGAAAAGCTGCTGGCCGAGCGCAAGGAAAAGCTGGGCGGCGAACTTGCCCGGCAGGAAGAACGCCGCGCCGTCACCCGGCAGGAATTGGACGCGGCGGGGGCAAAGCTCTTCCACGAATACCAGCTCACCCCGCGCGAGGCCGAAACCCAGGGCTACAAACTGGAAAACCCCATGCAGGCGCAGATTGAGCTGACGGAACTCAGCGCAAAAATCCGGGCGCTGGGGAACATCAACGTGGACGCCATCGAAGAATACAAGGAAGTCGCCGAGCGCTTCACCTTCATGGCCGAGCAGGTGGAAGACGTGGAGCGCAGCCGCGAAGAGCTGATCCGCCTGATCCATGAGCTGACCGGGCAGATGGGCGAGCGGTTCCGGGAACAGTTTGTGCGCATCAACCGCTATTTTGGCGAAACCTTTGCCGAGCTTTTCAGCGGCGGCCTTGCTACGCTGGAACTCGAAGACCCGGAGGATGTGCTGGAATGCGCCATCGAGATCCGCGTGCAGCCGCCGGGCAAAAATGTGCAGAACATCGATCTGCTTTCCGGCGGCGAAAAAGGGCTGGCGGCCATTGCGCTGCTCTTTGCCATATTGAAGGCCACCCCCGCGCCCTTCTGCATTTTTGATGAGGTGGAAGCCGCCCTTGACGACGTGAACGTAGGCCGCTTCGCCCGCTACGTGCGCCGGATGACCCGCAACACCCAGTTCATCCTGATCAGCCACAGGCGCGGCACCATGGAAGAAGCGGACGTCCTCTATGGCGTGACGATGCAGGAAGAGGGCGTATCCAAGCTGCTGGAAATGAAAACAAAGGAAATGGCAGGGAAATTGGGCATCCTATAGTGCCAGCTTTTGCCTTTTGCGGCGGCTCCCCTGCGCAAAACTGTTCATTACTGTTAGCCAGCGCTTGCTTTCGCGGCAAGAACTGTTATAATATAAATCACGAAAGCAAAATTAAGAACAGAAGGAAGAGGAGATCAACTATGCAGAAGAACCAAAAAACGAAGCGCGTGATCGGCATCGCCCTGGCGGCGGCAATCGCCCTGGGCGCGGCGGTGTTCCTGGCCGCCTGCAAGAAGGACGGCGACGGCGCCTCCGGCAGCAGCCCCACCAACCCGACCCTGGAATTCACCCTGGAAACGCCGGATAATTTGCAGCACTATGCGGGCAAGCTCGTCATCGGCACACCGGGCGCACTGCAAAACGTGGATTTTGAACTCAACGTAGCCCCAAGCAAGGTGGATGCTAAAGTCCTGCTGGAAACCCTGGCAAACGAAACCGGCTGGAACCTCGACACCGCAGAGATCACCTGGGCAGACGCCATCACGGTGCAAATCGCCTTTGCGGCGGAAGCCAGCATTTTTGCCGGGCCGCCCGACCCGCAGAAGGACGCATACCACGTTTTTGATAGCTCTGAGATGGTGCTGACGGCGCTGAACTCCATCGCTGAAACCCTTGCGGCCAACCAATGCGGCTCCAACTACCGCTTCACCGCAGCAGACGGCGGCCCGCTGAACATCGAAGGCTTCACCTGGGCAGCGGATCAAAACTGGGATTACGCAGCGGCAGCGAAGGCATTCAAGTAAGTTTTTTACGCA